>NZ_WWRZ01000003.1:0-2500 GCF_009875595.1 Eggerthella sp. BIOML-A1 | reverse complement strand
GAAAGCGAGCCTTTAAGATGGCGATAGAGTCGCATGCTGCAGACGCGAAGCCGGGTGAGCTATCCATGGGCAGGCTGAAGCGGGGGTAAGACCCCGTGGAGGGCCGAACCCACTTCGGTTGAAAACGGAGGGGATGACCCGTGGATAGGGGTGAAAGGCCAATCAAACCCGGAGATATCTCGTTCTCCCCGAAATAGCTTTAGGGCTAGCCTCGGCCGTTCTCCGACGGCGGTAGAGCACTGGATCGTCGAGGGGGCTTCACCGCCTACCGACACGAACCAAACTCCGAATGCCGCCGGATCAGAGGCCGGGAGTCAGAACATGTGGGCTAAGCTGTGTGTTCGAGAGGGAAACAGCCCAGACCGCCCGCTAAGGTCCCCAAATCCATGCTGAGTGGCAAAGGATGTGCGTTTGCCTAGACAACCAGGATGTTGGCTTAGAAGCAGCCATGCATTTAAAGAGTGCGTAACAGCTCACTGGTCAAGTGGACATGCGCCGACAATTCACGGGGCTAAGCATGGTACCGAAGCGGCGGACTAATCTATATTAGTGGTAGGGGAGCTTTCCCCGCAGCGGAGAAGCCGAGAGGGCGACCCTCGGTGGAGCGCGGGGAAGTGAGAATGCTGGCATGAGTAACGAGAGCGGCGCGAGAAACGCCGCCGCCGTAAGCCTAAGGGTTCCTGGGCAAGGCTAATCCTCCCAGGGTCAGTCGGGAGCTAAGGCGAGGCCGAGAGGCGTAGCCGATGCGCAACAGGCGGACATTCCTGTACCGCCTGCGGACCGCTATCACCGACGGGGTGACGGAGAAGGGTAGCCGAGCGGGGTTCTGGACGTCCCCGTGAAAGCGCGTAGGGCGCGGAGCATGGAAATCAGCTCCGCAGAAAGCCTGAGACGCGAGACGAAAGCTTATGCTGAAGTCGGCGAGCCCATGCTTCCGAGAAAAACCTCTAGGAAGGGACGCAGGCGCCCGTACCAAAACCGACACAGGTGGGCAGGTAGAGCATACCGAGGCGATCGGGAGAACCATGGTTAAGGAACTCGGCATACTGACTCCGTAACTTCGGGAGAAGGAGTGCCCCTGGCGGTGGAGGGACTTGCTCCCCGAGCGGCCGGGGGTCGCAGCGAAACGGCCCAAGCGACTGTTTATCAAAAACACAGGACTCTGCAAAGCCGTAAGGCGACGTATAGGGTCTGACGCCTGCCCGGTGCTGGAAGGTTACGCGGATGGGTCAGCCGAAAGGCGAAGCTCTGAAGCCAAGCCCCAGTAAACGGCGGCCGTAACTATAACGGTCCTAAGGTAGCGAAATTCCTTGTCGGGTAAGTTCCGACCTGCACGAATGGCGTAACGATTTGGGCGCTGTCTCAACCATGGACCCGGTGAAATTGTATTATTCGTGAAGATGCGAATTACCTGCGGAAGGACGGAAAGACCCCGTGAACCTTTACTGCAGCTTGACATTGATCGTTGGCTCGGCGCGTAGAGGATAGGCAGGAGGCTGCGAAGCCCGGGCGCCAGCCCGGGCGGAGCCGACCTTGGAATACTGCCCTCGTCGCGTCGGCGATCTAACCCCCGGCCGTGATCCGGCGGGGGGACCGTGTCAGGCGGGTAGTTTGACTGGGGCGGTCGCCTCCCAAAACGTAACGGAGGCGCGCAAAGGTCCGCTCAGAACGGTCGGCAACCGTTCGCAGAGCGCAAGAGTACAAGCGGGCTTGACTGCGAGGCCCACAAGCCGAGCAGAGACGAAAGTCGGTTCTAGTGATCCGGCGGCACAGAGTGGAATGGCCGTCGCTCAACGGATAAAAGGTACTCCGGGGATAACAGGCTGATCTTGCCCAAGAGTCCACATCGACGGCAAGGTTTGGCACCTCGATGTCGGCTCATCGCATCCTGGGGCTGAAGTCGGTCCCAAGGGTATGGCTGTTCGCCATTTAAAGCGGTACGCGAGCTGGGTTTAGAACGTCGTGAGACAGTTCGGTCCCTATCCTCCGCAGGCGCAAGAGGATTGAGGAGGTCTGCCCCTAGTACGAGAGGACCGGGGTGGACGGACCTCTGGTGCAGCAGTTGTCGACCAACGGCACGGCTGCCTAGCTACGTCCGGCACGGATAACCGCTGAAAGCATCTAAGTGGGAAGCCGTCTCCAAGATGAGTCCTCTTTCCGGTAAGGGCCCAGGCAGAACACCTGGTCGATAGGCCGCAGGTGCAAGGCGTGCGAGCGCCTCAGCCGAGCGGTACTAATAGCCCGAGCTCTTCTTCCAGTACATGCACGGCCCTCGGGTTGTGCGATCGCGAAAGTCACGAGCGCTGTGCAGCCGCCAGGGTGGCGCGGGGGGATCCCGCGGCCCTGACGGGGCCATACAGGCCCGCGCGGGAACGCCCTGCGCGAGCGCGACCATGGAGGCGGGGATCACCCGGTCCCATTCCGAACCCGGAAGTTAAGCCCGCCATCGCCGAAAGTACTGCAGCGTCAGGCTGTGGGAGGATAGGGCGTCGCGCTCGCG
>NZ_WWRZ01000035.1:0-1066 GCF_009875595.1 Eggerthella sp. BIOML-A1 | reverse complement strand
AAATTAGAAAGGAGAAAGATTTGGGTCAAATGCAAATTAAATTGTATCAACTCCGAAAAGAAAACAATGTTTCGCAGGAACGACTTGCTGATATAATTGGAAAATCATCTGTTTCTTACCGAAATAAAGAGCTTGGTAGAATAGATTTTTCTTCTTCGGAAATGTTTAAAATCGCTAATTTCTTTCATAAAAGTATTAGCGAAATTTTTATCGATAATACTTCACAAAACGTGAAATAGAAAGGAAGCAACATGAACGAACTTATTAACATCACACTTAACGAAAATCACGAACCAATTGTAAGTGCAAGAGAATTGCATAAAAGTTTAAAAGTAAAAACAAGATTCAGCCAATGGGTAGAACAAAATTTCAAAATTTTAGAAGAAGGTTATGATTTTAGCCCCGTAGTTACAACTACACAGCTAAATCAATATGGTGGTACGAAAGAAATCCAAGACTACGCTCTATCATTGGATGCTTCTAAAAATCTTGCTATGATTTCAAAAACAGATGAAGGCGCTAAAGTACGCAAATACTTCATCCAAGTTGAAAAAGATTTCAACAGCCCTGAAAAAATCATGGCAAGAGCGTTACTTATGGCTGATAAGAAAGTCCACACGTTACAGGCGCAAATTGAAGCAGACCGTCCTAAGGTGCTGTTTGCAGACGCTGTTAGTGCCAGCCACACATCTATCTTGGTTGGGGAGCTTGCAAAACTACTTAAACAGAATGGGGTAGATATTGGAGCAACACGCCTCTTTACTTGGCTACGCAACCACGGTTATCTTATCAAGCGTAATGGTCGTGATTGGAACATGCCTACACAGAAAAGCGTAGAGCTTGGGCTTATCAGAGTTAAAGAAACCAGTATCACCCACTCAGACGGTCATATCACAGTAAACAAGACACCTCTTATTACTGGCAAGGGTCAGCAGTATTTTATCAACAAATTTCTCAATCAGGAGTATTTACCAGGTTAAGGACGCAAAAAAGAACCTGACGGCAATCAGGCACTTACTTAATAATACAAATGTATTTTACCATGAAGTCAAATAAAACACAATGG
>NZ_WWRZ01000034.1:0-1093 GCF_009875595.1 Eggerthella sp. BIOML-A1 | reverse complement strand
GTATTTATGGTTAATATTCCTTACGGCCAGTAAGGACTTATCCATCTTATTGCTTAAGCTGTTAGAATGTAGGAGGCAATTGGATATCTTCTCCTTTCTTGGACTACGCGTCCGTAATGCAGACTGATAACCAGCTCCTCATTCGCAGCGTTCGTTTTATGCAGGTTGAATCGTCATAGGCGCATTCGTGTCACACCACAGTAGATTGAATAGGCAATGAGTAAAGCTGGCACTTATCCATTGCCAAAATCTTAAGGAGTGACAATTTATGAACGCAGTAGGTATTGATATTTCAAAGGGAAAAAGTATGGTTGCTATCATGCGGCCTTATGGCGAAATTGTTTCTGCACCCTTCGAGGTCAAACACACAAGCAGCGCTATCAATTCACTTGTAGCGCTCATCAACTCTGTTGAAGGTGAGTCCCGAATCGTAATGGAACATACAGGGCGTTATTATGAAGCCCTTGCTCATCAGCTTTCGCAGGCAAACCTTTTTGTCAGTGCCATTAACCCAAAACTTATCAAAGATTTTGATAATGATTCTCTTCGTAAAGTTAAATCTGATAAAGCTGATGCAGTTAAAATCGCCAGATATGCTCTTGACAAGTGGCAAAATCTTAAACAGTATAGTGTTATGGATGAACTACGCAATCAGCTTAAAACCATGAACCGTCAGTTTGGGTTTTACATGAAGCACAGGACGGCTATGAAGAATAATCTTATCGGAATCCTTGACCAAACCTATCCTGGTGTTAACACCTACTTTGACAGCCCTGCGCGCAGTGATGGCCGTCAGAAATGGGTCGATTTTGCCTCTACATACTGGCACGTGGATTGTGTCCGTAAAATGTCCCGGAATGCCTTTATCGGTCATTATCAAAACTGGTGCAAACGCAAGAAGTACAACTTCAGTCAATTGAAAGCTGAAGAAATCTATGGAAAAGCCAAGGAACTTGTTCCTGTACTTCCTAAGGATGACATTACAAAGATTATTATCAAGCAGGCTGTAGACCAACTTAATAGCGCTTCTACAACCGTTGAGTCGCTGCGCACACTTATGAATGAAATTGCTGCTAAACTCCCCGAATACTCC
>NZ_WWRZ01000033.1:0-1197 GCF_009875595.1 Eggerthella sp. BIOML-A1 | reverse complement strand
GCTACGCGACTAGTCGTTCCACATCTCCGGGCGAACCAGGGTCGGGTCGGCGACGCGGTTCGGGAAGTAGTCGAGGCACTCGCCCTCGCGGTAGACGTCGGCCGTGGAGCAGTGCAGGCCGCCGCCGAAGGCGTAGGCGCCGCGCAGGTCGACGGGGATGACGTTCATGCCGAGCTTGTCCATCTCCTCCTGCTGGTAGACCTCGGAGGCCTCCACGATGACCGTCTTCGGGTCGAGCACCAGGCAGTTCATGGACAGCCACACGGAGCTGTAGCAGAACTCGGGCGGCTCGGAGTGGGCCGGCTGGGCGGCGTCGACGATCTGCCAGTCGTTGGCCTCGAAGATCGCGCGCTGCTCCTCGGGCAGCTTGCGCTGCGGGTTGTTGATGATCAGGCCGGGGCGCAGCGGCACGAAGGTCGCGTCGATGTGGATCGGGTAGGGGTCGCCCGGGAAGTTCACGGCGTGCACGCGGTGCTCGGGGTAGTAGCGCTGGAACCAGTCCATGGCCGTGCGGTTCGTGGTCAGGCCGTGCTGGATGAACAGGTCCTTGCCCATGCGCATGACGTCGGCGGCGTCCCACATCGGCTCGACTTCCGTCGTGACGAAGTCCTTGTTGGCGGTGCGCACCAGGCGCTCCTCCAGCGAGATCTTCTCGTCGTAGTAGTTGTGCTTGTAGGACTTGTCGGTCAGGCGCGGGCGCGGGGCCTGGGTCCACAGGAAGTCCGGGTCCTCGTCGAAGTACTGCTTCATGAGCGGCCAGTAGGCCAGGTACTCGAAGTAGCGGCAGCGGAAGGAGTTGGCGGAGGCCATGATCTCGTTGCCCATGGTGAGCAGGATGTCGCGGGGCGGCATGCAGGTCATCATCGAGTCGTTGCGGAAGTCGGGCGTGCCGATGGCCTGGTTCCACTGCAGGGGCGTCGGGCGGTCGACGACCACGCCGCGCTCCTCGAGCGCCTTCACGAGGTTCTCGAGGCAGGCGTTGCCGACCTCGACCGTGCGCAGCGGGCGGAGACCCCACATGCCGCGCATCTCGGAGTCGACCGGCACCTTCTCGGAGGTCGCGGGCTCCTCGGGCGGGATGACCGAGTTGTCGCACAGGCCGACGATCACGCGCTTCAGCGGATCCCAGTCGTTCCAAGAATTGACTATCTTCGCCATGACAGTCTCCTTTCTCCGGCAGCGCTTCCGGCGCCGCCT
>NZ_WWRZ01000032.1:0-1270 GCF_009875595.1 Eggerthella sp. BIOML-A1 | reverse complement strand
AAACAAATCTCTGATGAACGTATCAAGATTAAACGTGAGCTGTCACAGTCTGCTGATGAGTTTGACAAGTATATCAAGGACACCAGCGAACCAATGGACAAAGTCATTGATAAGATTGCGTCTGATGTCAAGGAATTTGAAGACCATCAGAAAGCTGTCCGCCTTGATACTGTCAAGAGTTACCTGGCTAATAAAGCAGCCGAGTACATGCTTGACCCACGTATCTTTGATGAAAAAGCCCTTGAATATATCAAGGCTGGCGACTTTATGGCGGATGGTGTGACCTTGAAGAAAGTCACCATGAAATCTCTTGAGGACATGGTCACATTTGAATATCAAAAACAACAAGAGCATGAAAAAGAAAAAGCCACCATCTCCGGGCAATGTGCTGAGTACGGTATGACTGACCAACCGTACATTCGTATGTTACAGTCAATGTCTTTGGCTGATGTAATGCAACAAATCATGGCAGATTATCAGTTTGAAAAGCAGAAAGCAGAAACGCGAAGAGCTGAGGAAGAAAGAGAGCAACTTCTAGCCACTCAGCGAGCAAAAGAACAGGAACAAGCTCAAGTTTCAACAGAAAGCCGTCATTTTGACCCAGAAACAGGCGAAATCTTGGAAAATGGACAATCGCCCAAGAATGACATTGAAGCTCTCAGAGAGGCTGAAAATGGCTTAAAACAATACAAGCAAAAAATGACCTTGGAAGTGTATTTTGAAAGTGCAGATGAAAAAGAACACTTTAAGGCAACACTTGCACAAGCTGGCTTTGAATACAAGAAAAATTATCAAGTCAGCGGTTATCAAAATATTAAGCCACTTAGTCAAGAAGAGCTGGCTGAACAGTGTGGATGGTAATCATGGAAATTAGACAAGTATCAGAAAGTATTCATATACAAATGGAAAAGAGGTGAATTAGTATGATTAATTCAATTTGTTTGGTTGGAAGAATGACCAAGGACGCTGAACTTAGATACACGCCATCTAATGTAGCGGTAGCAACGTTCACACTTGCCGTCAATCGCAACCGTAAAAAGGTTAGGAATAGAATTTGGAGAAGAAGATGAACAAACCACAGATAGCGAGAGTTGATAGAGATATGTACGAATCTGGCAGACGATTACCCCACTTATGGTCCATTGGAAATGAATTGAAATTTTATCGTGTTACATGTAATTGGGGATTAAATCACCGTACGCAACATTTTTACCATGTACTGGCTTATAGCTGGGAGCAGGCAAAAGATATGGCAAGAAGTGAATACGCT
>NZ_WWRZ01000031.1:0-1325 GCF_009875595.1 Eggerthella sp. BIOML-A1 | reverse complement strand
GGCCCTTCGCTGTTTCTAGTGGTTTGACAGGGCGAACTTGCTAGGGAGCCCACCTTATGGAGCTGCAAGCGGTACCATGGGACACGCAGACGGCGCTACGGAATCGGAGCAGACATGAACACCCAAGCGGCAATGCTCGCGGCTCTTTTCGAGAAGTCCTTGAACCTCGGCCCCGAATGGAAGGTCGTCGATGCGGAGTTCAGGGAGGTCGCAGGGGGCAAAGACGAGCTGCACGTCTTCGTGGAGCGAGCGACGGGCTCGGCCATGTTCTGCACCGCGTGCGGGGGCATGCACGGCGTCTACGACACCCGCGAGCGCGAGTGGCGCCACCTCGACATCTGGCAGTACAGGACGATCGTCCACTGCAAGGTCCCCAGGGTCGGGTGCCCGATCCACGGCGTCGTCACCGTGCGCGTTCCCTGGGAGGCCGACGACGCCAAGCACTTCACGGCCCTGTTCGCCGCCCAGGTCGTCGTCATGGCGCTCTCAGGGCTGACGGTGAGCGCCATAGGAGAGCTTTTAGGTGAAACGGACACGAGGCTTTGGCGGGCGATAAGGGCATGCGTGGCGCGAGCATGCGCGCATGCGGACTACTCGGACGTGCGCGCGGTGGGCGTCGACGAGACCGCCAAAAAGCGAGGGCACGACTACCTTTCCGCATTCGTCGACTTGGACGCACGCCGCGTCGTGTCGGTGCAAGAGGGACGCGACGCGGGAACCGTTGCAGGGTTCGCGGACGACTTGGCCGCACATGGAGGGGACGCAGAGGCCGTGGAGGCCGTTACCTGCGACCTATCCCCTTCGTTCGCGAGCGGCATCGCCGTCCACATGCCGCAGGCCGCCCGCATAGCCGACCGCTTCCATGTGATCCAGCTGTTCACCAAGGCGGTCGATAAGGTGCGCGCCGCCGAAGCGCGGGAGTCCGAGGGCAAGCGGGATCTCCTGAAGCGAACCCGCTGGCTCTGGCTTAAAAACGAAGCCAATCTGAAAGCCTCCCAGCTATCGCGCAAGCGCGAACTCGCAAAAGAGAACCTTAAGACCGGCCGCGCGTGCGCCATGAAAGAAGCCATGCAGCGCATCTACGAGTGCACCTCGCGAGCCGAGGCGGCTGAAGCCCTTGATGCGCTGACAAGCTGGATGGCGCACTCCAACCTCGCGCCCATGAAGCCGGTTGCGAAGACGATCGCCAAGAACCGCGAGGAGATACTCGCCTACTTCGACTTCAGGAGGACCAACTCGATCCTGGAGGGGCTGAACTCCGTCATCCAGTCGGTCAAGCGCGCGGCGAGGGGGTACCGCAACTTCGAGAACTTCAAGGCGATGAT
>NZ_WWRZ01000030.1:0-1334 GCF_009875595.1 Eggerthella sp. BIOML-A1 | reverse complement strand
GGGTTATAGGCAAGAAAGTGTGTCCAGAGCCTAATCGTAATCCATGCGATAAGGGCCGCTTGCATGCAGGTCATTCCATTGCACAGCAGTGCCCCAGCGCCCCACCGCTTCATCTTTTTCGCTAGCTTCGGCAGCTGCTCGATAAAACTCAGCAATCAGGACGTCCGTCGGCATTTCCTTCAGGATCTCTTTCGGGCTTGCACGGGCTTCAAGGTCCATATAGCACCACCAGAACGCCGCCTTGACGCGCCTCGTCAGCCTCAATCCCCGATGCTCTCGCAGCATGTGGCGGATCTGGGCGTTCACGCCGCCTTCGATCCTGTTCGTAGTCGCCGGAACAGGTCCTCCCTCGAGCAAGCCTTCGTCGAGATAGGTGAATAGGGTACCGGCCCTACAAAGCTTCAGAAGCCCGCCGCGCGCAGTGCGCAGCCTCTCGTGCTTGTAGCGGATCCGCCCGTCAACCACCTCTTTTTCCTTTAGGAATCCTTCCCATGCCGTGCACCAATTAGAGAAGCCCGCAAGCCACTCCGCAGCTTCGTTGAGGCTACCTATGCGCATGAGCTTCTTGGCGATGCCATAGAGCTCAACGCCCGCCTGGAGCCGCGGCCTGGTCGTGGTCTGGCGCTTCACCTGACAGAACGCATGGAAGACGCAGCGCTGCACGCGTGTGTTCGGCCACACGGCGCGTCTCGCCTTCTCGAACCCCTTTCCGCCATCGGTAATCACGACGTCGGGAGGGGCTATGCGCGCCATGAGCGCCGCCCACGCCTGCGCGTTCTCGCTTCTCGCTAGATGCCAGCCGATCACGTGCTTCTCGGTGCAGGCGATCATAATCACGACGTCGCGCCCCAGCCAAAGGCCATCCACCTCCACCACGTGGTGGACCTCGTCACAGACAGGAGCCACGGGCCACAGGTCCCAGAACTTATTCGTGAGATGCCGGAAGGTGCGTCCGGGCATGCCGAACTCGCCTTGGGTCTTTTTCGAGAGCAGCCACCTCAGGAACAGCTCTAGCAGTTTAGGCTCGTTGTCGTAACGTTGCGTGGTGGATGCGCCGCATGCCTTGCAGCGCCAACGAGTCGCCCCCGACGAGGTCTTCCCGTTGCGTTTCGTGTCGCCCCCGCACGCAGGGCACAGTATCTTCTTCATCCCGTGATTGAACCACGGAATTTAAGAGGGCGGTTTACGGCCTCTGACCTGCGGTGTCAAGTCGAAAGCGGACACACATTCTTGCCAGGCACTTAAACCTGCCTCCGAAATTTAAACGATGGTTTATCGAGGGTTTGACCTGCCCTTACACCCCTAAAACGGACACACTTTCTTGCCTATAACCC
>NZ_WWRZ01000029.1:0-1397 GCF_009875595.1 Eggerthella sp. BIOML-A1 | reverse complement strand
ATCTTGATTGATGAAGCTCCACTGCTTCTGACACCAGCAGAATTGGTGTCAGAAGCAGTGGAGCTTCATCAATCAAGATTGCTTAGAGGGTACATTGAGAATGAAAATATGTACATGTCAAAGCATGATATTTTGAAAGCACCTAAAAAGGACAGCTGGAAGCCAGACAATAGGCTTGTCATTAACTATGCCAAGTACATTGTTGACACATTCAGTGGCTACCAAATCGGTATCCCGGTCAAAATCACGCATGATGACGATACTACAAGCAAATTCATTGATGATTTCCGCAAATTGAATGACATGGAAGACAATGAGTTTGAGCTAGCAAAGATTGCAGATATTTTTGGCCATGCTTTCCTATATGTCTATCAGGACGAGGAAGGAAATACCAGAACAACCTACAACAGTCCAGTCAACATGTTCATTGTTCATGATAACAGTATTCAAGAAAAGCCACTATTTGCGGTCAGATATGCCTTCAATGATGGAGAAGTCAATGGATATGGTCAGGTTATCACGTCTGCTGAAGTCATTGAAACAACGTTCCAGCTAGGAGGAAGTGTGACATTCCATGAACGCACTCCCCACATTTACGGCAAATTGCCAGTTGTAGAAATGATTGAAAATGAAGAGCGTCAAGGTATCTTTGATAGTGTCAAAACGCTCATCAACGCTCTGAACAAGGCTGCTAGCGAGAAAGCCAATGACGTTGACTACTTTGCTGACGCTTACTTGAAGATTGTAGGTGTAGAGCTTAAAGATGGCATGGCTGACCAAATCAGAGAAAACCGCATTTTCAACTTGTGGAAAAATGGTGATGGCGCATTGCCTGAGGTCGGTTTCCTTGAGAAGCCGAATTCAGACACTACCCAAGAAAATCTGATCGCATTGCTCAAAGAGTCTATCTTTGCAGTTTCTATGGTTGCCAATCTGTCTGAGGAAGACTTTGGAAATGCTTCAGGGACTGCCCTAGCTTTCAAACTGCAAGCCATGGACAATCTGGCCAAGATGAAAGACCGTAAAATGCAGTCCGCATTCAATCGATTGTATGAGATTGTTTTCAACGTGCCAATGGCAAAAGTGCCAAGTGATGGTTGGACTGGTATCAAGTACAATTTCACACGCAATGTGCCAAGGAATATCCTTGAAGAGTCTAGCATTGTTGCAAATCTAGCTGGACAAGTTTCAAACACAACCAAGCTTTCTGTTCTGTCTATTGTGGATAACCCAAAAAATGAGCTGGCTAAGATGGCTGAAGAGGAAGAAAGCTCAAGCCTGCTTTCCAAGAAACTTGAAAAGAACAAGCGAATGACTGACAAGGATCTTGCAGATGACGGTCAGGAAGTGATTGAAGATGGCCAATGATTACTGGAAGAAGCGGATAGAAGCTGAAC
>NZ_WWRZ01000002.1:0-399598 GCF_009875595.1 Eggerthella sp. BIOML-A1 | reverse complement strand
CGGGTTTCCGTTCGCAAGAATCGTTTGCTTGGCTTTTCTCTTCTTCGCTGTTCAGTATCCGGTTTTCAAGGTTCTGCGGCGCCCCTCCCGGGGCCCCGTCGCTTTCGGTTCCACCCGAAGCGCAAGGAGATATATTACGCGTCCGTTGCCCCGCCGTCAAGAACTTTTTTCGAGATTCTCGGACTTTTTTCCCGGCGCCTTCCGGCGCCGGGGGGCCGCGGGGCCCCGCCGCCGCCCTCCCCCTCTCCCGCGGAGAAGGCAGCCCGAGCATGTTACCCGCTTCCGGCCCCGGGCGCAAGGGGGCATTTCGGGTTTTTTTCGGACAAGGGCTTCGTGCCGTCGGGCCGACGAAGTCGTGACCGCATGGCTTTGCGGTTAGGACGAACGCTCGCTTATATTAGTATAGGAAGCGAATGAAAGGAGCTTGCGCCATGCCGAACCAGCCCGACCTCGATCCGACCGTCGTCATCCCTTTGCCGCAGCGCACGCTTGCCGCCCTCGATGCGCTCGAAAACGCCGGCTTCGAGACGTGGATAGTGGGCGGATACGTCCGCGACGCGCTGCTCGGGCGGCCTTCCTCCGATATTGACATCGCCACGCAGGCTCACTGGCAGGACGTGCAGCGCGTTTTCGAAGGGCAAGGCTATCGCACCCACGAGACCGGAACCGCGCACGGCACGCTCACCGTGATCGTCGACGAACAGGCGCTGGAAGTCACCACGTACCGCAGCGACGGCGCTTATGCCGACGCGCGTCATCCGAACCAGGTATCGTTCGTGCGCACCATCGCCGAAGATCTCGCGCGCCGTGATTTCACGATGAACGCCCTAGCCTATCACCCTGCGCGCGGCCTGTTCGACCCCTACGGCGGACACGCCGATTTGGAGGCGCGGATCATCCGAGCCGTAGGCGACCCCGATCGGCGCTTCTCCGAAGACGCCCTGCGCATGCTGCGCGCCTGCCGGTTCGCCGCGGAGCTGGGCTTCGCCATCGATCCGAACACCTTCGAAGGCATGCTGGCGAACAAGGGGCTGCTGCCCCGCATCTCCACCGAGCGCATCACCCACGAGTTGCAGCGCCTGTTGCTTGGAGAGCATGCCGGACGCGCGCTCACGGCCACGGTCGACGTGCTGGCTGCCGTGCTTCCCGAGCTCGTGGCCATGAAAGGCTTCGAGCAACGCACGCCGTACCATATATACGACGTGCTCGAACACACAGCGCGCGTGCTGGACGGCGTGCCGCCTTACCCGCTTGTCCGCTGGGCAGCGCTGTTCCACGACATGGGCAAGCCCGCGGCGTTCTTCACCGACGAAGACGGGACGGGGCACTTCTACGGGCACGCCGCCATCAGCGTGATGCTGGCGCGCGGCATCATGGGCCGACTCGCGCTGTCGTCGGCGTTCGCCGCACAGGTGCTGACGCTGGTCGAACGCCACGACGACGTGATCGATCGCACGCCGAAAGCCGTGAAGCGCGCGCTTTCGCGCCTGGGCGGCAACGTCGAGCTGTTCGCCGCCCTGTGCGACCTCAAACGCGGGGACGCGCGCGGCCAGGCGCCTCGCTGCATCGACCGCGTGTCCGATGCCGACGAGCTGGAGCGCATCCTGTCCGAGATCCTCGCCGCCGACGAGGCGTTCTCGCTGAAGAAGCTAGCCATCGACGGTCGCGACGTCATCGAGCTCGGCGTGCCGCAGGGTCCCCTCGTCGGCCTCGCCTTGTCGGATGCGCTCGACGCCGTCATGGACGAGCGCATCGACAACGAGGCGTGCGCTTTGCGCGCTTTCATAGAGGAATGGCGTGCCGAGCATGAAGATCGAGCCCCTCTATAACGGCCGAGCCACCGCCCGGTGACGGCTTCCCGCATGCCGATCGCTGCACGCGTTCGCTTTCTATACTGACATACGCGCATCACGATCATCCCTGGAAAGCGAGGCACCTCATGACCACACCCTCCGCAACCGCCCAGTCGCAGCCGGAAGCCGCCGTCGACGCCCCCGTCGATCGCATGAGCATCACGATATCCCTCAACGGACCGTATCTCGTAAACGGAGGGGTGCCCTTGACCCAGGAGGTCATCACCCCCGTCGGCGGCCATCGCGAGTACCGCACGGCGCGCGCCTTTCCCCACCAGGAAACCTACGCGCTGTGCCGCTGCGGGCAGACGAGCACGCCGCCGTTCTGCGACGGCTCGCACGTTGCCGCCGGCTTCCACGGCGCGGAAACCGCGTCGCGCGCGTCGTTCGAGGAGCGCGCCGACATCTACCCTGGCCCCGGGGTGACGCTGTACGATGACAACCGTTGCGCGTTCGCCCGCTTCTGCCACCGCGAGGACGGCGACGTATGGACGCTCACCGAGCTGTCCGGCGACGAGCGCCTGAAGCGCGAGGCTGTCCAGGAGTCCACCGACTGCCCAGCCGGAAGGCTCGTGCACGTCGATTCGGAGACCGGAGCGATGTACGAGCCGGAGCTCGGCCCCTCCATCGCCCTGCTCGAAGACCCCGAGGAAGGCGTGAGCGGCCCTTTGTACGTGCGCGGCGGCATCCCGCTCGTCGGCGCGGACGGCACCGAGTACGAGCTACGCAACCGCTATGCGCTGTGCCGCTGCGGCGCGTCGCGCAACAAGCCCTTCTGCGACGCCATGCACGTGACCGTGGGCTACGAAGACGGTTTGAACGGATAAACACCTGGTAAACGCCGGGAAATCGCACGCTTGCGTCCTGTCCGACCATCCAATTCATCAACTTTTCCAAAATAATTTGCCGATAAGGCTTGACGAAGCGCCGCATACCCCGTAATATACCAACTCGCGCTTGCGACTGTTGTTCAAAACAACAGGAGCACATCGGTTAGCCGATGGGGTGTCGTCTAATGGCAGGACAGCGGTTTCTGGTACCGTATGTGAGGGTTCGACTCCTTCCACCCCAGCCATTTTTACGGTATACTGCACAGCGCACTATGTGGCTCCGTCGTCTAGCGGTTTAGGACGCCGCCCTCTCAAGGCGGAGGTCGCCGGTTCGAATCCGGTCGGAGCTACCAAGAAATTGCAGGTCAGGAGCGCGCAAGCTCCTGACCTTTTTCTTTTCGATCGTCTTTCGTGTGCCAAAATGTGCCATCTTGCGGAATTACGGTGCCTTACGCCCTTCTCGCCTAAAGCCTTCTACCGCCGGCCGCGCATGCTGTCGTACAATGGCGGCGAACGAAGAGAAAAGGAAACCTCATGGAGCAAGAACAGAACCGCGCACCCGAGACCCCGCCAGCTGGCGCCCCTGCGGAACTGCCGTTCGGCGAGCCCCTGCTGATCTGTCCCGGGCTCTACCGCGTACGCGTGCCGCTTCCCCATAACCCCCTGCAGGCGCTGAACTCCTACATCGTCCTTGGAGACGAGACGACTACGATCATCGACGTTGGCTTCAACCACCCGGCATGCGAGAAGGCGCTTGACAAGGCGTTGGAATCCCTCGGGCGAACCTGGGACACCGTCGAGATCGTCCTGACGCATTCCCATCCCGACCATACGGGCAATCTCGATCGGATCTACCGCGACGGTATGCGCGTGTATGCGAACCTCCACTCGTTCAAAGAGGTGGAGAATCTCATGCAGATGCAAGCGAACGTGTTCGGCCCCCTGCTTCGCAAGGCGGCGACGCCGCAGCAAAGCGGGCTCGTGTTCCGCAAGGGCAAGCATCGCCTGCACATATCGGCCGAGCTGCTGCCGCTGACGTGCAAGCCCGATCTCATCTACCTGCACGAAGGCGATGTGCTGCGCGCCGGAAGTTTCTCGTTCGAGGTGATCGAAACGCCAGGACACGATCCGTGGCATATCTGCCTGTACGAGCCCGACCGCAAGCTCATGATCATCGGCGACCACGTGCTGGAGCGCATAACGCCGTCGGTTTCGTCGTGGTTCCCCGCGTACAACGCCCTCGAGGAGTTCTTGGAGAGCTTGGGGAAGATGTACTCGTACGACGTCGATCTGGTGCTTCCGGCTCACGGAACGCCCTACACCGGACTGCGCGAACGCGTCATGTTCCTGATAGCGCATCATGGGGAGCGCCTCCAGGAACTGTACGACCTCGTGGCCGCCGGCCACGACGACATCGTATCGATATCGTCGCATGCCAAGTGGCGCTACGAGAATTGGAACGAATGGCCGCTCGACCAGAAGTTCTTCTCGATGGGCGAGACGATGGCCCACCTCGTGCACCTCGTGTGCGAAGGCAAGATCAAGCAAACCATCTGCGGCGACGAGTACCGTTTCGAGCTGCCGTAGCGCCGCAGCCGCGATAGAAGGGAGCATCACATGCGCATCGATCTGATCATCGAGAGCCGAAACGTGTTCACAGGAGTCGGCGACGTCGCCCGACCTGCGGCCATCGCCGTCGCGGGCGATCGTATCGTCGCCGTCGGATCGCGCGAGGACGTGCGCGCCTTCGCGCTCGAGGCGAACGCAGGCGGGGGCGCGCCCGAGGTGCACGACTTCGGGGACGCGCTCGTGGTTCCGGGATTTCACGACTCGCACCTGCACTTCTTCCATTCGGCCGTGTATTCCTCGCCCTTGGCGACCATGTTCCTGGGCGAAAGCGAGACCGACTGCGTGGCGCGCATGCAAGCGTTCGCGAAAGACCGGCCGAACGGCTGGCTTCTGGCACAAGGATGGCGCGAATACCGCTGGAACCCGCCAGTGCTGCCGTCGAAGCGCTCGCTGGACGAAGCGTTCCCCACGCGTCCCGTGGCGCTGTACTCGGGAGACGCGCACACGCTGTGGCTGAACTCGGCCGCGCTCGACGAGCTGGGGCTCACGCGCGACAGCGTGCCGCCGGCAGGCGGCTCCTACGACCGCGACGAGACAGGCGAGCTGACCGGCATCGTGCGCGAGGCGGCCGCCATGGAGTTGATGCCGCAGATCATGGGGTCGTTCACCGACGAGGAGGTGGCCGACGCTTACCGCGGCTTCTTCGCGCGGCTGGCCGAGAACGGCGTGACCAGCGTATGCGACATGTCGCTCATGGCCCATCCGGGGCTCGACTTCATCCGGGACGACGTGCACGCATCCCTGCTGGAGCGCGGCGAGCTGACCGCGCGCGTGCACCTCTTCCCCACCTTGCTCGACGACATGAGCCGCTTCGAGGACATGCGTGCGCGCTACACGGGTCCGTGCCTGCAGGCACCCGGTTTCAAGCAGTTCTTCGACGGCGTGTCGAGCCAGCATACCGCCTGGGTGACCGAACCGTACGCGAACGCGCACGTCGAAGGCGATTGCGGCCGACCCACGGTAGATCCCGAGATCATGCGACGCTACGTGCTTGCCGCAGCCGAACAAGGCTTCCCCGTGCGTATCCACGCCATCGGCGATGCGGCCATCCATGCGGCGCTCGACATCTTCGAAGAGGCGCGCGCGAAATTCGGACCGCTGCCGGAGGGGCGGCGAAACTGCCTGGAGCACCTGGAGAACTTCCTGCCCGGGGATATGAAGCGGCTGGCCGATCTGCAGGTGGTGGCCGCCGTGCAGCCTCCTCACATGACGCTGGATCCCGGCGGCCCCGAGCGCGACCTGGGGCCCGAACGCGTTCCGTACATGTGGCCCTTCCGCACGCTGCTGGACGACAACACGGTGCTGGCGTTCGGCACGGACTCGCCCGTGGTAGGTGTGAACTCGATGGACGTGCTGTACAGCGCGGTAACGCGGCAGGACCCGGGCACCCACGAGCCGACAGGCGGATGGCTGCCCGACGAGCGCATCGGCATGGCCGAAGCTCTGCGCGCCTACACGCAGGGCAGTGCTGCGTCGGCAGGACGTAGCAGCGAGCTGGGCACGCTGGAAGCGGGCAAGCTGGCCGACATCGCCGTGCTCGACCGCAATCTGCTGGCCTGCGACGCCGACGACATCCAGAAGACGAAGGTGCTGGCCACCTTCATGGGCGGGACGTGCGTGTTCGAGCGGTGACGGATCGGAGCTTCGCGCTAAGCGCGAAACGGGCGCGCAGGTCGGCGTAGTAAGTCAGCGAGGGCGGCCATGGTGCCCGAGATCGTGGGGATGGCGAGGGTGAAGCGTACCTCGGTACGCGAGCCCTCGGCATCGCCGCGAGATCGGGTGCCATGGGCGGCCGCAGCATCGGCATGTTCCGGCGGCCGGAAGGCCGCCGGAACCTAATACTCCCACATGTGGTCGAGGGGGCCGCTTCCCTTTCCCAGGTTGAGGCCGGCGGCGAGGGCGCCGCGAACGTAGTCCTTTGCGGCGCGCACCGCTTCTTCCATCGGAAGACCCTTGGCAAGCCCGCAGGCGATGGCGGACGAGAGCGTGCAGCCCGTGCCGTGGGCGTTCTCGGTGTCGACGCGCGGCGCGCGCAGCCACACGACATCGCCCTCCGCCGTGACCAGCACGTCGTCGGCGCGATCATGGCGATGACCGCCCTTCACAAGGGCAGCGCCCGTCCCCGCCTCGGCAAGGCGCAGCGCGGCGCGTTCCATCGACGCCTCGTCTACAACCTCGAACCCGGCCAGCACCGCAGCCTCCGGCATGTTCGGCGTGACCACGTCCGCAAGCGGCAATAGGCGCGCCTTCAAAGCTTCGATCGCATCGTCGCCGATGAGGCGGGCGCCGCTCGTGGCCACCATGACGGGATCTACCACGATATTGGCGGCTGCGTGGCGCTCGAGCGCGTCGGCGACGGCTTCTATGATGGCGGCCGACGACACCATGCCCACCTTCACGGCGGCAGGCCGGATATCCTCGAACACGGCGTCGATCTGCTTCGCGACGAACGCCGGATCGACGTCGAGCACGCCCGTCACGCCCAGCGTGTTCTGCGCGGTGAGCGCCGTGATCGCCGTCTCGGCGAACAGGCGGTGCGCGGCGATGGTCTTGATATCGGCCTGGATTCCCGCGCCGCCGCTGGAATCCGAACCCGCGATGCTGAGCACTGCTTCCATACCGCTTTCCTTTCTATCGGCGAGCGTCGGCTATGCGCCGAGCGCTGCTTGCACCGCCGCCCGCAAACGACGCGTCTCTTCCTCGATATCCTCAGCCGCGAAGATGGCCGACACCACCGCCGCGCCGTCGGCTCCCGTCCCCGCGAGCTCGGGGATCGTACGCTCGTTCAGGCCGCCGATGGCCACCACGGGAATATCGACGGCGGCGCAGATGGCGGCAAGGCCGTCCGTCCCCACGTCGGCGGCATCGGGCTTCGTGGGCGTGCCGAACACGGCTCCTACGCCCAAGTAGTCGGCGCCGTCGGCCTGGGCGACCAACGCCTGCTCCACCGTCTGCACCGACACGCCCACGATGGCATCGGGCCCCAGCTTCTCGCGCGCCTCGACGCATGCGGCGTCGTCCTGCCCCACGTGCACGCCGTCGGCGCCCGCGATGCGAGCCGCCTCCACGTCGTCGTTCACCACGAACGGCACGCCCGCCTCGCGGCAGAGCGGCGCGAGCGCCCGGGCGCGCAGCACCACCTCGGCCTGGGGAGCGTCCTTCTCGCGCAGCTGCACGAACGTCGCACCGCCCGCAAGCGCCTCTTCGACGCACGCGGAAAGCGTGCGCTCGCCCAGCCACGCGCGATCGGTGACCGCGTACAGCGCCATCGCCCGGCGCAGATTCTCCCGTGGGTACATGCGCTCCTCCTTATGCTAGCTCTTCGACCCGCGCGCCCGCTTCCAGGGCATCGCCGTCGAGGTTGTACAGGGCGTCCAGCAGGTACGTGCGGAACGACCCGTTGCCGTCGTAGCCGCTCATGCGGCCTTGGGCGATCTGGCCTGCCAGCCCCATGCCGGCGACGGCGGCCACCGTGGCGTCGAGCAGCGCATCGGGGTTCGCCGTCGCGAACGCCGCGCACACGCACGACAGCATGCAGCCCGCGCCCGTGATGCGGCCCATGAGGGGACTGCCGTTGCGAACGGCGTAGGCGCGCTCGGCGTCGGCCACGATGTCGATGGCGCCCGTGACGGCTACGACGGCGCCCGTCTTCGCGGCGAAGTCGCGCGCGAACGCCGCGCCGGCCGCCAGGTTGTCCTCAGTGACCGCATCGCCGGGGCACACGTCCACGCCGCGCGTGGCCGCCGCGCCGCCTGCGAGCGCCTTCGCCTCCGACATGTTTCCGCGCACGACGGACACGGCCAGCTTGTCCAGCAGGTCGGAAGCCGTGCGCGTGCGCAGAGCCGACGCCCCGGCGCCCACCGGGTCGAACACGATGGGATGGCCCAGCTCGCTCGCACGCTCGCCGGCCGCGAACATGCCCCGGATGGAGCGCTCGTTGAGCGTGCCGATGTTCAGCGTGAGGCCGCCGCAGATGGACGTGATGTCGACCACGTCGGCGGGCTCGTCGCTCATGATGGGGCTTGCGCCGATGGCCAGCAGCGCGTTCGCGCAGTCGTTCACCGTCACGTAGTTTGTGATGTTATGCACGAGCGGCGTCGTCGCCCGCACGTTGTCCAAAGCCCTCTTCAAAGCGAACGGTTCCATAGGCTACTCCTTCCCGAGATCGACCGTCAGGCCGTCCATGATGGTGTTCACGGTTCGCATGGCGCACATCTCGCCGCACATGGTGCAGGTGCCGTCGGTCGAGGGCGGAGCGCTCTCGAAGTAGCGGCGCGCCTTGACCGGATCGAGCGCCTCGGCGAACATGCCCTCCCAGTCCACGCGGCGCCGAGCGTCGCTCATGCGGTTGTCGCGGTCGCGCGCTCCGGGCACCCCGCGCGCGATGTCGGCCGCATGCGCGGCGATCTTCGTGGCCACGAGGCCCTCGCGCACGTCGGCGGCGTCGGGCAGGCGCAGATGCTCGGCCGGCGTGACGTAGCAGAGGAAGTCGGCGCCCGAAGCCGCGGCAACCGCGCCCCCGATGGCGGCCGTGATATGGTCGTAGCCCGGCGCGATGTCGGTGACCAGCGGCCCCAGCACGTAGAAGGGCGCGTCGTGGCACAGCCGCTTTTCCAGCTTCATGTTGGCGGCGATCTCATCGAGCGCCATATGCCCGGGGCCTTCCACCATCACCTGCACGCCCGCGTCCCATGCGCGCTTCGTGAGCTTGCCGATCTCGATGAGCTCGGCGATCTGCCCCGCGTCGGTGGCGTCGTACGTGGAGCCGGGCCGCATGGCATCGCCCAGGCTGATGGTCACGTCGTGCTCGTGCAGGATGGCCAGCACCTCGTCGTAGAACTCGTAGAAGGGGTTCTCGTTGCCGGTGGCCTCCATCCACGCGAAGATGAGCGACCCGCCGCGGCTCACGATGTTCGTGAGGCGGCCCGTCTCGCGAAACGACTCGATGGTGCGCCGATTCATGCCCGCGTGGATGGTGACGAAGTCCACGCCGTCCTCTGCATGCGCGCGGACCACGTCGAGGAAGTCCTCCACCGTGATGGTGATCAGCGGCTTCTCCAGATAGCCGATGGCGTCGTACATGGGCACGGTGCCGATCATGGCCGGCGACTTCTCGATGAGCGCGCTGCGGAACGCGTGCGTCTTGCCGGTGTTCGACAAGTCCATGATGGCCTCGGCGCCCAGCTCCAGCGCCACGTCCACCTTCTTCCATTCCTCGGCCTCGTCGGCGACGTCGCCCGAAATGCCCAGGTTCACGTTCACCTTCGTGCGCAGGCCGCCGCCCACGCCTTCGGGCGACAAGCTGGTATGGTGGATGTTGGCGGGGATGGCGATGCGCCCGGCCGCAACCCCCTCGCGGATGAACTCGGGGTCGCGCCCCTCCTTCTCGGCCACGATGGCCATTTCGCGGGTGATGGTGCCGGCGCGTGCCGCGTCGATCTGCGTCATAGAACTCCCTTCGTTGGCATTACCCATGTCAGGTTCCTCGGGTCGAAGCGTGAATCGGCGCTTCCTCTCAGCCTGTCCGGCCGCGATGCGGCTGCAAGCTCCCCGGTATGAAAAGGTACGCGACCAGTATAGCCTTCCGTGCGCATAAGCGGCGCGGACGACGCGTAGACGACGGTTTTTCCACGGCAACGGCGGTACGCGGCGAAGTGCGCATGCGAAAGCCCCGGGCGCGTTGCCCGGGACGGTGCGAGGCTGGTGCCCCCAGGAGGATTCGAATCTCCGTTTCCGGCTTGAAGAGCCGGCGTCCTTGGCCGCTAGACGATGGGGGCGTATCGCGAAAAAGGCCGGATCCGCACGCGGCGGGCGACCTTCCGGGATGGTCAGGAGCCGGGCGTCCCGTACAGTTCGGACAGCACGTCACCGGCCGCGCAGACGAACGCGTCGATCTCGTCGTCGGTGTGGGCGAGCGAGAGGAACAGCCCTTCGAACTGGCTCGGCGCGATAAGGAATCCCCGCTCGAGCATGCCGGCGAAATAGCGGGCGAACGCCTCGGTATCGCACGCCTTCGCCCCCGCGTAGTCGCGCACGGGATCCGGCGAGAAGAACAGCGTGGCCAGCGACCCTGCGCGGTTCACCGTGCACGGCGCCTGCGCGTTCGCGACCGCGCGCTCGAGGCCCGCCTGAAGCCGCGCGCCCCCGGCTTCGAGCCGCTCGTACACGCCCGGCCATTCGAGCTGGGAAAGCGTGGCAAGGCCAGCCTCCATGGCCACGGGGTTGCCCGAAAGCGTGCCCGCCTGGTACACCGGCCCCAGCGGAGCGAGCGCGCTCATCACCTCCGCGCGCCCGGCCAAGCAGCCCACGGGAAAACCGCCGCCGACGATCTTGCCGAGCGTGCACACATCGGGCATCGCGCCGTAACGCTCCTGCGCGCCGCCGAGCGCCGCGCGGAACCCGCTGATGACCTCGTCGAAGATAAGGAGCGCGCCCGCCTGGTCGCACTGCGCGCGCAACCCCTCCAAGAAGCCGGGGGCGGGCGGCACGACGCCCATGTTGCCCGCGACGGGCTCCACGATGACGGCGGCCACGCGGCCCTCGTGCGCGGAGAGGATGCGCTCGAGAGCTTCGAGGTCGTTGTAGGGCGCGACGAGCGTGTCGCGCGCGGCCCCCTCGGTCACCCCCGGCGTACCCGGGATGCCGAGCGTGGCCACACCGCTGCCCGCGTTCGCCAGAAGCGCGTCGGAGTGGCCATGGTAGCACCCGTCGAACTTGACGACGAGCGAGCGTCCCGTGAAACCGCGCGCAAGACGCACCGCGCTCATCGTGGCCTCGGTGCCCGACGACACCATGCGCGCCATCTCGGCGCACGGCACGAGCGCGCATATGCGCTCGGCCAGGCGCACCTCGGCTTCGCAGGGCGCGCCGAACGACAGCCCGCGCTCCATCTGGGCGCGCACCGCCTCGAGAACCGCGGGCGGGCGATGCCCGAGGATCATCGGCCCCCATGAGCCGATGAAGTCGACGTACTCGTTGCCGTCCACGTCGACGACGCGGCTGCCCTCGGCGCGCTCGTAGAACACCGGGTCGCACCCGACGTTCGCGCACGCGCGCACCGGCGAGTTCACCCCGCCGGGGATGCGCAGCCGCGCCTCGGCGAACAGCGCGGCCGAACGCTCGCGCCGCATGATGGTCTTCGTCATCGTTCCTCCTCGAAGTAGCGCATGGACGTCTTCTTGAACTCCCGAGTGGACAGCAGCAGGCGCGCGGGCAGCACGTCGATGCCGGCCCTCGACAAGTCGTCGTGGAGCCGGGCGGCCGTCCGCTCGCAGGCGTCGCGGTCGCGGCCGTGGATCATCGTGTACAAGTTGTAGGGCCACGTCTGCGAACGCGGCCGCTCATAGCAATGGCTCACCTCGGCCGGGGCCGCCAAAACGGTGCCCGCGGCCAGCACTTGCTCGTCCGGCACGTTCCACACCCCCATGGCGTTGCTCGAGAACCCCATGCGGCGGTGCCGGACCATCGCGCCGAAGCGCCGGACGGCCCCGGCTTCCAGCAACGCGCGCGTGCGATCGGAGGCCCATCGCTCGTTCAACGCAGTGCCCGCATACGAGGAAGCGACCTCGGCCGCGCGCGCGAAGGGGCGCAGCGTGCCGCCCAGATCGCCTTGCAGCGCGCGCACGAGCGCCCGATCGGCATCGTCGAGCGGCTCTGCGACGACGCGCGCCGGCTCGAGGGGAGCGCGAAGCGACGAAGGAGCAGCGGCGGACGCCTCGTCGGTTCCAGCTCCTTCGCGCACGTCGAAGGCGACCTTTATCTTGAACAGGCGGATGGCCGGCAGCGCCAGCACGTCGTCGCATCCCGTCTGCGCCACGATGCGCGCAAGCTCCGCGTCGCGCGCCTCCGCGCCCCGCGCGATGAGCGTGAACCACAGGTTGTAGCGGTCGTCGCGCTCGTAGTTGTGCGTGATGCCCGGATGCGCGCCCACGAGCGCGGCCACCCGGTCGAGGTCGCCGGGTTCCACAGCAAGCGCGACGAGCGTGGATGCGTAGCCGATGCGCGACGATTCGAAGCTGGCGCCGATGCGTCGGACGATGTCGGCCGTGCGCGCAGCCTCCACCGCGACGAACGCCTGCTCCTCCGACGTGCCGCACGCATCCCCCAGCGCCGCGTAGGGGCGCTCGCGCACGGGAAGCTCCTGCTGCACGCGCGTGAGCACGCGGCGGGCGACGGGCGAATCGAGGTCGACGCCCAGCGTGCCGCGCGCCTCAGCGGCCATGACGGCCTCCGATGATCCAGCGCGCAGCGTCCTTCGCATGGTAGGTGATGATTGCGTCGGCGCCGGCGCGCTTCATGGAAAGCAGCGTCTCCAGCACCACGCGGCGCTCGTCGATCCACCCTTGCGCGGCGGCGGCCTTCACCATGGCGTACTCGCCCGACACGTTGTAGGCCACGGTGGGAAACGCGAAGGCGTCCTTCACGCGCCGCACCACGTCCAGATAGGATAGCGCCGGCTTCACGATGACGAGGTCGGCCCCCTCCTCGATGTCGAGGCGCACCTCGCGCAGCGCCTCGTCGCTGTTCGCGGGATCCATCTGGTACGCCGAGCGGTCGCCGAACGCCGGCGCCGAATCGGCCGCATCGCGGAACGGCCCGTAGTAGCCCGACGCGTACTTCGCCGCATACGCCATGATGGGCACGTGCGAAAAGCCCGCCTCGTCGAGCGCCGAGCGCAGCGCGCCCACGCGCCCGTCCATCATGTCGGACGGGGCCACCATGTCGGCTCCGGCGCGCGCATGGCTCACCGCCTCGGCCGCCAGGAGCCCGAGCGTCTCGTCGTTGTCCACGCCCCCGCGCTCGTCGAGCACGCCGCAATGGCCGTGGCTCGTGTACTCGCACAAGCACACGTCGGTGATCACGTGGAAGTCGGGCGCGTGCTCCTTGATGGCGCGCACGGCCTGCTGCACCACGCCGCGGTCGTCGTAAGCTTCGCTGCCCCGCTCGTCCTTGCGCGCAGGAAGGCCGAACAGCATGAGCGAGTTCACGCGGCAGCTTCGAAGCTCGTCCACCTCGGCCGCCAGCTGGTCGATCGAAAGCCGGAACACGCCCGGCATGGACGCCACCTCGTCGCGCACGCCGGCCCCCGGCTTCACGAACACCGGGTATACCAGATCGCCCGGTTCCACGCGCGTCTCGCGCACGAACGCGCGCACCGCGGGGTTCGCACGCATGCGGCGCGGACGGTAAGCGGGAAATCCCATGGTCGTCGCTCCTCTCCGGCGCGCTTACGCGACGCCGATCTCCTCGTCGGTCAGGTAGCATGCCGGGTCGGGGCCCCACAGATCGCCCGTGGCGGCCTCGCTGCGCACGCGGAAGTTGCCGTTGCAGATGTCGAGCCAGCGACACTGCTGGCAGCGCCCCTTCACGAAGGGCCGCTTGTCCTTCAGGCGGAACATGAGCTCGCTTTGCTCGGTGGCGCGGCTCGTGTCGCCCCATATCTCCGAGAACGTCCGCTCGCGCACGTTGCCCAGCGGGAAATGGCGCCAGAACTGGTCGGCGTACACCTCCCCGTCCCAGCTCACGCACCCGATGCCCGCGCCCGTGGAGTTGCCGCGGTTCCATTGGAGCAGCTGCAGCACCTCTTCGGCGCGTGCCGGGTTCTCGCGCAGAAGCTCCAGGTAGACGAAGGGCCCGTCGGCGTGGTTGTCCACCGTGAGGATCTCGGGCGACCCGCCCCGGTCGAACCAGTCGCGCGTCCGGTCCATGATGAGGCGCACAGCCGCACGCGTCTCGGCATGGTCGAGGTCCTCATCCATGAGCGCGCTCCCCCGCCCCGTGTACACGAGGTGGTAGAAGCAGGCGCGCTTCACGCCTTCCGCCTCCATGATGTCGAACACGTCGCCTATCTCGCGCCAGTTGCGCTTGTTGACGGTCATGCGCAGGCCCACCTTGATGCCCGCCGCCTTCGCGTTGCGCATGCCCTCGATGGCGCGGTCGAAGCTGCCGGGCAGGCCGCGGAACTCGTCGTGCGTCTCGCGCGCGCCATCGAGCGACACGCCCACGTACGAAAGCCCCACGTCGGCGAAGCGCGCCGCCAGCTCAGGCGTGATGAGCGTGCCGTTCGTCGACAGGACCACGCGCATGCCGCGATCTTTCGCGTGCTGCATGAGCTCGACCACGTCCTCGCGCATGCACGGCTCCCCTCCCGAGAACAGCAGCACGGGCGCGCCGAACGCGGACAGGTCGTCGATCATGGCCTTCGCCTCGCCGGAAGACATCTCGCCCTCGTAGCTCTTGCACTCGGATCCCGCGTAGCAGTGCACGCAGCGCAGGTTGCACGTCTGCGTGCAGTTCCACACCACGACGGGTTTCTTGTCGCGCGAGAACTGCAGCAGCTCGCTGGGGAGCTTGCCCGACTCGCGGTTGTAGCGCAGCACGTCGGCAGGCTCGACCGCCCCGCAGTACAGCTTGGATATTCCGATCATATACGCTCCTTCACGTTTCGTTGACGCACGAGGCGCGGTGCTTGACGATGGCCTCGACCAGGCCGTCGATCGTGTACGCTTCGGCCTGGGCCGCGATGCGCAGCGACTCGTCGCGAGCGGTGGTGGTGGTGATGGGCCCGATGGAATAGAAGTCGAGGCGCTCGAGCACCTCGACCGGGTTCGGCGCAACGTCGCGCACGAGGCCGACGAAGTTGCGCACCGTGGACGACGAGGTGAACGTCACGGCGTCCGCTTCCCCGGCTATCAAGCTCGCCAAGGCGGGTTCTGCCGAAGCGCGCGACGGAGGCACGGTGCGGTACACGGGGACGACGTCCACGCGCGCTCCGCAGGCGCGCAGCATCCGAGGCAGCACGTCGCGCGCCTCGAGGGCTCGCGGCACGAGCACCCAGTCGCCGTCCGTCAAGCCCGCCTCGATGAGCAGGTCCGCCACCGCTTCGGCCCGGAACTCGCCGGGCACGAGGTCGGCGACGATCCCGCGCTCGGCCAGCTCAGCCGCCGTGGCGGGCCCGATGGCGGCGATGCGCGCGCAGGCGAGCGCGCGGGCGTCCAGCCCTGCGAGCACGAGGCGTTCGAAAAACGCCTTCACTCCGTTCGCGCTCGTGAACACGACGAACCGGTAGCCGGCGAGGCGTTCGATGCACGAGTCGACGCCGCTGAACGAGGACGGCGCTGCGATGGAGATGACGGGCAGCTCGATGACCGAAGCGCCGAGCGCACGCAGCCGCTCCGTCAGCCCGCTCGCCTGGGCGCGCGTGCGCGTGACGGCGACGGTCGTGCCCGCAAGCGGGCCGGGCTCGTACCAAGCCAACCGCTCGCGCAGGGCGGCCACGGCGCCCACGACGATGATGGCCGGCGCCTTGAACCCGACGGCCGCCGCACGTTCGGCAATGGTGGCCAACGTTCCCGCAAGCACCTCCTGCATGGGCGTCGTGCCCCAGCGGACGAGGGAGACCGGCGTGTCGGCCGAGCGCCCCGCCTCCATCAGCCGCCGCGCGATGACGGGCAGGTTGCGCACGCCCATGTAGAAGCACAGCGTGTCGGCGCCGTGGGCGATGCCGCTCCAGTCGACGGCCGTCTCGGCCTTCGTCGGATCCTCGCTTCCCGTGACGAACGTCACCGACGAGGCCAACCCGCGGTGCGTGACGGGGATGCCCGCGAAGGCGGGTGCGGCCACGCCGCTCGTCACGCCCGGCACGATCGGGCAAGGGAACCCCGCCTCGGCGAGCGCGAGCGCCTCTTCGCCGCCGCGCCCGAACACGAACGGGTCGCCGCCCTTGAGACGCACGAGCACCCCGCCTCCGCGCGCGGCCAGATCGCGCGCACGCTGCACCAGCAGCTCGTTGATCTGACGTTGGGTCACATGCTCCGAAAAGCCCTTTTTGCCCACGTACACGCGCTCGGCGTCCTGCGGCGCGTGCGCCAACAGAGCCGGATTCGCCAAGTAGTCGTACACCACGACGTCGGCTCGCGAAAGCGCGGCCGCTCCCGCGAGCGTGAGCAGGTTCGGATCGCCCGGCCCCGCTCCCACGAGCAGAGCCTCCACCCCCTGCGCCGTCATGCGAGCGGCCTTTCGTCGCCCGCGGCCCGCACCGCGTCGAGCACGGCACGCGCGCCCTGGGCCTCAAACTCCTCCACCGCCCGCTGCGCGAGCGCGCGGGCTTCTCGGACGGCCGCCTCGACCGCGTCCGTGTCGTTGGGCGGCTGCGACGCTGCGGACAGACGGCTTCTCAGCACGTGCGAGCCGTCGAGCGAGCCCACGAACGCGTCCAGCACGAGCAGCCCCTCCTCATAGCGCGCATAGGCTCCGATGGGAACCTGGCAGCCGCCGTCCAAAGCGCGCATGACGTGGCGTTCCGCAGCCACGCATGCATCGGTGGCGGCGCAGCGCACCTGCGCGCAGGCCCGCGCCGTCCGCTCGTCGTCCGCACGGACCTCGAGCCCGATCGCGCCCTGCCCTACCGCCGGCACGACGGTATCGACGGAGAATGCCTCGGCGACCTCGGCGCTCCATCCCATGCGCTCGATGCCGGCAGCCGCCAACACGACGGCGTCGAGCGCGCCGTCGCGCACCTTGGCGATGCGAGTGTCCAGGTTGCCGCGAACCTCGACGTAGTCGAGGTCGTCGCGCACCGCCCGCAGCTGGGACAGGCGCCTGAGCGCGCCCGTGCCCACCCGGGAGCCTGCCGGCAGGCCCGCGAACGTCGTGCCCGACGCCGCCACCAGCACGTCGCGCGCATCGGCACGAATAAGGCAGCCCGCCAGCGCGAGCCCTTCCGGCAGCGCCGTGGGCACGTCCTTCATCGAATGCACGCACACGTCCACGCGGCCGTCGAACAGCGCCTGTTCGAGCTCCTTCGTGAACAGCCCTTTGTCGCCGATCTTCGACAGCGCGACGCCGAGGATCCTATCGCCTTTCGTCTTGACGACCTCGACGCTCACGTCCATGCCGGGGCTGGCGGCGCGCAGAAGATCGGCCACGTGATGCGCCTGCCAGAGCGCGAGCTTGCTGCCGCGCGTTCCGATTCTCATACGATGCACGAACGCTCCTCTCGATGGTGGGGGCACGCGTCGCCGCCATGGCGGGCGCATGCCGATCCGGAAACGAGGCGGCACGTGCGCCCCTCGTCGCTTCGGCACGAGAACCCCTGCGGATACGCGTCGAGGCCGAACAGGTAGCGCGCCGCCTCGGTGTAGCGGTACGCATCCGGATCGCCCGCTTGTTTTCGAAGGCGAGCGGCAGGGCCGTGGAGCAGCTTCTTGGCCACCGCGCTTGCCAGCGCCTCAAGCACGGCCCGCTCCTCCTCGGACGTCTCGACGCCGTGCAGGGCGGCAAGCGCTTTCGCCGCGCGGGCCGCCTCGGATGCGCACACGCCGCGCGCCTTGCCATGCATCTGCTTCACCGTGGGAATGACGTCGCGCTCTTGCATCCACGCGAGGAACGCGTCTGTCTGCCGGGCGACCAGCGCCTCGGCGCGCACCGACTCGGCAGCGCGCGAGCGTGCGTTCTCGGCCATGGCGGCATCAAGGTCGTCGAGGTCGAAGCAGACGGCGCCCGCCACGTCGGCGCAGGCCGGATCCACCGTGCGCGGCAGTCCCACATCGACCACCACGATCGGCGACGCATCGGCACCGCGCGCCTCGACGGCGCGCGCCAGCGCGTCGCGTGCGATCAGGACGTCCTCGCCGCCCGCGCACGCCACCACGAGATCGGCTTGCGCGAGCCGCTCTCCCAACTCGTCGAGCATCGCCGGCGTGCCGCCGACGCGTGCCGCCGCCTCCTCGGCGCGCTCGAACGTGCGGTTCGCCACCACGATGTCGCTCACGCCGCGCTCTTCGAGGTACGAAAGCGCGAGCAGTCCCATCTCGCCAGTCCCCACCACGAGGGCGCGCCTGCCGCGGAGCTCTCCCAGCGCGCGTTCCGCAAGCTGCACGGCCGCCGTGGAAACCGACACCGGCCGCTCGCCGATCGCCGTTTCCTCTCGCACGCGCTTGCCCACCTCGAGCGCGCTGCGGAACAGCCGGCGCGTCGTCTCGCCCACAGCCCCCGCGTCTTCGGCGGCGGCGAACGCGCGGCGCACCTGCCCGATGATCTGCGCTTCGCCGAGCACGAGCGAGTCGAGGGAGGAAACGACCCGGAACAGATGCTCCACCGCGCCCGGCCCCTGCTTCACGACGAGTGCCCGGTCGAGCTCCCGCACCCCATCCGCATCCAGGCCCGCGTTGCGACGGAGGGTCTCGACGATGGCGCGGACGCCCTTGGGAGCGGCCAGCACGACGGCGTACGCCTCGGTCCGATTGCACGTCGAGAGGACGACGGCCTCGGACACCTCGTCGTTCGCCAGCAGGCGCGAGAGGTCCGCGCGAAGGCGATCGGCGGGAACGGCCAGCTTGCCGCGCAGCTCGACGCCGGCGGTCTTATGGCTAACGCCCACGACCACGAGCGTCATCGCCCGTCACCCGCCCCGGCGCGGGCCGCTCGAAGCGCTTCCGCGTACACGGCCTCGGCATCGAGCCGCTCGCCTGCGCGCAGGCGCTCGAGCACTCCCAGGTCGCAAGCGGCCTCGAGCACCGGGGCGCGCTCGGCTTCGCCGCCGGCCATGCGCGAACGCACGAGGGCGCGCACCTCGGCCAGCAGGTCCACGTAGACCGCCCAATCCTCGGGAAAGCGCCCTTCCAGCTCCCGCCGCAGCCGCTTCGCAAGCACAGGCGCGGCGCCCGACGTGGACACGGCCAACTGCAACGGCCCGCGCCGCACCACCGACGGCACGATGAAGCTGCAATGCGCAGGATCGTCCACGACGTTCGCCGGCACGCCGCGCGCCTCGGCTTCGGCGTACACCGCCTCGTTCACCGCCGCGTCGTCGGTGGCAGCGTACACGAGAAACACGCCCTCGACGTCGTTTTCGCGAAATGCGCGGCGCCTCAGATCGACGAGGCCGTCGCGCGCCTGCGCCTCCAAGCCCGCCGTGACCGTCGGCGCCACGACTCGAACGCACGCGCCCGCCCGGGCAAGGCCTGCGGCCTTCCGCTCGGCGACGGCCCCGCCGCCCACCACGAGCGCCGTCCTTCCCCGCACGTCGAGGAACACCGGATAGTACGATGCTCCCTCTTCCGCGCCGTCGGGAATTCGCTCGCGAACCGTCTCGACCATGCGACCTCCTCTCCGCGCGATCCCACCGCCGACGAGCCTTGCGGCCGGCAGGCGCACGGGTACCCGAGCCGGGCATGCCGGATCTCAGGACCTCTGCAGGACCACGCGTTTGAAATTATGTCGGATTCTCGTCTTGCCCGCGCATCGATGCGCGGGCGCTTCGCCTGCAGCCGGACTTCGACCGGCTGCGTTCGAGCATAGGTTATGACGTAGCGTCGCCGTCAACGGCGTTTCTCGAGATAGGTCGATATAAGAGGGGAAAACCCTTGGGTGGCGCCGGTGGTTCCGACCGGCCGAGACCGGCCTGCGTTCGTTTTACGCCAGCGGGTAGAACACGTACAGCGTGCCCTCCTCGACGGCTACCGTGGCCTCCTCGCCGGTCAGTTCGTTCGACAGCCCGCGCGAGGTGCGGTTCGACAGCGGCTCGTCGTCGATGGAGTACTCCATGCCGCGCTCGATGACGCCGCGCGCCATGTCGTTGGCCGAGAACACCGACACGGTTCCCCCGCCAAGCGCCGGCAGCTCGAACACGTCGGGACCGGTGAGCAGCCGCACGGCGTACGTGTCGGCGACGGCGGTCACGTACACGTCGCGCTCGGAGAACTTCGCGAACAGCTGCAGGTTCGCCAGCGTGTGGTCGAGCCGCGCTCCCAGCGCGCCGTAGACGATCAGCTCGTCGTGGCCCCAGGACAACGCCTTCTCCATGGCCAGCTCCATGTCGCTCTTGTCCTTCTTGACCGGGTGGCGCGACACGCGGCGGCACTTCGGCACATAGCCGAGCGAGTCGAAGTCGCCCACAGCCATGTCGGGCACCGCACCAATGGCCTCGAGGTGCGCGAAGCCCGCGTCCACCGCGATGACATAGTCGAACTCCCCGGCCGCCTGGCGGGCCTTGAAGTCCTCCGCGTTGAAATCGACCGCCCCCACGAGCGCGCACGTAGCCATGTTCCACACTTTCCTTACCTTCGAGCCGTACCGATCGTGATAGAATACCATACGCGAGCGGGCCAGACGATCGCGCGCTTCGGCGTGAGGAAAGTCCGGGCTCCATAGGGCAAGATGCCAGCTAACGGCTGGGCGGGGCGACCCGACGGAAAGTGCCACAGAAAAGAAGACTCCCCCGCGAACACGCGCTTCGGCGCGCAGAAACGGGAGAAAAGCTGAAACGGTGCGGTAAGAGCGCACCAGCGCGCCGGCAACGGCGCGGCTTGGAAAACCCCATCTGGAGCAAGCGCAAATAGGAACGCGACACGGTTGCCCGCCGTACGTTCGGGTTGCGTGCTAGAGGCGTCTGGCGACAGGCGTTCGAGATAAATGGTCGTCCAACGACAGAACCCGGCTTACCGGCCCGCTCGCATTCTTTTTTTCCACGTTTTCCGTCACACTTCCGACATTCGACCGTCTAACCTATCGAAGGAAGGCATCGGGCGCATCGCAGAGCGCCCGGCCGACGACGAGACGAGCGGAAGCGCCCGGCGGGCCTTTCGCGGAAGGCGGCACCATGCATCGCGAAGAATTATCGAAAGAAGCGCAGCTCGACCTGGTGGACAAGGCCATCGTAGGCGACGGCCAGGCGTTGGAGGAACTGCTGCGGTCCACGAGCGGGCTCGTGTTCAACCTTGCGCTCAGGTTCCTGGGCACCGTCCACGACGCCGAGGACGCGAGCCAGGAGATCGCGGTCAAGATCATGACCCGGCTCTCGACGTTTCGCAAGGAGAGCGCGTTCTCCACATGGGTGTACCGCATCGCCGTGAACCACCTCAAGGACTGCCGCACGCATCAGTTCGCGAACGCCCCGTTCAGCTTCGAGATGTACGGGGCCGACATCGTCGACGAGCGCGCGAAGGACGTCCCCGACCTGTCCGAAGGGGTCGACCGCGGCATGCTGGCGCGTGAGCTGAAGCTGTCGTGCACGAACGTGATGCTGCAATGCCTCGACGCCGACAGCCGCTGCGCCTACGTGCTGGGCACCATGTTCAAGGTGGACAGCTCCACCGCGGCCGACGTGCTGGGCATCACGCCCGAGGCGTACCGCCAGCGCCTGTCGCGCGCCCGCAAGACGGTCGCCGAGTTTTTGGGCGCGTACTGCCAGCACGGCGGCGCGGAGACGTGCTCGTGCGAGCGGCGCGTGAACTTCGCCATCGCCACGCATCGGCTGGCCCCGCACAACCTGGAGTACCTCGAGCTCACCGAGGAGGAGCGCGCGCAGGACGCCTTCGTCGACGCCATGGACGAGATGGACGGCTACGCCAGCCTGTTCGACCGGCTTCCCTCCTACCGCCCCACGCCGCGCGCCAAGGAGCTGCTGGAAGCGTGCATGGGCACCGCCAGCTTCGACGCCGTGGTGAACGCCGGCAAGGAGGCCTCCCATGCCTAACGTCCTCATGCTGGATTTCCTGGCCGACCTGCGCGAGAACAATTCCCTCGACTGGATGCACGCCCACGAGAAGCGGAAGAAGGAGGCGCAGAACGCGTTTCTGGAGCTCGTGCAGGGCTGCATAGCCGACCTCGCGGAAACGGAGCCGTGCTTGGCGGCGCTCGATGCCAAGGACCTCGCGTTCCGCATCAACCGCGACACGCGGTTCAGCGACGACAAGTCGCCGTACAATCCGACGTTCCGTGCGCACATCTCCCCCGCCGGGCGCATGCCGGTGCCCGTGGGGTACTTCGTCAGCGTGACGCCGGGCGGGTCGTTCGCGGGAGGGGGCCTGTTCGCGCCGCACTTCAAGGACGCCACGCGCATGGTGCGCGACCGCATCGCGGCCGACCCGCAAGCCTTCCTCGACATCGTCGAGGCGCCGGGGTTCGCCGAGCGCTTCCGGTTCGTCGGCATGCCGCTGAAGAACGTGCCGAAGGGCTACGACCCGCAGAGCCCGGCCGCCGAGTACCTGAAGTGCAAGTGCTGGGCGGTGGAAGAGCACTTCGACGATGCCGTCGTCGCCGACGACGAGGCCTGCCGCCGCGCGCTGCTGGACAGCTTCGCAGCCATGAAGACGTTCAACGAGTACCTGAACGAGGCGCTGGAAGGCTTCGCGATGCCGACGCGCTAGGGCGGTTTGCGGCCCGGCCCCGTCGCATCCCGTTCGATTGGGCGCAAAACGATAGCCATGGCAAAGGCAGTCGAGGCTTCGCGGATGGTTCGGTATTGCGCGGGCACATAAGGCCTGGTCGCAGATTCCGCATACGAGGAATCTGCGACCAATGCCCCGCGTTTTCTGCCATAGGGTGCAATTCGCGCCCAACGTTTACCGGACGGTTCGCGATGCCAGGCCTGCGGAGCCGCATCGCAGAACCCTACGCCGGGAACAGCGTGTAGGCCCGTCCCTCGGCGGCCTCGTGCGGACGGATGCTCACGCCGAAGGCCCGCTCGATGGCGCCGGTTGCGAGCACCTCTTCCACCGTGCCGGCCGCCGCGGCGCGCCCGCGTTCCATGACCAGCAAACGGTCTGAGTAGCGCAGCGCCAGGTCGAGATCGTGGATGACCATGACGATGGTCTTGCCCGCCTCCTCGTTCAAGCGGCGGATCAGCTCCATCGTCTCGTGGCAGGCGCGGATGTCGAGGTAGGTGGTGGGCTCGTCGAGCACGATGAGGTCGGTGTCCTGCGCCAACGTCATGGCGATGAACGCTCGCTGGCGCTCGCCGCCCGACAGCCGCCTCAGCTCCTGCGTCCGGAACCGCGCGATGCCCGCAAGCTCGAGGGCGCGCTCCACGTGCTCGCGATCCTCGCGCGAGAGCTTCCCCTGATGCGCCTGGTACGGATAGCGCCCGCATGCTACGAGCGCCTCCACCGTCATCGCCGGCGGGCGGCTGGCCTGGGCCAGCACGGCCACGCGACGGGCGCGCGCCTTCGCCTTGAGCGACAGCGTGGGCACCCCGCCGACGCGCACCTCCCCCGCCTGCGGCCGCAGCAAGCCGTCGACGAGTTTGACCATCGTGGACTTCCCGCAGCCGTTCGGGCCGACGATGCTGGTCACCGCCCCATGCGAAAACATCGCGGAAAGCCCCCCGATGAACGGTTCCTTGCCGTAGGAGAACGACACCTCGCGAAGCTCGATGGCAGGAACACAGGGCTGCGCGACCTCTGCGGTCGAGGAGCCGAGGGCCGAGAGGTCCGCCGCGAGTTTCCCCGAGGGGACTTGCTTCGCGGTGCCGCGACGAGCCGAACAGCCCAGCGGGCTGTTCGTGCGAGCAGGACTGTTTGAGCGCCGGACCTCTCGGCCCTCGGCCCCGCAGGATGCAGGCGCATTATTCAAGGCTTCCCCTCCTGTTCTTCAAGATGAGGTAGATGAAGAAGGGGCCGCCGAGGAACGCCATGAGGATGCCCACCGGCACCTCGTAGGGTGCGAACAGCACGCGCGCCAGCAGGTCGCACACGACGACGAACGCCGCGCCCGACACGGCCGACAACGGCAGCACGATGCGGTTGTCGTGCCCGACGAAGAACCGCACGAGGTGCGGGATGATGAGCCCTACGAACCCCAGCAGGCCCGCGAAGCTGACGGCCGCGCCCGCCAGCACGGCGGCGAGGCCCAGCATGGCCAGCCGGCACGCGCCCACGTTCATGCCCAGCGCATGGGCCGTGTCGTCGCCGAGCGCCATGATGTTCAGCTTGCCCGCCGCAAGCAGAGCCGCGGCGAGGCCTGCCACGATGTAAACGGCGGGCCACCACAGGTCGTCCATGAGCACGCCGGCCAAACCGCCCACGAGGAACGCCGACGAGCCGATGTAGGCGTCGGGGTTCACGATGAGGATGGTGTTCATGCCCGCACCGAACACCGACGTGATGGCGATGCCCGCCAGCACCACGGTGAGCCTCGACGTGCTGGCGCCCAGCGAGATGCCGAAGATGATGAGCGCCGTGGCCAACGCGCCCGCAAATGCCGCGAGCGGCGGCAGCCAGAGCGCGCTGGGAAACACGCTGGCGGCGATCAGCACGAACAGCCCGGCGCCCGAGTTGATGCCGATGATGTTGGGGCTTGCCAGCGGGTTGTCCAGCACGGCCTGGATGATGGCGCCCGCCACGGCCAGCGCGCCTCCTGCCAGAAGCGCCGCCAGCACGCGCGGCAGGCGCACGTTCACGAGGATGCTCTTCGCCGACGCGCTCACGTCGCCGCCCGTGGCCCAGGCGACAAGATCGCCCAGGCTCACCGACGACGACCCCACGAGGAAGGCCGCCGCCGTCACCGCCGCCAGGACGGAGGCGGATACGGCGATTGCGAGCGGTGCGGCCTTTTCACGGTTGAACGAAGTCACCGGACGGCCTTCGCTTTACGCGTACAGAGCGTCGAACAGCACCTGGTAGCTCTGATCCCAGCGCTCGTTCGGCTTGTACTGGAACAGATGCGGGTCGAGCGTGACGTAACGGCCGTTCTGAACCGCATCGAGCGTCGACCAGGCGGGATTGGCAGCCGTTTGATCCTCGAGCGCCTTCATGGCGGCTGCGTCGTCATTGCCCATGGGCACCACGAAGATGTAGTCGGGGTTCATCTCGATGATCGATTCCAGGCTGAAATCCTTGAGCAGGCTGGGATTCTCGTCTGCCAGATTCTTGACGCCCAGATCGGCCAGCATGGCACCCGTCATCGTCGAGGACGCCTGCACGCGGGTGCCGCCCGAGAATGTGGTCAGCACCAGCGCCGTGGGCGCCTCGCCCGCAGGCACCTTGGCCGTGATCGCCTTGATGCGCTCGGACACGGCCTGGGCGTTCTGTTCGTAGAGATCGTCGCGTCCCGTGATGTCGCAGCAGGTGCGCAGCATGCGCTCGTAATCTGCGAACGTCGTCACCTGAAAGCACGCCACCGGGATGTTCGACGCTGCGAGCGCCGCCTTGAGGTCGGCCTGGTTCGAGTCGCCTCCGCGGCCGCCCGAGCCGCTCGTCATGATCACGAAGTCGGGCTCCAGCGCGATGATGGACTCGAGGTTCGGGTTCGAGAAGTCGCCCACCTTCTGCACGTTTTCGGACTTCAGATCGTAGTCGGACAACGTGAACGCATCATCGGATGCGCCCACGAGCGTGCCGCCCGCAAGCTCCCATATGCTGGCGAAACTGCCCATGCAGGCGACCACGCGCTGCGGATTGTCGACGGTCACCTCGGCGCCCGTGTCATCGGTGAACGTGACCGCTCCGGCCTGAGAGGCGGCCGGGGCTTCTGTTTGCGGAGCGCTTGCGTCAGCATCGGCGTTCGGCTGAGCAGCCGAGCAGCCGGCCAGCAGCATCGCCGCAGCAAGGGACGCGGCGACGGCAGAGGGAACGATGCGTTCGGAGATAGTGGTCATGAGTGGTCCTTTCGATGTCGACGGTTTAGACGGCGGCTGCAACCAACGAGTTACCGTGGGCGCAGTAGTCGTCTTGGGCCAAGATGTCGCCGTCGTGGTAGTAGGCGGCGCGGGCGCGACAGCCGCCGCAGCCTTGCGCGTAGTCGCAGGTGCCGCACGAGCCGGAGTACGCCTGCGTGCGCAGCTTCTCGAACACGGGGCTCGACGCCCAGATTTCATCGAAGGGAGTCTCGCGCACGTCGCCCGCCTCCTCGGTCATGTAGGCGCAGGGACGCACGATGCCCTCGCTGCCGATGACGCAGTACGTGAGGCCGGCCAAGCAGCCGCGCTCGAAGCGCGTGTCCACGCCCAGCTGCTTCGCCACGCGCGTGAACTGAGGCGCGCACGTGGGCTTCACGTCGATGGGCACCTGCGAGGCCTTCGTCATGATGTCCTTGAGCAGCTGCTCGTTCTCCAGCACCTCGAGCGATGTCTCCTGGATGAACTTGCCGCGCCCCACGGGGATGAGGAAGAACACGTAGTGGGCCATAGCTCCGATCTCGACGGCGAAGTCGGTGATGGCGCACACCTCGTCGCGGTTCCAATCCACGACGGTGGTGTGCAGCTGGAACGGCAGGCCCGCCTGCTTGCAGGCCTCGATGCCCGCCATGGTGAGGTCGTAGGCGTGCTCGAGCCCGCGGAACCTGTCGTGCTTGACGGCATCGAGGCTGTCCACCGAGATGCCCATGGCGCAGGCTCCGGCCTCCTTCAGCCGCACGGCGACCTCCGGCGTGATGAGCGTGCCGTTCGAGCCGAACACGGGGCGCAGCCCGCGCGAGGCAGCGTGCGCCACCAGCTCGTAGATATCGGGGCGCATGAGAGGCTCGCCGCCCGAGAAGATCATCACCTTGAAGCCGGCGCGGGCGATCTCGTCGATCATCTTCTTGCCCTCCTCGCAGGAGAGCTCTTTGTCAGTGGCCTCCTCGGCGTCCTGGTAGCAATGGACGCACTTGAGGTTGCACTTGTTCGTCGTCATCCACGACACGAGCATAGGCGTATCCTTTCTTGGTTGCGGCTTCGCCTTTTGGCGGCGCCATGCTTGCTGAAACCGAACGAGGGTATGACGTGCCGTGCGGGGGCCGCAAAGGGAGGTAGGAGAGATGAGGTTTTGCGGCACCCGCACGGCGCCGAGATCGCAGCCTATTCGGCCGGATCGGGGCGGGAACGGTAGGAGGCGACGATGGCTTCCAGATGGTCGAACACCGCTTGACGCAGCTCGTCGAACGATCCGTCGCCGCCGGCATGAGGGGCGATGTTCTCCATGAGGATGAAGTTCTGCTCAGCGCGCGCCGTGTCCTGTTCCATATCCAACTCGAGGTAGCGCTTGGCCAACTCGCGGTTTCGTTCGCTGTCCACGGGCTCGCCGGCAGGCATGAGGCGGATGGTGTCGGCGATCAGCTCGTGCCACTTCGACACGGATTCACCGCGCGCCACTTGGTTCTCGGCGGCCTCCTCCGAAGCCGGAGCGTCGTCGCGGATGCAAGTGAGGCGCCAGAAGAACTGGCTCTCGCCTTGGCAGCGTTCGATAGTGTCGGCCATGGCCTCCCAGTTCACAGACGCATCGTCGAGCGACTCGTCATGCAGGGAGCGCAGCGTGGTCATGCGCTTGAACAGCGATTGGAACTGCTCTTCGATAGCATCCATCTGCTCGTCTGCCAACTCCTGCAATGCTGCCGGCTCTCGGTAAAGAGCTGCATCGGATTTGATCTGGGCCAGCGACAGCCCGAGGTACTTCAAGGTCAGAATGCGATACAGGTCTTTCACGTTGTCGTCGGTGTACAGGCGCTGGTTCTGCGGACCCTTCGCCGATGGCGACAGCAGCCCCTGCTGGTCGTAGTACTGGATGGTGCGCACCGTCACGCCGACGCGTCGCGCCAGCTCGCCGATAGTCAGGTAGTTCCGATCGGTCATGGATGCTCCTCCGAGGCGACCGAAGCTCGGCCGCCGCCTTTCCTCTCGCCTTGCCGCGCGTCCCCCGCGCGCTCGAACTGCAATCGAGCATACGCGATGACGTAACGTCACCGTCAACGATCTCCAAAAGATGGCGACAAAAATCAGGGAAAACCCTAAGCGTTTCCTGTCGGCGAAAAAAAAACGCGCTCCCGGGCGGGAGCGCGTTTCGTCGTCCATGCTGCGAGCGTGATGATGCGCGCGGTTTAGTCGATTTCCTCGAACTCGAAAGCATCGTCGGCATCGCCGAAACCGGAAAGATCCTTCTCGACGCCAGAAGGAGTCGGCGTGGCCGGCGCCACCACGGCGCCCGTCGCCTGGGGCACGGAGTACGCGCCCGCGCCGTCGCGGTTGATGGGGGCCTGCGCCGGAGCCGTCACACGGCCCGTAGCGGTGGTCTCGACCACGTCGATCGTGCGCGCATGGGCGCTTACCGGCAGGGAAGCGGGCATCTCGCCGCCGATCTCGGCCAGCTTGCGCGTAGCGTCGCCGATGAAGTCGGTGAGCAGGTCCCGGTAGTCCTCGCGCACGTCCTCGCGGTCGTCCTCGAGCTTCTTGATGGCGTCGAGCACCTTCTGGCGCTCGGCTTCCGCCTTGTCCACGATACGCGTGCCCTCGTCCTCGGCATCTTTGATGGTGGCCGCTGCCTGGGCATTCGCGTTCGCGATGATCTCGTCTGCAGAACGCTGCGCGATGATGAGAGCCTGCGCGATGGCGTTGTCGTCGGCCTTTTTGGCCTCGAGCTGGCGCTCCAAATCGGCGATGCGCGCGTCCTTCTCGGCCAGCGCGGCATCGTCCGTCACGACGACGGGAGCTTCGACGCGAGCCGGCGTGTCGAAGCCTTCGAACTTACGATCGTCCAGCTGGTTCTCGAGTTGGGCGATCTGGGCGTTCATGCCGTCGATCTCGTCGGCGACATGCTCGAGGAACACATCGACTTCGTCGACGTCGTAGCCTTTGCGATCGATCGAGAAGCTCTGGTTGTGTATCTCAGCCGAGGTGATAGCCATCTGTAGTCCCTTCGTCTTGTTCGCACGCGAACACGATTCTACGCATTAAAACAAGTTTATCAGTAAACGTACTCCAAATTGTAATACAAGCAGGGCGATGATGGGCGTAACGTCCACCATACCTCCAAGCGGGGGTATCAGCTTCCTGAAGAGGTTGAGATACGGGTCGCACACTTTGGCCAGTACCCGGTTGATGTCCGCCAAGATGCCACGGTCGGTGGGAAACCACGACATGAGCACGTAGACGAACAGCACCATACTGTACGCATCGGCAAGCGACACGATGAGGTATTTGATGCTCAACATGCGTTCTACTCCTTAGAACGTCGGGCGGCGGCAGCCGCGCCGGCGAAGAATCGAATACGGGATCACAGCACGCCCTGCCCGCGCAGGCTCATGCGCTCGGCATCGGTGAGCGCAGCACCGCGCGAGATGACGAACACCTTGTCGGCCACGCAGTCCACGCTGGCGTCGAGAGCGCTCGACACGCCGAACGAGAAGTCGAGGATGCGCTTCGACAGATTGTCGGGCGTGTTACGCAGCGCGAGCACCACCACATCCCCCGCCTTGAGAGCCTTCGCGATGCGCTCGACCTCGGCGTAGCTGGCCGGCTTGAGCACGGTGACCGAGCGGGAGGGGTTGTGCTTGACCGCCCCGGCGCCCGCGTAGGCGTCGAACGGATCGAACGCCGCAGTCGTCGCCGTGGCGGTTGCCACGGTAGCGCCCGAAGCGGTGGTTGCCGTTTGCACCGCGACGCCCGAGCCAGAAGGCCCAGAAACGCTCGGCGCATCGTCGGACGTGGAGGTGAACAGCGAGTTCAGGCTCTCGGAGCGCTCGCGGTTCGCTGCGGCGGCCGCACGCGCGATAGGCGTGTTCGCCGGGGCGGGCTGCGCCGCTTCCACCATGGTGCGATCGCCGCGGTAGGAGCCGCTTGAAGGCGACGTCACGCGGCGAGGCGGCAACGGATCGCGGTTGAGGCTCTCGGGCACCTGGGTGTGCGCGCGCACGTCGTCGATGGACACGAGCTTCGCGGATCCCACGGACGAGCTGCGCGCCGAGGAGCGCGCGTGCGAGGCGCGCGCAGGACGCGAAGTCACGGGCGCATAGGGCTCATAACGCGAACCGGGAGCATCGTCGGCGGGGAAATCGTCCTCGTTGTAGTCGGGACCGTACTCGCCGTACTCCTCGCTGTAGTCGTCGAACCCCTCGTCGTAGTAGCCGTCGTCGTAATGCGGGTTGGCGTCTGCGAAACCCAGTTTCGATTTGATTCCCTCGAGCATTCCGTGCTCCGATTTCTTGATCTTTGGCAGCTCCATACCGTTCACCTGCTTCGTTTCTTATCCGGCGGTCCAGCCGCCGCTGCGTTCAGCGTCATGGCCGCGCCGCGCTCTCACGCATGCGCGGGGCCCTCGAAAGCGTCGTCGAACAGGGCTCGCCCGATGCGCACTATGGTAGCGCCCTCGGCTATCGCCTCATGCCAGTCTTCGCTCATGCCCATAGAAAGCTCATCGAATACGGCGGCCTGTTCCCCGTCGAGCCCAAGCCGCACTTTGTCGCGCAAACGCGCCAGATCGGCGAAGCATGCGCGAGCCCGTTGCGCATCGCCCTGCGGCGCCATCGTCATAAGCCCGCGCACGCGCACGTGCGGAAAGCCCGCGCAGTACTCCAACATGCCGGCCACCTCGCTCGGCGCGAGACCGCTCTTGCTCGCCTCCCCCGACACGTTCACCTCGAGCAGCACGTCTTGCACCTTGCCCGACGCCGCAGCTGCGGCGTCGAACTTCGGCACGTGACGCTGTTGGTACAGCGAGTGCACGAGCGCGGCATCCCGCACGATGTCGGGAATGCGGCGCGATTGGATGTTGCCGATGAAGTGCCAGGTCTGCTGCGGAAAGCGAGCGCGCTTCCCCTCGAGGGAGTCCGGGCGGTTCTCGCCGAAGTCGTGCGCGCCGGCCTCGATGGCCTCGGCCACTTCGTCGGCACCTACCGTCTTCGACACCGCCACTACGACCACGCTCTTCGGATCGCGCCCGCACGCCTCGCAACAGGCGGCCGCCTCTGCGACCGTGCGCTCGTAGCGCTCTTTGAATCCCATGCCGCTCACCCAGCCTTTCGAAACGCCACCGCGCCATGGCGCCCGCAGATGCCGCCCGCGGCGCGGTACGAGAAGAATTCGTCGCACGAGCATGCCGTGCACACGCCCGCATCAGCCACGCGCGCGCGATCGATGCCTGCCTCTTCGAGCCCGACCGTCAACGCCTCCAGCAGGTCGACATGGCGTTCGTCGGGAATGCAGGAGGAACCGAAGCGGTCTTCGAAGCGCTTGCGCACGTCGGCGCCCGTCTCGAAGCAGGACGCGTGGATGTGCGGCCCCACGTACACGTTGTAGCCGTTCGCCGCATCCTCCCCCAGCTCGGCGGCATCGGCCCGCGCGAGCGCGCGGACGGCCTTCGCGGCCACGCCGTTCTCCACGCCGCGCCATCCGGCGTGCGCCACCGCGAATCGGCCCGTCGGCGACACGGCGATCACGGGGACGCAGTCGGCGAAGCACAGCAGCGCCGCGATCCCGGGAACGGTGGCGACAAGAGCGTCGGCGCCCGCGAGCGCCGCTTCGCGTGCGGCACCGAGCGCCTCGGGCGACGCGTCGTCGAGCTCCACCACGACTTCCCCGTGCACCTGGCTGGGCACCACGAGCGGAACGTCGGCCGCATCGAGCGCTTCCAGCACGAGCATTCGGTTGCGCTCGACCGACGCAGGGTCGTCGCCCACGTGATTACCCAAGTTGAGCGAGGAATACGGGCCTTCGCTCACCCCGCCCGCGCGTCCGGTGAACGCGACGCGCACGCCCGTGCGCTCGTACAGGGCATCGTCGGTAAGCGCAGGAAGACAACGCGCGCCGAATCGGCGCGCGGTTATCTGAGGGATGGGCAGTTGTCCGGTCGCGACCATCAAGCGACCGCTCCTTACCGCTGGCGCTTCAGGAAGTCGGGGATGTAGTCCTCGTCGGCGAAACGGCCGTCGCGCGACGTCGTGGAGAACGTCACAGGAGGAGCGGACGGCATCGGGTCGGGCGCCGTCGTGGAGGCGAACAGGTCCTTGCGCGAGAAGTCCATGGAGGACTGCTGCGAAGAACCCATCTTAAAACCCGTGGCGATCACCGTGATGCGCACCTGATCCTGCATGCCTTCGTCGATGATCTGGCCGTAGATGATGTTGGCGCTCTCGTCGGCGCAAGCTTCCACCGTGCGCGCCGCCGCGTCGACCTCGGTGAGCGTGAGGTCGGGGCCGCCGGCGATGGAGAACAGCACGCGCGACGCGCCCGCGATGGAGGCTTCCAGCAGGTTGGAGTTCGTGGCCTGCTGCGCCGCGTCGAGGGCGCGGTTCTCGCCGGAGGCGAGGCCGATGCCCATCATGGCCGTGCCGGCGTCTTTCATGACCGTGCGGATGTCCGCGAAGTCGAGGTTGATGAGGCCCGGGATGGTGATGAGGTCCGTGACGCCCTGGATGCCCTGGCGCAGCGTGTCGTCGGCGATGCGGAACGCGTCGAGCATGCTCGTCTTCTTGTCCACGATCTCCAGCAGGCGGTCGTTCGGGATGACGATGAGCGTGTCGACTTTCTGGGACAGGAGGTCGATGCCCTGATCGGCCTGGTTGCGGCGGGTGCGACCCTCGAACGAGAACGGCTTGGTGACGATGCCCACCGTCAGCGCGCCGATCTCCTCGCGGGCGATCTCGGCGATGATGGGCGCCGCGCCCGTTCCGGTTCCGCCGCCCTCGCCGGCCGTGACGAACACCATGTCCGCCTCGGCGAGCGCCTCGCGGATCTCCGCGCGGCTTTCCTCGGCCGCCTGGCAGCCCACTTCGGGGTTCGCGCCGGCGCCCAGGCCGCGCGTGAGCTCTTCGCCGATGTGGATCGTCTTGTCGGCGTCCGACATGAGCAGAGCCTGTCGATCCGTGTTCACGGCGATGAACTCGACTCCTCGCACGCCCGCTTCGACCATGCGGTTCACGGCATTCGTGCCGCCGCCACCGACGCCGACGACCTTGATGACCGCCAAATGCTCGGAACCTATCTTGTTTGGCATTGTATCCTCCACACCTGCTGCGTTTTCAAATGCTGCGTTTCCCGTCAGGGCACAGTTCACGTGCGGTTATTGTACACGATGCTCAACCATTTGCAAATTACGCTGCGGTAATGAAATGCGCACGTCCACAGATATAGCGGATGAGCCGGGTAAGCGGAAACGATGGATGCCGCCGTGGCGCGCCGGCGCGGCCATCGACGTCGCCGCTCATGGTCGACAGGCAACCGCTGGCGAAGGGGCTCGCCCGTTCGCAAATCCGCGCGGCGCCGCTCGCAAGGCGGCTGCTGGCCGAACATGCAGGCGAGGCTATATCGTATAAGAGCAGCATCGCGTCGACCGGCTGACCGAAAACGAACGTCCGCGACCGGAAGGGAGTCCCCCATGGTTCCGCTCGTACTCACCGCCTTCAAAGTATAGAAAGCTCGCGCGTCGATTCGGCGCGCGCGAACATCCCCCTCCTCAAACCAATACGCTTATCGTCGCGTCCTCTTGCGAGGTCGGGCGAAGCTTGTACCGAAAGGAAGACCCCATGCCCTGGTTCGATCAAGCGCCCTGGCTCGTCGCCCTGGCGCCGTTTTTCGGTCTGTTCCTTTCCGCATTCGCGAAACGAACAGACCCCTTCATCGCAGGCGACCGGGTGTACCGCCACGACGCCCCCGCGCGCCTGTCCCACTGGACCCACGGCATCGGCACCGCCGTGTGCCTCGCGTCGGGCATCGTGCTGGGACTGAGGTTCACCCCGGCGTTCGTGGAGGACGGCCCGGCCGCCATCCTATGGCAGAACGTCCATTTCGCGGCCGCGATCGTGTTCCTGTTCGGAACGTTCTACTACCTGGGCAACACGATCATCTCGAAATGGCGCTTGCGCGAGCACCTTCCCACGAAGAACGTGGTCGCCTACACGGTGCGCCACTACGGCCTGCTCGTGGGCATCAAGAAGTTCACGATGCCGCCCGAGGACAAGTACTTCGAAAGCGAGAAGGCCGCCTACGTGATGGCTGTGGTCACGGCCGCGTTGCTGGTGGTGACAGGCCTGGTCAAGGCATTGGCCCACGTGGTGCTCACGCTGCCCGACGGCCTCATGAACGTCATGTTCTGGGTGCACGACATCGCGGCCGCGCTCATGCTGCTGTTCTTGGCGGCGCACGTGTTTTTCGCCGTGATCGCACCGTTCTCGTGGAAGACCTTCCCGTCCATGCTGATCGGATGGATGCCGCGCGGCGAGGCCGAAAAGGAACATGCAGGTTGGATGGAGCGGCTGGAGCGCGAGCAGCCCGAGCGCGGCATGGACGAGTCCGCACTCGGCGCCGGAGAGCGCGCATCCGCGCAAGAGACGATGGGAGCCGCCGCGCGCGCAGCAGCCGCCGACGGCACGCAAGGGAGATGAGCGATATGACCGAGACGAATCAGCGCGCGACCGACGCGCAGCATAAAGGCGGCCTCTCCAGGCGCCAGTTCATCGCCGGGATCGGCGGATTGGGAATCGGCGCCGTGCTGGGAAGCGGCATCACGGCGCTGCTGTTGCCCGACGACGTGTACGCCATCGAGGCGAGCCAAGGCTACCTGCTGGTGGATGCGAAGAAGTGCGCCGGCTGCGAGACGTGCGTCATCTCGTGCTCGCTCGCGCATCTGGGCCGTATCAACACCTCGCTTTCGCGCATCCAGGTGATGAAGAACGCGCTGGGAAGCTTCCCCTCCGACGACGTCATGCAGAACCAGTGCCGCCAATGCCCCTACCCTTCCTGCGTGGAAGCCTGCCCCGTGGGCGCCATGCACGCCGACCCCGAGACGGGCGTGCGCCTCGTGGACGAGGGCAAGTGCATCGGCTGCGAGCGCTGCGTGGAGGCGTGCCCCTTCACGCCGTCGCGCGTGCAGTGGAACTTCGAGGACAAGCACGCCCAGAAGTGCGACCTGTGCAAGAACACGCCCTTCTGGGATGAAGAGGGCGGCCCGTCCGGCAAGCAGCTGTGCGTGGAGATATGCCCCATGAAGGCCATCGCGTTCACCAACGTGCTGCCCGTCCAAACCGACGAAGGCTACACGGCGAACCTGCGCAACGACCACTATCTGGAAATCGGCCTGCCCAGCGACGACGAGGCGCGCATCCCTCCCGCGCGGCTCGGATACGGCGCAGGCGGCACGGCAGCCCAGGCGGCAGCCGGCTCGAACGACAAATAATAGGAGGACCTCATGACCGAACATTACGGCTACGCCGGCAAGATACTCATCGTGAACCTGACCGACCGCACCTCCCAGACCATCGACACCGAACCTTACATCGAATGGGTGGGCGGCCACGGGATGGCCTCGAAGCTGTTCTGGGACTACTGCGAGGACAAGACCGTGGAGGCGGTCGATCCGGGAAACGTGCTGGTGTTCGCCGCCACGCCGTTCTCGGGCGCCGTGGTGCCGGCCGCCTCGGCGCGCTGCGAGTTCACGGGCATCAGCCCGTTCTCGCTGCCCGAATGGTACAACCGCTCCAGCATGGGCGGCCGTTTGGCCGGCATGATGAAGGAAGCGGGCTACGACGCCTGCGTGGTGCGCGGGAAAGCGGAAGCGCCCGTGTGGATCAGCGTGGTGAACGACCAAGTGACGTTCAACGACGCGACCGACCTTTGGGGACTCGATACCTTCGAGTGCCAGGAGAGGATCTGGGACGAGGTGACGCACGGCACCGCCCCCGGCTCGTGGTACGAGCTGACGAAGGGGCGCGACGGAGGCCGAACCACGCAGCGACCGTCCGTCATCTGCATCGGACCTGCCGGCGAGAACCTGGCGCGCGTGTCGTGCATCGTGCACGATGCCGGCCACGTGACGGGACAGAGCGGCTTCGGCGCGGTGTTCGGCGCCAAGAACCTCAAGGCGATGAGCTTCATCGGCTCGAAGAGCATACCCATCGCCGACCCCGCCGCGCTCGTGAGGCTACGGTTGGAAGTGCAGGAGAAGTTCGGCTACGACATCGACGCCGGCAAGGTTCCGGGCGCGCCGGGCAGCCCGGGCGCCGCATCCACCGTGCTGGACACGAGCCCCACGGTGTCGCGCGCAGAAGGATGCCGCGGCTGCTTCAAGAACTGCCGTAACCTGTACCCCGGCGGCGTGGGCAACGAGCTGACCTGCTCGGCCGGCCTGTACTTCACCGACTCGGGCAAGATCGACGAGCAGCTGGCCGCCTACAGCCTGCTGTCGAAGCTGGGGCTGAACGGCTACGAGATCGACATGCCCGTGTACCTGCACAACCTCTACAAGATGGGCGTCATGGGCAAGGGCAAGGACATCGACACCGATCTGCCCTTCGAGCAGTACGGCACCTACGCGTTCATCGAGGAGCTGCTGATGCGCATCGCCTACCGCCGCGAGATCGGCGACGACCTGGCCGAGGGCATCGCGCGCGCGGCGCAGAAGTGGGGGCGTTGGGACGAGGACACGTCGTCGGGCCTGCTGGCGCGCCCGAACTGGGGCTACTGCGAGCACAACGAGCCGCGCGCCGAGGTGGAGTGGAGCTACGGAAGCATCTTCAGCGAGCGAGACATCAACGAGCACGGCGTACACAACGCGGTGTACAACACCTCCATCATGGCGGTGCTCACCGGCGCCGAACCGCCCGTCTCGGCCGAGAACATGGCCAAGCAGCTGGCCGATCAGTCCGGGCTGGGCGACCCGCTGTGCTTCGACTGGAGCGAGGAGGGCATCTATTCCGACGCGCGCGTGCGCGAGATCCACTGGAACCGCGCCTACGGGCGCTTCTGGCTGCAGTCGCTGGGCATGTGCGACTGGGTGTGGCCGAACTTCATCAGCCGCAAGCACACCGCCGAGACGGGCTCGACGTACGGGGCCACGCCCGAGTACGAGGTGAAGTTCTTCCAGGCCGTCACCGGGCGCGACCTCTCCTACGAGGAGAGCATCGAGCTGGGGCACAAGTTCTGGGTGCTCGACCGCGCCATCTGGGCGCTGGAGGGACGCCATCGCGACCAGGAGGTGTTCACGAACTACGTGTACGACGTGAAGACCACCAAGCCCTTCCCCCTCGTGGTGTTCGAGGACGGGAAGTGGAGCTACTCGCTGTGCCAGGGCCGCACGCTCGACCGCGACAAGTTCGAGGACTTCAAGACGCGCTTCTACGCCCACGAAGGGTTCGAGGAGTCCACGGGTCGCCCGACGCGCTCCGGGCTCGAGGCGCTTGGCCTCGGCTTCGCCGCTGACAAGCTAGAAGCGGCCGGAAAGCTGGGAGCGTGATGGACATGGCAGCTCTCGACGAGACGGCCGCCGCCACATCCCGGGAGGCCGCTGCGTGCGGCGGCCTCACCTCCCCTGCATGGGGCGAGGAGGCGGGGAGCGGATCCGAAGGCATACCCGGCATGGCCGAGGCGTGCCGGCGCTTCCCCTTGCCCTCGCCCGACGAGGCGGCCCATGCGCTGCGCGAGCTCTCCTGGGGCGAGCACTTCGTTGCCGGGCGCATGGTGCCCTCCAAGGGCGGGTCGGACCTGTACCTGTACAACCTGCACAGCGCAGCCGTGTTCCTGCTCGACCGAGACGAAGCGCGCGTGGGCAAGGGCGCCGACCAGATCATCAAGCTCATCGACGTAGACGCCTTCGTCGCCTGGCTGCGCGACACGGTGGGCGACGCGGCGCTGGCGGACGCGATCGCGCGGGAATGTCCGGCCGACGACCCCTACCGCGACCGCCTGGAGAACGTGCAGCGGCTGCTCGCGCTGCGCATGGTCCAGTACGGGGCCGCGAGCGACGCGATGAACGCGGCCGACGCCGAGCAGGACGAGGGAGCTTGACGATGGCGGACGGACGGGCGTGCGCGCCGCTGGAGGACTTCCCCCTCCTCGCCGCGCACGCCGCGGGCGGCCCTCCGCTCGCCTACCTCGACAACGCGGCAACCACGCAGAAGCCGTCGTGCGTCCTCGACGCCATGGATGATTTCTACCGCACGGCATGCGGAAACCCGCACCGTTCCGCGCACGCGCTGGCCGCTGCGGCCACCCGGACCTACGAGGACGCGCGCTCGACGGTCGCGCGCTTCATCGGCGCGTCGCCGGAGGAGACGGCGTTCACGAGCGGGGCCACGCACGCCCTGAACACCGTGGCGCTCTGTTATTGCGCCGAGCGGCTGGAGCCGGGCGACGAGATCGCGCTCACGCTGCTGGAGCATCACAGCAACCTCGTGCCGTGGCAGACCGCGGCGCGGCTTTCCGGGGCGAGGCTCTCCTTCATCGTGCCCGACCGCGACGGGGTCGTCTCAGACGACGAGATCGACCGGGCAATCGGCACGCGCACCCGCGTGGTGGCGTTCACCGGCATGTCGAACGTGCTGGGAACCGTGCCGCCCGTCAAGCGCATCATCGAAGCGGCGCACGCCTGCGGCGCCGTCGCCGTGCTCGACTGCGCGCAGAGCATCGCGCACGAGCCCCTCGACGTGCACGACCTCGACGTCGACTTCGCCGCGTTCTCGGGCCACAAGCTGTACGGCCCTATGGGCATCGGCGTGCTGTACGGCAAGCGGCGCCTCCTCGAGGAAACGCCGCCCTTGCTGCGAGGCGGGGGCATGGTGGAGGCGGTGTTCGAGCGCGCGTCCTCGTTCGACGGAACGCCGGGGCGCTTCGAAGCGGGCACGCAGAACGTGGCAGGAGCCGCGGGGCTGGCGGAAGCCGTGCGCTATCTCGACCGCATCGGCTTCGACGCCGTGCGCGCGCACGAGCGCGAGCTGACCCGCGCCCTGGTGAGCGGCCTGGACTCCATCCCCTCCGTCAGGCTCTACGGCCCCGGGCCGAACGCCGAGACGCCGCGCGGCGGCATCGTCTCGTTCAACGTGAAGGGCGTGGGCGCAGCCGAGGTCGCCCACGTGCTGGACCGCCGCGGGGTGGCAGTGCGCGCCGGCGCCCACTGCGCCCAGCCCCTCCTGCGCCACATCGGCGCGGAAGCCGTCTGCCGCGCCAGCATAGCCGCCTACACCACCATGCACGACATCGACCGCCTCCTAGAAGCCGTGGAGTCGTCCCGCAACGAAGCCGTAGCCCTGGCAACATCGCGCATGCTGTGAAACAGACGGTTCGGGCTTTGCCGACAAGCGGGAAAGCCCGAACCGCTGCCCCCACGCTGACGCCGCACGGGATCCTTCGACTCGCTACGCTCGCTCAGGATGACAAACGAGCACAAACCCCCAGGTCGAACCCTCCCAGCGAGCGGGAAGTTCAAGCCGCTGCGCCTTGCGGGCGGGCGGGGCGCCCCACCAAGCGAGTTCCGCAGGTTGAACCCTTCCAGCGAACGGGAAGCTGAGGACGAGTGCCGAGGGGGCGAAGGCGGCGGGGCGTCTCACCAAGCGAGTTCCGCAGCAAAGCGAGGACTGTCTGAGCGACTGAGATGCCCCGCCGCCTTCGCCCCCTCGCCACCGCCCGCACAGGTCCCTAGAGAGCCCTCCAGGTGGGCCGATCCACCACCCGCACGTTGATGTACGCCAGCCCGTCGGGATGCTCCTTCATGATCTCGAGGCAGACGCGCTCTTTGTCGCGGATGTTCTCGGCCGTGCCGAACACGATCTCCACGCCGCTTTCCAGCGTCAGCGTGGTGGACTCGGTCTCGGTGGCCGCCACCTTCTTCACCTGCCCCGCCAGCTCGGTGGTCATGCCGTCCACGATGGCCAGCGCGTTGTTCACGTTGGCGTCCGAGCAGTAGGCGCCCACCTCGGGGCGCGTGCCGTAGGGCACGTCGGTGATGTGCAGCACCTTGGCCGCGTCCTCGTACACCTTCGGGCTGGTCCTCTTGCCGGCCTCGGAATTCTGGTCGGGGATGGGCATGAGCCACATGCCGTCCGAGGCGATGGCCCACGGCTGCACCGACTCGGCGTTCTCAGTGGGCACGTCCACCACCGCCGTGATGGTGCGCTCGGTGACGGCCAGCTCCAGGGTGTTCGGGAACACGCGGTTCACCGACACGTCGTCCACCCATGCGTCTTTGAGCAGGCGCTCGCGGATGCCAGCGGCGTCGACGCGCAGAAGCGTGGTTCCGGCGGGCACGCTGGCAAGCTCGGACATGTCGGTGGCCGTGAGATGCTCCACGCCGGTGACCGAGACGTTCTCGATGGTGAACAGGTTGGAGTAGTACACGGCCAGGCCGCCGCCTACGAGCGCCAGCACGAGCGCGGCCACGATGCCGATGCGCACCAGGTAGCGACGGTAGGTTTTCTGCGCGCGAGAAGAGCGCTCGGCGCGGTCGAGATCCCCCACGCGCACCGACGACAACGGCGGGCGAACCTGGTTCGCACGACGCTGCGGCAGCTGGCCGCCGGGAATGGCGCGATAGGTTCCAGGCGTCGAAGCACGCGACGAAGTTCGCGGCATGCCGCCGCGCGCGGATTGGCGCGGCGCGCCGCCGGCGGGACGCACGCCCCTGCCGGCCTGCCCGGAAGCGCGGCTGTTGCGCGGGCTCGCCTTACGCGAACCCGAGGAAACGGACTTCCGGTTGTAATTCGATGCCATACGTCTCGTACACCTTCGTCTTGACCAGGTTGATCAGTTCCAGCACGTCGCGCGCCGTGGCGTCGCCCGTGTTCACGATGAAGTTCGCGTGCACCTCCGACACCTGCGCCCCGCCGATGCGCAGGCCCTTGAGCCCGGCTTCCTCGATGAGCGCGCCCACCGGAGCGCCTTCGGGGTTGCGGAACACGCTTCCGCACGACGGCAACGACAGCGGCTGCGTCTTCTTGCGCCGCGCGTGCGACGCTTCCATCTTACCGCGGATGAAGAACGGGTCGGCAGGCTCTACGGAAAGTTCGCATTCCACGATCACCTCGTCTGAAGCGAACGAGCTGGAACGGTAGCCCCACGCGATCTGGTCGCCGTCGCGCCGAACCAGCCCCTTCCCGGGCGACAGCGTGGTCACCGACACCACGCGCGAGCCGATCCACTCGTCGCGCGAGCCCGCGTTCATGCGCAGCGCGCCGCCCACGGTGCCCGGCGTTCCCACGGCGAACTCGAATCCCGCCAGCGATCGACGGAACGCCTCCTGCACCACCGACGACAGCGGCACGCCCGCGCCCACGCAGAAGCTGTGCGCGTCCTCGTCGTAGCGGCAGATGCGGAAGTCGCGGCCGAGCGTGATCACCACGCCGGGATACCCCTCGTCGGCGACGAGCAGGTTGCTGCCCCGGCCGATGGCCACCCACGGCACCCGGCTCTCCTCGCATACCGTGACCAGGCGCTTGAGCGCTCCGACGGAGGCCACCTGCACGTAGAAACGCGCGGGTCCGCCGATGCGGTACATGGTATGCCGAGCCATGGGCTCCGAAGGGTACACGTCGCCGTCGAACGCGTCGTCGACGAGCAGCGCCTCGAGCGGCGAGGTATGGCGGGCGGTCATCGCCGCATCACGCCTGCCGTCGCGCGGCGGCGCCGTCCGCCTGCGAAAGCGCGTCGACGAGCTGCGGGCCGATGGCGGTCACGTCTCCCGCGCCCATGGTGATCAACAGGTCGCCCTCGCCCAGCTTGCCGGCGAGATAGGGCACCACCTCGATACGGCGCGGCACGTAGGCGGCCTCGGGATGACCCGCATGGTCGAGCACCACGTTCAGGAACGTCTTGCCCGACACGCCGGGGACGGGCGCTTCGCCCGCCGGGTACACGTCCATGAACGTGACGGCGTCGGCCGCGTCGAACGCCCGGCCGAAATCGTCCTTCAGCACCTCGGTGAACAGCGGCGCGCGCGAGTAGCGGTGCGGCTGGAACAGCACGTGCACATGCGCGAAGCCCAGATGGGACGCGGCCTCGATGGTGGCGGCGATCTCGGTGGGATGATGCGCGTAGTCGTCGACCACGGTGACCCCGCCCGCTTCGCCCACGAGGTCGAAGCGGCGCTTCACGCCGGCGAAGTCGGCCAGCGCTTCGGCCGCTTGCGCAGGGTCGTATCCGAGCGCCCACAGAAGGCCGACGACGCCGGCGGCGTTCAACACGTTGTGACGGCCCGGATTCTGCTTGACGTGCGCGCTCACGACGCTTCCGTCGGGCAGTTCGAGCGTGAAGTCGCTGCCCACGCCGTTCGGCTCGTACGAGGCGATGCGCACGTCGCACGCATCAGAGAAGCCGTAGGTGAACAGGCGCTTTCCGGAGGCGCAAGCCACGCGCACGAGCGCCTCGTCCTCGCCGCAGGCCACCACCACGCCGCCGTCGTCGGGCACCGACCCGATGAACGAGGCGAACTTCTCGTAGATCTCGTCGAGGTCGCGGTAGTGGTCGAGGTGGTCGGCCTCGATGTTCGTCACCAGCACGGCGCGCGGCGACAGATGCATGAACGACTTGTCGCTCTCGTCTGCCTCCACCACGTAATGGGCGCCCGTTCCCGAGTGCGCGTTCGTGCCGTAGGCGCGCACGATGCCGCCTATGAGGAACGTCGGATCCTCCCCCATGCCGTCCAGCACGCTGGCCAGCATGGACGACGTGGTGGTTTTGCCGTGCGTGCCGGCCACCGCGAGCGTCTGGAGCGCGCGTCCCAGATAGGCGAGCATCTGGGCGCGATGCCAGATGGTCAGGCCGCGCGCCTTGGCGGCGGCGAGTTCGGGGTTGTTGTCGAGGATGGCGGTGGACACGACGATCACGGGGTTTCCCTCGGGGATGTTCGCCGGATCGTGGCCGATGTGCACCTCGATGCCCGCCTCGCGCAGCTGCTTGGTGTAGCGGCTCTCCTTGAGGTCGGTGCCGCTCACGCGCATGCCCTGGTCGAACGCGACGCGAGCGATGCCGCTCATGCCGACGCCTCCAACGCCGATGAAATGTACCTGGTCGATGTGCATGGTGTCCATAGTGCGTCCTCGGTCTCTCTGATGTACTGCAAACCGCTATTGTACCCTATCGCGCGACCGCTCAACGCTGTGCGCGAGCCGCTTCCATGACCGCGTCGGCCAGCAGGCCCGCGGCGTCGCGCGTCTTCTGCGCGCGGGCCGCGGCGGTCATGCGGGCGCGCACGTCCTCGTCCTCGATGAGCTCGCACAGCTTGCGGGCGAACTCGGGCCCCTCCACGTCGGCGTCGGCCACGAGGTAGGCGGCGCCCGCCTCCACGCATGCCTGCGCGTTCATGGTCTGATGGTCCTCCGTGGCGAACGGGAACGGCACGAGCAGTGCCGGAAGCGCGCGGGCCGATATCTCGGCGAGCGACGTGGCGCCGGCGCGCGAGACGACGACGTCGGCCGCGGCCATGGCGTCGCCCATATGGTCGGTATAGCCCAGCAGCTGCCAACGAGCCTGCTGCTCGGGCGAAAGCGCCAGCTGCTCGCGCACGGCATCGAGCTCCTTGGGGCCGGTCACCTGCACGATATGCAGGTCGCCGTAGGCCAGAAGCTCGTCTTTGAGCGCGGCGACGGCCTGGTTGAGGTGCCGCGCGCCCAGGCTGCCGCCCGTCACCAGCAGCATGCGCGCGCCCTCCGGCACGCCGAAGCGCGCGCGGCCCTGCTCGCGCGTGGCCGAGAACACGCTTTCGCGCACAGGGTTGCCGGTCACCCGGACGCGGCTCTTGTCGGCCAGCGCCTCGGCCGCGTGCTCGTAGGTGAGGCACACGGCGGCGGCGCGCTTGGCGAGGTACTTGTTGGCCATACCCATGACCGAGTTCTGCTCGTGCACCACCACGGGGATGCCGCGCTGCTCGGCGGCGCGCGCCACGGGGATGCACACGTAGCCGCCGAAGCCCACCACCGCGTCGGGCTGTATCTCGTCGAACCACCGGCGCGCGAGCGTCGTGCTCTTCTGAATGGTGAGCACGGCCTTCGGCAGCGTGAGCGGGTGGTTGCGGTTGAAACCCTGGGCCTCGAACGGCGTGAACGGGATGCCCGCCTCCCGCACGAGCCGCGCCTCCACGCCCGTGGGCGTGCCGGCGAAGCGTACCTCGCAGCCGCGCTGCTTCAGCACGTCCGCCAAGGCGAGCGCCGGGTTGATGTGGCCGGCGGTTCCGCCGCCGGAAAGAACGATCAGCATGTTCGCTACCTCCTGCCCCTGCTCGACGACGAGCGCCCGCCGCGTGAGGGCGGCGGCGCACCGTTCGTCGCGCGCACGACGCGCAGATCGGCGCGTCGGCGATCGTAGATGGTCGGCGCCTCGGCGCCGCGCGATACCGATAGGATGATGCCCACCATGATGAGCATGGCCACCAGCGACGATCCGCCCGACGATATGAACGGCAAGGGCTTGCCCACCACAGGGAACCACCCGATGACCATGGCGATGTTGAGGAACGCCTGGAACGCGATCATGATGGTGCAGCCGCCCGCCACCATGGTGCCGAAGTTATCGGGCGACGACTGCGCGATGCGGGTGCCCGCGTACAGGAACAGCAGGAACAGCGCGATGACCACCGCGGCGCCCACCAAACCCAGCTCCTCGCCGATGATGGCGAAGATGAAGTCGGTGTCCGCTTGGGTGAGGTACAGGTACTTCTCGTGCGAGTTTCCCAGCCCCACCCCGAACAGGCCGCCGCCGGACAGCGCGTACAGCGAGTGGATGAGCTGGAAGCCCGTGCCGAAGCCGCCTTCGCCGTCGTTCCACGGGTTCATGAACACCATGAGCCGGTCGCGGCGGTACGACGAGCCGAAGATGCCCACGAGGCCGAGGGCGACCACGACGCCGATCACGATGAGCATCGTGCGCAGCGGCACCTCGCCCAGCCACATGACCGCGAGGATGCCCACGACGCAGATCATGGCCGTGCCCAGGTCGGACTGGGGGCCCAGGATGATGAGCACCGGAGCCAGGACGAGCAGGCCCACGAGCGCGAAGAACACCAACACGGTGTACTGCCCCTCGCGGAAGTCCGTGAACAGACGCGCCGCCACCAGCACGAGCGCGATCTTCGCGAACTCCGAAGCCTGCAGGCTGGCCGAACCGATCATGAGCCATCGGCGGGCGCCCCATTCCTCATCGCCCACGCCCGCCACCGCCGTGATCACGAGCAGCGCGAACGCCACGGCCCAGATAACCCATACCGCATTGCTGCGCCAGAGCGAGACGGGAACGAACTTCCAGATGATCAAAGCAAGGATCACGCCCGCGACGGCGAACTTGATCTGGTTGAGCGTCTCGGCCATCGGATCGACCGCGACCTCGGTGCCGGCTTTCGCCAAAGTGATGACCGCCGAGGTCGAGTAGATCATCACGAAGCCGATGAGCATGAGGGCGAGCACCGACAGCAGGAGGATGATCCGAGGTCCCATGATATGCGCAGGCGCGCCTCGCTTGTCACGTTGAATAGCCATGGCGGGCCTAGGCGCCCAACGCGGAAGCCGCGTCGGCTACGAGCGTTTTGAATGCGGCTCCCCGCTCCTCGAACGAGCAGAACTCGTCGAAGGAGGCGCAAGCCGGGGACAGCAGCACGACATCTCCCGCCGAAGCTAGCGCGAGAGCCGCGTCGAACGCGTCGGCGAGGTGCGCAGCACGCGCCGCGGCGAAACCGGCAGGAGCCTGCGCGTCCGCCGCCTCGAACGCGGCCGCGAATCGCTCGCCCGCATCGCCGAAGCACACGACCGCGCCCGCATGGGCGTGGGCGGCCTCCACGAGCGGCGCGAGGTCGGTGCCCTTGTCGTCGCCTCCCAGCAGCACGACGGGGCGCGCCTCGGGAAATGCGGCGAGGGCCTTGAGCGTGGCATCGACGTTCGTCGCCTTGGAGTCGTTGTAGCAGCGCACGCCGGCCACCGAGCCGCACGGCTCGATGCGGTGCTCGAGCGGCGCGAACGTGCGCAACCCCTCGGCCACGTCGCTCTCGTGCACGCCCAGCGCGAGCGCGGCTGCCGCCACGGCCAGCGCGTTCGAGGCGTTGTGCTCGCCTTTGATCTGCAGTTCTTCGACGCGCGCCGCAGCGTGCTCCGCACCTTTCAGCGCCACGCGCAGCGTGCCGTCGGCATCCAGGAACGCGGCGTTGTCGCTGCCGCACGCGGCGCGCATGTCACCGGTTAGCCCCGCGGCCGTGCCCAGCGGCACGTACGAGAAGCCCCGCTCGCCCGCGTCCAGCGCGCGCAGGCGGCGCACCTCGGCGCGCACCACGTCGTTCGTCGCGTCGAGCACCGCCACGGCGCCCGGCACGCCGGGCAGGTTCGCCAGCAGCTTGAGCTTCGCGTCGCGGTACGCCTCGAAGCTGCGGTGCCAATGCAGGTGGTCGGGCGTGATGTTCAGCAGCACGGCCACGTTCGGCGCGAAGCGCGCCGTGGAAGCCAGCTGATACGACGACACCTCGGCCACGTACACGTCCGTGCGCCCCGCGGCCACGGCCTCGATGCACGGATCGCCGATGTTGCCCACGGCGGCCGCGGCAAGGCCCGCCCCCGCCAGCACGTGCGCGGCCAGCGCGCAGGCCGTGGTCTTGCCGTTCGTGCCCGTCACCGCCACCCAGCGGCTGTCCGCGGCGCTCTCGCGCCAGGCGAACTCCACCTCGCTGATCACCTCGGCCGATACGGCCGCGGCTGCCTCGTAGAAGGCCGAGAACTGCGAGATGCCGGGGCTCGCGATGCACAGGTCGAACGACCCGCCCGCCTCGGCCGCCAGCACGCCCACCGCTTCGTCCCCGAACGCGACGAGCGCGCCGGCCGCGCGCGCCTCGGCCGCGAATTCCTCGGAGGCCGCGCTGCGCGCCCCGGCCGCCACGGCCAGCGCTTCCACGCGACCGTCCAGAAGCGGCAGCAGGTACGCGACCGCCGCGCGGCCGCTCTTGCCCAGACCCAAAACGAGCACGCGCCCCAGATGGTGCGGCGCGTGCTTGCGATTCGCTATGAGCTCCCGCGAAGCCATGGACTACGCCACCGCCATGAGGGTCTCGGCGAAGTACAGCGAGAAGCCCGTCGCGGCCAGCACGCCGGAGATGATCCAGAAGCGCACGACCACCTTCGTCTCGCTCCAGCCCTTCTTCTCGAAGTGGTGGTGCAACGGCGCCATGAGGAAGATGCGCTTCTTCGTCTTCTTGTAGTAGAACACCTGGATCATGACGGACAGGGCCTCGGCCACGAACAGGCCTCCGATGATGAGCGACACGAACTCGGTCTTCGTGAGCACGGCCAGGCAGCCCAGCGCCATGCCCAGCGCGAGCGATCCGGTGTCGCCCATGAAGATGTCGGCCGGAAACGAGTTGAACCAGAGGAACCCGATGCACGCGCCCGCGAGCGCGGCGGCGAAGATGGCGGGTTCCAACAGATCGGAACGGTACGCGATGGCCGCCATCACGATCATCACGATCATGACCGTGCCCGCCGCCAAACCGTCCAGGCCGTCGGTGAGGTTCACGGCGTTGCACATGCCCACCAGCAGGATGTTCATGAACAGCAGGTACAGCCAGGGGATGGCGATGCCGTCGCCGACGGGAACCACCGTGGTCAGGATGCCGAAGTCGAGCGTCACGACGAAGGGAATCTCCACGGTGGGCTGTATGCCCAGCCAGTTCACGGCCACGAGCACGAACGCCGTGGCGATGGCCACCTGCCCCACGATCTTCGCCTTCGGGGTGAGACCGAGCGAGCGCTCCTTCACCACTTTCGACGCGTCGTCGACGAGGCCCAGCAGACCCGTGAGCACGGTAGCCGCCAGCAGCACGAACGTCTCGGGCGTGGGCATGCCGACGAACAGCGCCACCGCGATGACCGCGATCAGCATGATGACGCCGCCCATGGTGGGCGTGCCCTGCTTCACGAGGTGGCTCTCGGGGCCGTCGGCGCGCACCTGCTGGCCGATATGGCTCGACTTGAGGAACTTGATCCACAACGGCGTGAGCACCATGGTCACCACCATGGCGAACACGACGGCAAGGAACACGAGAAACGTCGGATATTGGTTGAATACCGTAAACATAGCTAATTGACCAGTCCTTCGACTACGCGAGTCAGACCCATGAAATGAGACGCCTTCACCAGCACGGCGTCTCCGGGCTCGACGCAGGCGTCCAAATCTCCGAACACTTCAGAAAGAGAGCCCGCGCGCACGATGCGCTGGGGATCCATGCCGGCGCGCTCAGCGGCGTCGGCTATGTGCAGGGACAGCTCGCCTACGCACACGAGCCGGTCGAGCGGCAGCGTGGCGGCGAACTCCCCGATGCCCGCATGGCAGGCCGGGGCGTAGCTTCCCAGCTCGCCCATGTCGCCGAGCACGGCCACGTGCTTGCCCGGCACGTCCAGCGCGCAGAACGTCGCAAGCGAGGCGCGCATGGAGTCGGGGTTGGCGTTGTAGGCGTCGTTCACCACGGTGAACCCGCCGCGCGCACGGAGCACTTCCTGGCGGCCGGCTTCCGGCTCGGCATGCGCGAGGGCATCGGCGCAGACGGAAAGCGGGATGCCGCAGGCGCGCCCGACCGCGGCCGCGGCGCACGCGTTCGACACGTTGTGCAAGCCTCGCAGCGTGAGCGCGCAGCGCGCCGTCTCCTCCTCAGGGGCATCCGCGAAGCCGACGGCGTGCAGCCGAAAGCGCGGGCGACCCTGCTCGTCGAGCTCCACCTGCTCGGCCCACACGGCGGGACGCGCCGCTTCGGCGGCTTCGGCCTGGGCGCGGCGCTCGGCTGCGGCGGCGGAGCCGTCGAACAGCACGGTCTCCACGCGGCGCGCGTCGAGGCGCGCATGCTCGCGCACGAAATCGGCGTAGTCGTCGTCGGCGTTCACGAACGCCCGGCCCGTGCCCTCCGGCAGCGCGCATAGAAGCTCGGCCTTGGCGCGCGCGATGTTCTCGCGGCTGCCCAGAAGCTCGATATGGCTCTCGCCCACGTTCACCACGAGGCCCCAATCGGGGCGCACGTAGTCGCATAGGTCGGCCAGCTGGCCCGCGCCGCGCATGCCCATCTCCACCACCACCGCCTGCGTGTCCTGCTCGGCGGCGAGCAGCGTCTTGGGAACGCCCAGCTCGTTGTTCTGGTTGCCGGCCGTCGCCACCGTGGACAGCGTGCTTGCCAGCACGTCGCGCACAAGGTTCTTCGTGGTGGTCTTGCCGGTGGAACCCGTCAGCGCGATCACGCGACCGTGCAGGTGAGAGCGCCATTCGCGCGCGATATCCGCCACGGCGTGGGCCGTGTCGGGCACCTCGATAACGCTTGCGCCCAGCTCGGCGGCCAGCATGCGCACGGCCTCGTCCAGCGGCTGCATCACAAGCGCGCACACGGCGCCGCCCGAGAGGGCCGCACCGACGAAGTCGTGGCCGTCCACGCGCTCGCCCGGCAGCGCGACGTACACGTCGCCCGGCTTCGCGTCGCGCGAGTCCCAGGTGAGCCCCGTGGCCAGCGCGCGCGGATCAAGCGGCTCCACCACGAACGAGCCTCCCGTGCATGCGGCGATCTGCTTGTGGTTCAAACGCATGCTATCGATCCTCGCCTGAGGGTTCGTCGCCGAACGCACACGCGAGCTCCTCGGCGGCCACGATGCGATCGTCGAACGAGAGTACTTGGTCGCCCACGAGCTGATAGTCCTCGTGGCCCTTGCCCGCGATGAGGATCGAGTCGCCCGGCTTCGCCTGCGCGATGGCGCGCGCGATGGCGGCGCGACGGTCGGCCTCCACTTCGAAGCGGCCGGCTCCCGAGCTCATTCCGCTCACGATGTCCTCGATGATGGCCTGCGGATCTTCGGTGCGCGGGTTGTCCGACGTCACCACCGCATGGTCGGCCGCCAGGGCGGCCTTGCCCATGATGGGACGCTTGCTGGCATCGCGGTCGCCGCCGCAGCCGAACACGCAGACGGTGCGGCCGGGCGTGAGCGCCATGATGGACGCGAGCGCCTTCTCCAGCGCGTCGGGCGTGTGGGCGTAGTCCACGAACACCGACACGCCGCCCGTGTTCGGCGCGCTCACGCGCTCCAAACGACCCGGGATCTGCGGCGCCTCCTCGAGCGCTTCGACGATGGTCTCGGCCGGGAAGCCCAGCTGCAGCCCGATGCCGAAGGCGCACATGACGTTCTCCACGTTGAACTTGCCCACGAGCGGGTAGTCGAACGTATGCAAGCTGCCGCGCACGTCGAGCGTGACGGTGGTGTGGGTAGGAGCATACTGCACGTCCACGGGATGGATCTGCGCGGAAGGATCGAAGCCCGTCGTGACCACGCTGTCTTCGGCAACCGAGCAACGCCGCAGCAGCTCTTTGCCCCACTTGTCGTCAATGCAGATCACGCGCTTGGCCGGATAATCTTTCGAGAACAGGCGCGCCTTCGCCTCGAAGTAGGCCTCGAACGTGTGATGGTAGTCCAGGTGATCCTGCGTCAAGTTGGAGAACGCCGTAACGGCGAATGCGGCGTCCCACGTGCGATCGAGGTCGAGCGCATGAGAGCTCACCTCCATGGCCACGACGTCGCAGCGCGCATCGCGCATGCGGGCGAGCAGCTGCTGCAGGTCGGGCGATTCCGGCGTGGTATGAGCCGATTTCTCGGCCTCGTCGCCGATGCGGATGCCCACGGTTCCGATGACGCCCGTGCGCTTCCCCGCTACCCGCGCGATGTGCTCTACCAGGTAGGTCGTGGTGGTCTTGCCGTTGGTGCCGGTGATGCCCACCAGCGCAAGGTCCTTGGAAGGATGGTCGTAGAAGTTCGCCGCAGCGGCCGCCATGGCCTTGCGCGTATCCTTCACCACGATCTCCGTGACGTCCGTAGCGTCGGCCAGGTACACCTTGCGCTCGACCACGAGCACTTTCGCGCCCCGATCGATGGCGTCCTGGGCGAACGAGTGCCCATCCGTCGTCATGCCTACCACGCAGAAGAACGCGTCGCCGGGTTGCACCCGGTCGCTGCGGTAGGCGATACCGTTCACCTCGTCGTCGGCGTTGCCGAGGATGGTGCAGTCGATACCTGCGAACAGTTCGGTACAGGTCTTGCCCATGGCTTCCTCACTCCGGATAAATGTTGAATCGGTCGATGGCTGTTGTCATTATATCCTTAAAAATCGGCGTGACCACACCGTCGGTGGGAACCTCGTTGGCACCCACAAAACAAACCAATTGGCTGGAAGAATCGGCCAGGAAACCGGTGAAGGCCAGGTTGTACACCCCTTTTCGGTAGCCGCCGTTCTTCTCGTCGTAGATCTCCGCCGTGGACGTCTTGCCCGCCACGTTGAAGCCGTCGATGGCGGCGGCCTTGCCCGTGCCCTCGGTGACGACGGTCTTCAGCATGCTGGTCAGATCGTCGATGGCTTTCTTGTCCTTGATGACGGTGTCGCTTCCGTACTCGGCCGTCTCGCCGCTTTGGGGCTTCGACAGGAGGAAGTGCGGCGTGCACTCCACGCCGTCGTTCACGAGCGCTCCGTAGAAGCGGGTGATCTGCAACGGCGTGAGCGACAGGCCCTGCCCGAAGCTGACGTTGTAGGCGGTGACCTTGCTCCAATCGTCGAAGGGAAGCAGGTTCCCCAGGTACTCGGTGCCGGCTTCGCCCTCGCCCGGATAGTCCACGCCCGTCTTCGTGTGCAGGTTGTACTCGTTGATCTTGTTGTAGAGGTTCCGGAACCCCGACACGTCGCCCACCGTCGCGTTCTCGGTGGCCAGCGAGATGCCGACGTTCGACGACTGGTCCATGATCTGCCGCAGCGTGTACGTGGCGTCTCCGCGCTCGTGCGCATCCCCAATGACGTAGCCGTCGGCCTCGATGGAGGACGGGCAGAACAGCTCGGTGTCGGGCGTCATGGTGCCAGCTTCCAGGATGGCCATGGCCGACACCGACTTGAAGATGGAGCCCGGCTCGAACAGGTCGGTCACGCATTTGAGCTTCGGCGCATCCGCTTCCATATTCGTCCGGTCGGCCGGATTGAGCAGCGGCAGCGATGCCGCGGCGTAGATCTCTCCCGTGCCGCCGTCCATCACGATGGCGCTGCCGCCGTTGGCCGTGATGCCCTTGGCATCGGCCGTCAGGCGCTCCTCGACGGATTGCTGCAGCTCTATGTCGATGGATATGATGATGTCCTCGCCGTCCACGGCCGCCTTGGAGTCGCGCGTGCCGCCGGGAATGGGCGTGCCGTCGGGGCTGCGCTCCTCGCGCGTGTAGCCCGCCTCGCCTGACAGCACGTCGTCGTAGTACAGCTCGAGGCCCGATACCCCCTTGTAGTACTCGCGGTTGTTCTCGGCATCGGTTTCCAGCGTGCATACGCCGATGACCTGGCCTCCCACCTGAGCGTTCGGATACTCGCGCTTCCACAGCGTCTTATAGCGGATGCCGAAGTCCATGCCTTCGCGCGACCCTCCCGAAGCCGAGAGCTCGCGCACGCGCTCCTTGAGAGCGTCCCCCACCGCCACGTCGGCCTTCTCCTTCACCACCGCGTACCGCGTGTTCGGAGCGGTGATGGCTTCCAGGTAGTCGGACTTCTGGCCGCCCAGCACGTCGACGAGCACCTGAGCCGTCGCGTCCGCGTCGTCGACTTCCACCGGGTCGATGTAGATGGTGGTCGACTCCACGGAGGTGGCCAGCACCACGCCGTTGCGATCGTAGATGGTGCCGCGGCGCGGCTCGATCCAGTCGTAGCTCATACGCGCGTTCTCGGCTTCCGAAGCCATGGCAGGGGCGGCTATCACCTGCAGGTACGCCAAGCGCAGCACGAACAGCGCCGCGATGACGGCGAAGGCGAGAATGGGAAGGAACACCCGGTTCGAATTCGAGTTGAAGTCGACCGCCGCAGCCGGGCGGCCGGAGGCGCGCACCGGACGCGCCGCGCGCGGCGGACGCGAGGGGCGTGCGGACGAGCGGGAGCTTCCGCGACCGCGAGCAGGGCGCTCGCCTCGCGGCGTGTGCGGTCTATCGGACATCGGCTTTACGCCTCGGAGCCAGCCGCTATGGCAACGCTCTTCGAAAGGGACAGGGCGCCGGACTCGTCGGTTGCGACGACGTCCTTATCCAGAGTGATGACCCCCGTGGTCTCGGGGGCGGCCATGCCCAGCTTGCCCGCCTGCTGCTTCACCTTCGTCGGATTGGACAGCGTGCTCTGGGACACTTCCAGCGCGGCGCCCGAAGAGCGGGCGTCGCTGATCTGGCTGGTCAGCTGGCTCGACTGCATCGTCGTGGAGATCGTCGCGGACATGAGCCCGATGCGCGCGAATCCCACAAGCGACACCACCAGCAGCACGACCGCCGCCGCCTTCGCCAAGAACACGACGTTCGACGGAAGCGTGGGGGTCTGCGTGCGGGTGCCGCGGCCCGGAACGACGCTGATGCGCTCGCGCGGGCTGCGTTCGGGTGCGCGCTCGGGATAGTACGAATACGCTGGTGCTGCGCCCATGTCCGACCCCCTTTCTGTGTTTCGACTGCATGTAAAGGTCGCGTGCGGTGCATATGGCTCCCGCTTGCGTCAGCGGGACGTTTTTGCTTATCGTTTCTGCGCTACGCGAAGCTTGGCGCTGCGTGCGCGAGCGTTGCGCTCGATTTCTTCGGCCGTCGGCAGAACCGGCTTCCTGGTGACGATGTCGAGTATCGGCTGCTTCCCGCACATGCACGCCGGCAGATCCGGAGGGCACGTGCATCGGTTCGCGAACTTGGCGAACGTTTCCTTGACGATGCGGTCCTCAAGCGAGTGGTAGCTGATGACCACCAGGCGGCCGCCGGGGTTGAGCCAGCGGATGGCCGCGTCGAGGCCGCTTCTCAGCACATCGAGCTCGCCGTTCACCTCGATGCGCAGCGCTTGGAACGTGCGCTTCGCCGGGTGTCCCCCTGCTCGGCGAGCCGAGGCGGGGATGGCGGCCTTGATGATGTCGACCAGCTGCTCGCTCGTCTCGATGGGAGCGTTCTGGCGCGCGCGCACCGCGAAATCCGCGATACGGCTGGCCCACTTCTCGTCCGAGTAGGTACGGATGATCCGAGTGAGATCTGCTGCGGTGTAGGTGTTGATGATCTCTGCTGCGGTAAGGGTTTGTTTACCCGGATCCATCCGCATATCAAGAGGGCCGTTCTCCTTGAAGGAGAAGCCTCGAGACGGCGTGTCGATCTGCACCGAAGACACTCCGAGGTCGAACAGAACCGCATCGACGCCGGGCACCTCCGTGCTGAGGAGCGCTTCATCCATATTTCCGAAGTTGCCGCGCACGAGTTCCAGGCGCGGGCGCACGTCGTCAGGCAACGTCCCGAGTTTGAGACGGGCAGCGGCCAGCGCCACCTCGTCTTGATCGATGCCGATGAGCGTGCCCCCGCTCCCGATGAGCTTGGCCGCTTCGAAGGAATGCCCTGCACCGCCGAGTGTTGCGTCCACGAATGTATGCTGTGGTTTGAGGTTCGAGTATTCGAGGCACTCGGCGAGCAGAACGGGTGTATGCCGATATTCGCTTGTCATATCGCTCACGCCTTTCGATCAGTCGAACAACAGACCGAGATCGGTCTCGTCGTCCACCGCGTCGTAGCGCTTTGCGTCCCAGATCTCGAAGTAGCCCGTGTTGCCCACGACGACGACCTCCTTGTCGATTCCCACGGCTTCGCGCTGCTCGGCCGAGATCATGATGCGGCCGGCTGCGTCGATGGACACATCGGCTGCACGCGACTTCAGCTTGCGGCGCAGGCGAACATGGAGATCGTTGGTGCGGTCGAACTTCTCGAACTTGTCCTCGAACACGCCGGCCACCCATGCATTGAACGCATCGGGCTCGAACACGTAGAGGCACTCGTCCTTCGGGTTGCGGGTTACCACCAGATCCGTCGAGAGAACCTTGCGAAACGATGCGGGAAGCGACATGCGGCCTTTGGCGTCCACCTTATGGCGGTACGCGCTGTTGAGATCGACAACCTTGTTGCCCTCTTCCGCCATGCCTTCCTTTCCGCCGCCGTCCCACGGCTCTTTCGATGTATGGAATTCTATCCCACTTCGCCCCACTTCGCAACAAAATATGCGACTTGACCCCCTTTTTGCCCATCCTGAAACCCACCGGACTCTTTCCCGTTAACCGCTCCCCTGCCAACCGAAAAACGACACGACCACATGTAGAACGGACGCGCTTGGGCGGGCACAACATGTAGGCCGCCCGCCCCCGCGGTGGGACGAAGTGGGGAGTTATGCGGAATCTGTGGCAGGATGGATCTTCAACCTGAATTTCAGTTCGCCGCCCCCTCCCATCAGGCACAAAACAGCGAACGGATGTTTGAAATTGAGTCAGCAGGGGGCAAAGTGGGAGACGAAGAGCGCCTTCCTACTTCGCCCGGGGGTGGGCGCTCAGATACTCCTCGCGGATATGGGTGCGGTTCACGTGGGTGTAGATCTGGGTGGTGGAGATGTCCGAATGCCCCAGGATCTCTTGGATGACGCGCAGATCGGCGCCGCCGGCGAGCATGTGGGTGGCGAAGGAATGGCGCAGCGTGTGCGGATGAAGGTTCGCCACGCCGATGAAGCGGCCGGCCTCGGCGACGAGGGAGTGCACGCTCTGGCGCGTCAGCCGCCCGCCGCGCGCATTGAGGAACACGGCCGAGGTTGATTTCGCGTACGAGCGGACGAGCTCGGGGCGTCCGCGCTCGAGGTAGTCGCGCAGCGCGCGCAGCGCGGCGCCCGAGATGGGGGCGATGCGTTCCTTATTCCCCTTGCCCAGGATATGAAGATAACCTTCCTCCAAGATGGCGTCGCCCAAATCGAGCCCCGTGCACTCGCTCACGCGCAACCCGCAACCGTACAGGACCTCGAGGATGGCCTGGTTGCGAAGGGCCAGAGGGCCTTCGTCCAGCGGGCGCGACAGCATGGCGTCCACCTGCGCCACCGAAAGCACGTCGGGAAGACGGTCGGGCGCCTTGGGAAGCTGGATAGTGTCGGCCGGGTTGCGGCGCGCGTAGCCTTCTCGCACGAGGAAGCGGTGGAACCCCTTGAGCACGGACACATGGCGGTCCACCGTCGAGGCCGCATACCCGCGGCCGAACAGATCCGACTCGTAAGCTACGATGACCTCGCGATCGACGTCGTCCAGCGACTCGACCCCGCGTTTCTCGAGAAACTGCGCGTAGTCCTTGAGGTCGGCGGCGTACGCGGACACGGTCAACGGAGAGCTTCCTCGCTCGACGCGCAGATACGCCAGGTACTCTCGATACAGCTCGTCCATCCGCCACCTTCGTCGTCGCCGCGCCACCGCAAAACTTCGAACGGATGTTTCACGTGAAACATCCGCGCTCCGCCCGTCGAACCGCCTGCATGATATGGTTCACAGGATAGCACGCCTTCGCGGCGGCGAGGGGCGCTGCGCGTTTGCGGGATGCGCGCCGAGCGATTTCACCCGAAAAGGACCCCGCAAGCAGCGCAGGGGCCAGGCGCCGCGTATCAAAACGCGTGCCCGACCCCTGCGCCGGGGAGGGAGGGTGCGCCAATCCCGCAAAGGATAGCGCTATCGAATGATTCAAATTATCAGGCTAGTTGCTCACAATCCGGCTGCGGCATTCTCGCCGGCCACCTTTCCGTAGAACATAGCCATCGCATGGCTGTGGCCGCTTAGGCGGAAAGGATACTTGATAGCGAAGCGACTGCCCTGGATGTTGCCGGACGCATACAGGCCGGGGATCACCCGACGCTCGAGGTCGAGCACCTGGGCGTTCTGGTTGGATTCCAAACCGCCCATCATGACCAAGCACAGGCCCACGCCCATGCGCTGCGCGTAGAACGGGCCGTCGTCGGTCACGGGCATCAGGTATTTCGCCTGCTTGGCGTAGTCCTCGTCTACGCCCTTCTCGCATAGCTCGTTGTAGCGCTCGACCGTGGCCAATGCCGTTTCGACGTCCATGCCGTCGATGCTCTCGAACAGCTCGCGAAGAGTCTCGCCCTTGAAGATGGTGCCGTCGCCCACCCGCTCGTCCCATTCGGCAAGCGAGGCTGCGAACGTGTTCACGCATTTCGCGGCGTTCTCCTCGAAGTGGCCGTCGGTGATCATGAAGCACTTGTGCTTCGGCTGCAGCTCGATGGGGTACTCGGCGTCGGCGGCGCAGGTGTCCTCGTTCATGAACCGCTCGCCGTTGTAGTTGATGCGCAGAAGCGGCCCGGTGAAGCCCATGGAATCGTTCTGCGAATCGGTGTCGCCCGGGCCGCCCATAACGTGCATCTGCGAGCACTGGTACTGCTGGATGGAAGCACCCGCCCAGTACCCCAGCTTGTAGCCGTCGCCCGTATTGGTGCGATTGCCCTCCACGTCCATGTTCGGCCACGGATTGCCGTTGCCGTTCCAGATGATGTTCGGTGCGAAGTAGCGCACCATGTCCTCGTTGGACCGGCAGCAGCCCGATGCCAGGCACACGCCATTCTTGGCGTTGATCTTCTTGTACTTGCCGGTATCGGCGTTGCGCGCGTACACGCCCACCACGCGGCCATCGCCGTTTTGGATGAGCGCTTCGGCGAAGTGGCCGAAATACGCTTCGGAGCCTGTGCCGGCATCGAGTCCCTTCTGGAAATTGTTGTCGAGCACGGCCTGATGGTCGGTGAAGTTGACGCACTCAGGATAGGCGGCCTGCGGTTCGTTCTCCCAGTCGATCGTCGGATCGCTCATGCAGCTGACGCCATTGGGCACCTCCGCGTTGGGATCCATCGTCATCTCGAAGTGCTCGAGCACCTCGCAACCCGCACCTTCGATCCACCAATCCATCGCCTCGGCATCGCCCAAAACGAACTTACGGACGATGTTGTAATTCGTGATGCTGGCGCATTCTTGGAACTCTTCCTTAATGATGGCCTCGAGATCCAGATGAGGCAGGCCGAAGGTATCGGTGAGCTTGCCGTTCAAATAGCAGTACTGGCTTGATCGCTGCTGCGGCATGGAGCCCTTCTCGATGCCGACGACCTTGGCACCGCCCTCCGAAGCCGCGCGGAACGCCGCAACGCCCGAGACGCCAAGCCCCACGACCGCCACATCGCAGTCAAGCTCCTCCTCCACCATATCGTCAGTGATCTCGGGAGGGTTGGCAGGCCACGGATAGTAGTCTCCCCACGGCGACGGAGCAAGCCCTTCTCCGGAATCGGCCGCGTTCGCAGTCGTCACCGCATTGTCCGTTCCGCTCGCCGAAGACGCCTGCGGCGAGCATCCCGCCAACGCCGCCCCCGCTCCCAGCGCCGCCACGCCTCCCAGCGTGAGGAACCCACGACGCGTGAGGCCGTCGGCCGTTGACGTTTTCTTATCGTTGCTCATCTTCACTCCTTCAAAACGTTTCGAAACCTCAGTTGGCGTCGAGGTACTTTTTCACCGACTTGCCGCATTCCCGACCCAAGGTGATGGCCATGGAAAGCGAGACGCCCGGCGTCGGCGAGCAGTATTCGGCCCCGAAACGTCGACCGCAGTCGTTTCCGGACACGTACAGACCGGGAATAGGCTCGTAATCGTCGTTGAGGGCGTTCTGATCAGCATCGGTGATGACGCCGCCGCACGTGGCCATGACCTCGCCGAGGCCGGGATTGCCCGCAACCGCGTAGAACGGGGCCTTCTTCACCGGGAACAGGACCGCTTTGTTGCGACCGAACTCCTCATCGACCCCAGTCTCGCAATACCCGTTGTACCGTTCGATCTGCTCGATGAAGTTCGTCACGGCATCGCCCGTCAACCCGAGCTGGCCGGCAAGCCCTTCAAGCGTGTCGTCCGCAAGGTAGTCCGGTGCCTTGAAGATCGACGGCATGCCATCGTCCTCCTCGCCTTCGGGCTCGACCCACGTGCCCTTGAATTTCGCATAGGCTTTGTCCATGCTCTCGCGCAGCGATTGCAGGGCCGCGGGCGTAGGCTCCTGACCGCCGTGCTGCGGAACGTAGTACTCGCGATACGTCGTGAAGTCATCGTCGAACACGCAGTTGATGGGCTCGCGGGGCATGTACACGTTGACCACCCCGCGCTGCTCGACAACCGGATAGAACTCGTTCATGAAACGCTTGCCGTCGCCGCGAACCCATACGGCCTGGGGAAGGTTGGACATGCTCGCAGGAGCCTGGATATGACGCGCGTTCATACCCGGAACCACGGTTTCCAGATGAGCACCGCTCCACAAGGCCATCTTGACGCCGTCTCCTTGATAGGGCCACTGGGACGAGTCGCTTTGGAAGCGCGGGTTGCCGTAAGCGTCCTTCCATTCTTCCGTGCTCACCATGTTGTTGGCGATATCGGGCATGAGGTCGACGAGCATCTCCTTGTTGTAAGCGAAACCGCCGGTCGCCATGACCGCCGCGCGGCAGGAGAACTTGTGATGCGCGCCGTCGGAATCGGATGCCACGACGCCGGCGACGGCGCCGCTTTCCAGCACCAGCTGCTCGCCGCGCATCCCGAAATAGAAATCGGCTCCGGCCGCCTTGGCCTTCTCGCGATTGTAGCCTTGGACCTTCGTTTGGTTGCATTCCTCGGCGAAGCAGGAGAACGTTCCCGGATAGAACCTGATCGGCCCGATATTGGGAAGGAGGTGCTCCCACTCGTCGCCCGCATCAGGCCAACCGGTATGGGTCACATGGGCGAAATCCTCGTCGGTGAGCCCGTCGTAGTACCAATCGATGTTGTCCGCTTCGTTCTTGACGAAGCGCATGAGAAGCGCGGGGTTGACTTGGTTTCCCGTGATGGCCATCCAGTTCTCGAAGTACTCGTTCATATCCACATGGGGAATGGGATTGCCCTCGGTGGCGCGATCGAGGACCTTCGAGTTGATGGCCATGCTCTCGGAACCCATCGCCATGTACGTGTCTTCGGGCTGACGCTCCAAAAGCGCCACCCTCACGCCGCTTTCGGCCAGCTCGCGGCAAGCGCACACGCCAGCATAGCCATGCCCCACCACGACGACGTCGTAATCGTGCTCCTCGACGAACTCCTCCACCGGCTCCGGCGGCGTGCGCCAGCTTGAGGATGCGCCGTTTTCGCTCCCGACGGCGGTTGCGTCCGCCTCCTCGGTCGCACTCGAAGCCTGCCCGCTTGGCGAGCACGCCGCCAGGGCGCCTGCCCCTGCGGCACCTACAAGACCGATTCCCGCGCCCCTGAGAAACTGGCGCCTGTCGATGTTCTTCTTTTCGATTCGAGACATTGTTCCTCTCCTTACGTACTTGTCCGAGCCCTTACAAAGCGGCCATTATCTTGCCGGCCACGCGTCCATGGGTCATGGCCATGCCGATGGAATTGCCAGCGGAAGGAGTCGAATAACCCACGCCGTACCGTTGACCCAGGCAGTTGCCGGCCGCATAAAGGCCCTTGATTGTGCCGCTGCGATCAGCGCGCATGACATTCAGGTTCTCGTCGGTAAGCAACCCGGCCAGCGTCACGAGGCCTGCGTTGGCGATGCCGGTGTTCTCGGAAACCGATCCGTAGAAAGGTGCCTTTTCCACAGGGAACATCACGCTGGCATCCTTGCCGAAATCGGTGTCGGCGCCGGCATGGCACAGCTCGTTGTAGCGCTCGATCTCGGCCAGCGCCGTCTCGAGGGCCTCGCCCTCCATGCCCAGATAACCCAAAAGCTCTTCGATGGTGTTGGCGCACCACAGGTTCGGGCCGCCATCGCCCATAGGACCGACTCCCTCCATAGGACCCGTGCCCGCAGCCTCCGTCGCGCCGTCCGAAGGAGCCTCGCCGGTACTCGCGTCGGGATCGGACATGCCCGCCCCGCCTATGGCGGCCGTGCTCGCTCCCCCCGCCTTCTTCACGATGCCGCACTGCGGAATGACGGCACCTTCGGGACCGGGCTTCATGGCGGAAATGGCATCCACCATGGTCTGCACCGTCGAAGGAGAGCCCCAGTTCGGCGCACCGTGATCCAAAGTGGCGGACTGCACGGTCTTCAGATAGTCGGCATCGGCGATAGCATAGATGTTTCCAAGCGGTTGGCGCATGCAGTTGGCGTTCACCACCTGGGACATGGCCTCGTTCATGAAGCGCTTGCCCTTGGCGTTCAAGGTCAGCATCGGGCAGGTTCCCCAAGGCCCCGGCATGCCGCCCATGGTGTTCATCGACGGACGGGGATGCGGCTCGATGGCGCCGCCCGCCCAACACCCGAGCTTGTGCCCCGCTCCGTCGCGGCCCATGCCCGTCAAAGCCGAGCGATCAGCCCCGGCACGAGTGCTCCACTCGGCCACGTCGTCAAGCAGGTTGTACACCATGTCGGCGTTGGAACTGAAATCGCCCGAGGAAAGCAGCACGGCCTTCTTGGCGTTCAGCTTCAGATATTTTCCGTCAGGTCCTTTTGCGTACGCGCCCAGCACCGCATCGCCGTCCAGCTGGAGGGCGACGGCGGAATGCTGCCAATACCACACGGCCCCCAACCGCTGCGCTTCGCGCATGCAGTAGGTTTCAAGCTCGGTGATACGGCTCATCTCCTCGCGGCCTTCGATGAGCTGCGTGTTCGACACCGTGCCTTGAGTCTGGAACGTGGCAGGCCAGGTCTTGTACCCGGAAAGCTCCATCGGATAGGCGTCGTCCGAGGGATCGCCATAGGCAACCTGGATGATGCACTGATCGTCATCGAAGTCGAAGGCGTTGCTCGTATCGGGAGTGAGCGCAACCAGATTGTCCATCATCTCACCGGAGTTCTCTACGAACAGCCTGATGATGGAGGGGCTCACGCGCCCCACGCTTCGGCGGGTGTACTCGGACACGATGTCGCCGACATTGTAAGGGCTGAATCCGTGCTCGAGGAACATTTGAGAGTTGTAGCTGCAGATATCCTCGCCGAAATAAATATAGTTCTTCTCGTCCTGCACCTCGACGACGGCCACGCTCGCGCCGTTCTGCGCGGCGGAAAGCGCCGCTTGGGTCCCGGCGTGACCGCCTCCGAGCACGACGACGTCAACCTCTACCGTGTCGTACACGTCAGCTTCGTCTACAACCGGCATCTCGCCGAGCCAGTCTTCGGCGCATATGGCGCCTCCGACCAGGCCCACGGAAGCACCGCCCTTCGTCGATGCGTTCGCGGAAGCGGATGCGCCGTCGCCACCCGACGCTTGCGGGGAACACCCGGCAAGAGCAAGACCGGCGGCGGACAACGTGCCCGTGGCAAGAGCGCCTTTCAAGAAGTCGCGCCTATCGATGCCCTTCCCCCTCTTCTGCATGGTGCATTCTTTCTTGTTTCCGTTTCCCATACATTCCTTCCTTCGAAACCCGTTCGAGAGCGCCCGTGCGTCCCCGTTTCTCGCATGAAACCCTAAAGGGTGCCAAAGACCGACGGAATAACCGCAGTGCGTGAAGGGCCTCACCGCGTTGTGGTATTTTCCTCAGTGACCAGGCATTCCTCCATCATCGAGCCGGCTTTTCGCAACCATGGGGGCCACGCGCTCCATCGGTTGGGGTACAATGGGGGCGAAACATCGGAGGGGCCGAAGGGGGAAGGCTTCGTATGAAAAACGGCATGGATCTAGGCAGGCTCGCCGCCGAACCCGCCATTCGCTTTCGCCCGTCGTTGCTGCTGCTTGCGGCGTTCCTTTCCTCGGCACCCCTGTATCCCCCCAATTCGTACCTCATGCTGCGCTTCGCTTCGGAAACCTACCCCGCCGGCGAATTCCTTGTATCCATGCTGCTGACCTGCCTCGCCGCAGCCTTGGTCATCCTCCTTTATTCGACGCAGCATCCGCACTGGACAGGGCACGAGACACGCAAGGGGCGCACGGTGGCAGCAGCATCCGCCATCCTGTACGCCCTCGCCCTGACAACCCTGTGGGCCCTGCTCTTTCTCGGTCACCGCAGCACGCTTCTCTTCGCGATGCTGGGCATCGTCGCGGGGGCCTGCATAGTCCCCGTTATCATGCGCTGGGTGCGCTTGTTCCTGATGGACTTCCGTAACGTGATGTTCTACGGCGCCATCGCATGCGCCAGCTCGTCGGCAATCGCTTGGTTCGTATCGCTGTTGCCCGACCACCTGGCAGTCGCGTCCGAAGGCCTCCTCGCCGTCGCCGGCTCGGTGCTTCCGTTGCTCCTCTCGAACAACGAATCCGCCCGCGCTTGCAAGCAGGACGCCTCCCTCCCCCACAGAAGCGACGCGTCCGAACATCCGAACGGCGCAGGGGATCGCAGCGCGCCATCGGGGCTCGCTTCCTCGCTGAGAGCGTTCCTCTCCATCGTATGGGTGCCGCTTTTGGGCTTTCTCGTCTGTTCTTTCATGATGTCGACGTACTCGTTCGACATCAGCTCGGGCACGATCCGAAGCGAGTATTCGGGCGGCATCGTAGCGTCCACGATCGTCGTGGCCCTCTGCGCGATGCGCATGAAAAGCCCTCTTGTCATATTGGTCGATCGCCTGGCCATTCCGACCTGTATCGCGGCTTGCATCGTTTTGAACAGCTTCCCGACGGGCACTCCGCTGTTCATCGTCGGGGCGATGCTCGTGTACGCGCCGCTCACCCTGTTGTCGCTGTTCGCCCTCTCGTCGCTCGTGGCGATGGCGGCAGCAGAGGAACTCCCGTTGCCGTTCGTGTTCTCGGCGGCGTTCGCGCTTTGCTGCACGGCATCGCTTCTAGGCATGACGGTGCAGGTGAACGCATCGCCCGACGTGAACCTGGGATCCTTCCTGTGGATCGTGCTCTCGATATACTTCGGCGCCGTGGTCGCCCACCTAGGATACGTATCGTGGAAACAAGCCTGCTCGTTAGAGGATCCGGGCATCCCGAACGACACAGCCCGGAACGAAGACGAAGCCGATAGACTGCACGCCCTGCAACACGAGCGCGTCGCAGCCGTGGCTGACAAGCACGCTCTCACCAAGCGCGAGCACGAGATCCTGCAGTACCTGAGCTTGGGATACGGCTCGGTCTACATTTCCAAAACGCTGTTCATATCCGACAACACTGCGCGCACCCACATCCGAAACATCTACCGAAAACTGGACGTCAGCTCGCGCGAAGAGCTGCTTTCCCTGGTCAACAGCATGGGAACGCAAGCCTCGCCAGTCGAGGCTGCTCGCGGTCAAGCGATCCCAACACGCGCCACGCGACTCGATTAATTTCACACGCCGGAAACAACCTTCGCCTACGTAAGTAGGATATAATCGTGTCCAATGGCGCCCGCGGAACCGTAGCGGCAGACCGACATGGCATTTTCCAGGAAAGGGGCACTGTCTTCTCATGCGCATCGGATTCGACAACGACAAGTACATCGCGCTTCAAGCAGAGCACATCCGCAACCGCATCAACCAGTTCGGCGGCAAGCTCTATCTGGAATTCGGCGGAAAGCTGTTCGACGACTACCATGCCGCGCGCGTGCTGCCCGGGTTCGAGCCCGACTCCAAGATCCGCATGCTCAAAAGCCTTGCCGACGAGGTGGAGATCATCATCGCCATCAACGCCAACGACATCGAGAAGAGCAAGGTCCGCGGAGACTTGGGCATCACCTACGACGAGGACGTGCTGCGCCTCATGGACATCTTCCGCTCCATGGGCTTCGCCACCAGCGGCGTGGTGATCACCCACTACGCGAACCAACCCTCGGCCGGCGCGTTCCGCCGCCGCCTGGAAAGCCTGGGCATCAAAAGCTACCTGCACTACCCTATCGCCGGCTATCCGTACGACATCGACCGCATCGTCAGCGAAGAGGGCTACGGCAAGAACGAATACGTGGAAACGACGCGCCCCCTCGTGGTGGTGACGGCGCCCGGCCCCGGCTCGGGCAAGATGGCCACGTGCCTGTCGCAGCTGTACCACGAGCATGAGCGCGGCATCGCGGCCGGCTACGCCAAGTACGAGACGTTCCCCGTGTGGAACCTGCCGCTGAAGCACCCGGTGAACATCGCCTACGAGGCGGCCACGGTGGACCTCGACGACGCGAACACCATCGACCCCTTCCATCTGGAAGCCTACGGCACCACCACGGTCAACTACAACCGCGACGTGGAGATATTCCCCGTGCTGAAGGCTATGATGGAGCGCATCTCGGGCACCAGCCCGTATCAGTCGCCCACCGACATGGGCGTGAACATGGCCGGCAACGCCATCGTCGACGACGAGGCCGTGCGCGACGCAGCGAAGATGGAAATCGTGCGCCGCTACTTCCAAACCGCGGTCGAGGTGAAGCGCTCGGGTGTGGGCCAGGAGCGCATGGAACGCCTCGAGCTGCTGATGAACCAAGCGGGCGTGAACGCCAGCTTGTCGCCCGCCCGCTCGGCAGCACTGCTGAAGGAAGAGACGACCGGCGGCCCGGCTGGAGCGATGGTACTGCCCGACGGCTCGGTGGTGACGGGCAAGACGTCGTCGCTGCTGGGCGCGGCATCGTCGCTGCTGATGAACGCGCTCAAGGGCCTGGCCGGCGTGGACGACGACATCGACGTGATCAGCGACGAGGCCATCACGCCCATCTGCCGCCTGAAAACCGAGCAGCTGAACAGCCGCAACCCCCGCCTGCACTCCGATGAGACGCTCATCGCGCTGTCCATCAGCTCGGCCACCGATCCGCTGGCGAAGAAGCTGATCGACCACGTGAACGACCTATACGGCTGCGACGCGTTCTTCAGCGTGATCCTGTCGGCCACCGACGAGAAGCTGTACCGCACCCTCGGCATCAACGTCTGCTGCGAGCCGAAGTACGAGCAGCATAGGTACTATCACAAATAGTAATCACAAGTAAGGCGGTGCAAGATGAACGGTTGTTGTTGCGTCGAAGCGTCAACCCTCGTGCTCATGGCCGATGGCAGCCAGCGCCCCATTCGCGACCTGCGTATCGGCGATTTGGTAAGAACCGAAACAGGAACCGCGCATATACGCGACATCATCAAAGGGCGCGAGTCCGAGCTGATTCGCATCGGGCTCGCGCAAGGCGGCAACCTCGTCGCGACGGCGAACCACCCCCTGTTCACCGACAAGGGCGTCAAGCGATGCAGCGAGGTCGTCGTGGACGATCGGCTTCGCACGGAGGGCGGCTGCGTCGCCATCGAAAGCATCGAGCTCGCTCCGCACGAGCCCGCGACGAGCAATCTGACGCTCGGAAAAGCCATCGGGTGCGTTTCGCACGATTTCGAGGTATACAACCTGGTTCTGGATGGATCGAGCGTATTCTTCGCGAACGGGCTGCTTGTGGGCGACGACAACGAGCAAGGGCGCCTTATGCGCTCATCTGACGAGATTCGCAGCTCAGCCAGCGTTCCTGCCGAGCTGCTCGCCGAAGCGGAGCGCTTGCGCCGCGATTCGATGTAGCCCGAGACGATTGCCCCCGCAGCGGCTCATCTTCGCCCGAAAAACACGCTCCAACGTCTGAGGCGTGTTTTTCGGGCGAAGATGCTCCCGTCGTCGTTACGCGGCGGCGACGATCCAGATCATCGAGCCGTAGGCGAAGCTGTTGCCGTCCGCGTCGATCGCGGCGTTGAGCAGCGTCTTCATACCGTAGTCGGTGAACGTTCCGTGCCACACGAGCATTGTGTTCTCATCGCCTGCAGCTAGCAGCACCGGCCGGTCGAACGTCGCTTCAAGTCCCAGCGGTGTGAAGCGCGCGTCCTGCACGAATGTCGTGGAGCCGCTTTCGGTGGTGAGCGACCACGAGCCCCCCGGCAAGTCCTGGTCGGCGCGCTTGAGACGAACGCCCACGATGGCCACGTTGCGTTCCGAGCGGTTCGCCGCCGCAACGGGGATGAGAGCGGTGTTGTCGCCTTCGGCGTTCAGAACCATGGAAACCGACGAGGGGACGGTGATGTTGACCTGGACTTCCTCTAGGGGTGCGAGCGCAGGTTCGGATTCCGGCTCGGCAGGCGGTTCGGGGGCGGGCGCCTCTTCGGCGGGCGCGGTCGCGAGCTTGTCGGCAAGCTCGTCCGCCGGCTGCTCTGCAGATTCGTCCGCGGAAGCATCGAGGTCCTTCGAATCGTCGGTAACCTCGACGTCCTCGGAGTCTTCGGGCGTTTCAGACTCGACGGGATCCTTGGGCTCCGCGGAATCATCCGGCTCTTCAACCGTCGGCGGCTCCGGCGCATCGGGATTCACAAGCTCGCGCCCGTCGAGATTCCATGCGTACCCCAGCACGTTCTCGTCCGCGCCTCGATACACCGTGGCCAGCAGCGTTTCGGCCGGCTCCCCGAAGCCGAAGCATTCATCCGCGACCGCCTCGTCGGCGAATGCGAATTCGTCGGGAAGCTCGACGAGCTTCGGGCAATCGTAGAACGCGCGCGTCAGATCTTCGACGCTGGCGGGCACGTTCGCGATCTCGCTCAGGTTCGAGCATCCCTCGAACCAATGAGCCAAGCTCGTCGCTTCCACCTTGTCGGCGAAGATCACGCGCTTGATGTCGTCGGCCTCGCCCGCAGCCAGCCAAGGGACGTCCTCGACCTTATCGAACGCGACTGTCTTCCCCGCCCCGTCGACCACGAACGTCCCGTCGGGCCACAGCTCAGCCAACACCGCCGAGGCATCGTCCGCACCGATAGGCCATGCGCGCTCGTATTCGGGAACGATGGGAGCATCGGGGGCAATTGGCTCGGATTCGGGTTGCGACTGCGGCCCGCTCGGAGCAGGAGCATCCGAGGGCGCTTCAACCATGACGTTGCCGACGTCGCCAGCCGGCACCTCCGGAACCGCAGCCTCCGCGGCCGCTTCGGAGGCAGCCGCGTCCTTCTCAGCCGCAAACGAAACCGGCACCGGCCACAACAATCCGAGCACCAGCAGCGCGCAAAGCAAGCAGGCCGCACTAATCCTAGATGCGACCTGCCTCATACCTACGATACGCTCTCGCAGCTTTACCATACGAGAAACCGCGTCCTCTCAAGTAAGAGCTTGGAACTTTAAGCGATCGTCCAAACAACGTCCGCAAGCGATATCGCGTTAAGCGAGGAGAGTTTATTTACCTTTCCTCCAAAATGCACAGCCAGATCAGCACCGGGCTCGATCGTCCAATCAGTCAAAGAGAGGGGATCCGTTGTCGCCGTGGAAAGATCAATTGATCCCGCATCTACAAAACTCGATCCACCTTTGGAAACCTTCAAAACGGCAGCATCTTCAGCGGCACTCGAAATAGCAGCTTCGGCCACAAGCGAACCACCGGTAGTAGTAACCTGCACGCTAGATACCTTAACGGAAACCAGAGTTCCCGTATTGGTGATTTTCGCGTCCGTCGGTGCAACAAAATTCTTATCAGAGCCAACAACCAACTTGATCGTAGAAGGAACAGTGGCGGAAATCTGATCATTTTGACTTTGAATGCTGACCTGCGTCGTTCCCTTTCCACCAGAGAGAGTGCCTCCATTGGCCGCGCTAGCTGCATTCTCTGCGAACGCAGGAACCGCGCACAGTCCCGTTAGCATTGTGGCTGCGCAAACGCCGACGACGCCCTTTTTCAAATTCGTAAGCTTGCTCATAATAACTCCCTTTCTAACGTGCCCTTACGTTGCCAGATGTGCTCTACGCATCTTCTTTGCAGAAGGCCCCTTAGCCTTCGACGTTCAAAACAATTTCAGCGGCCGCCTGGCCGGTCTGCTTGTGCGTCTCGCGATCGTAGCCGGTGAACGTGGCCACGGCGGCGTACTGTCCGGGATCAAGATCCTTCGTCAGCTTGATCGTTTGAATATGCTGGTCGGGCGCTATGGCAGCCGACTCGTACACCGTCTCGCCCGAATCTTTCAGCGTGATGACCACTTTCTGGTCCATCGGGTTCGCCGCGATGTTCTCGATGCGCGCCTCCCCCTCGGATGCGCCGTCGGGGAACGTGATGGAGGCCGCGATGGAGATGTTCATCATGCCCTTCGCCACTTCCTCGTTAAGCGCCGCCTGGATCTCTTCCTTCGACTTGCCCTCGAACTGGCCTTGCGCGGCGTTCGAGTCGTACCAGTCTTCCAGCGCAGGCTGCTGCGTCAGCACGACGCCAACCCCTACGGCAGCGCCCACGGCGACAACGGCCACCAGCGCGGCGAATACATGCTTGGACATGCCGAGGATCTTGCCGGTATTCTTGGCGGCGTCGGCAGCTATGTTGGAAATGGGATGCGAAGCGTTTGAAGCCCCGGCATCGGAAGCGTTGTCGACAGATGCCGGATCAGAAGTCGCGCCGAAACCATTGCCCTGCGCGACATCGCCGGCAGCGTTGTCGCCGCCCGTCTGGCGTTGAGTGGCATTTGGTTTGGCATCATCTACTGGAAGGCTCTGCGTGCTCGTCGTGTCTTGCTCGCTCATACGTACTGTACCCCTTATTCGACAGTCCCCCTGTCGTAAACACGAAAACTTAGTTAGCTAAGATACGCCACGGGCGATGGCAAGTCAATGGCGTTTGAAGGAATATTTGGAGCCACTAAAAAATTATTCAAACGATGACAATTTTGCCTATACGATCAGGCGATATGAATTATTCTGCAATGAGGTGCCGAGAGCGAGAAAGCCCTAAACAAGGCCCTTTCCCCCTATCGCCTGAACGAGCTCGTCCTTTCCCGTTACGCCCGTTTTGCGGTACAGATTGCGGATGTGGGTCTTCACCGTATCGCCCGACACGAACAGCTCTCGCGCGATCTCGGAGCGGGTGCAGCCTTTGAGCAGCAGCGCCAGAACCTCCTCCTCGCGCCGCGTCAGATCGAACGTCCGCGCCGCATGCGCGCACCGCGACTCGATCGAGCCCTCCTCCGTGCGGTAGCGATCGACGAGCCCCCGCAAATCCTCAACGCGCCGCCGCTCCAGCTCATCGGCCTGGGCCCACGTTTTCCGCAGAAGCGCGCCTACCGCTGCCGAGCATCCGCACAGAAGGGCTGCGAAAACGGCGGACGCGACGTTTCCGTACGCGTCGGTGAACGCGAGGCACCCGACCACCGCACCGGCGAACACGACAACGCAGTAGAACGCGAGAAGCAAATCCGCTCGCGCACGCCGATCGAAGTACGCGAAACGTGCGATGGCATAGCACGTGGCGCAAAACGTCGCGCCGACGCAGACAAGGATCACCGTCGTTGCTATCATGTCCGTCATACCGATTTCCTTCTCGAAACCATGCGCGTTCCGCCGCCCCCAACCTGGATCCTACAATAGCATGCGACCCAGATCAAAGCAGGGGTGAATTAAATCACCGTTGCAGCTTCGCCTTGCGCAATGGTAGGTTCGGCTCGAATCGAATCGGGAACCGACCCGATCGCCACCGACCGGAGGAGGCCGTCATGAAGAACACGCGAACCGTCCGCATAGCCGCAGGAACCGTCTGCTTGATCGTCGTAGCCCTCGCGATGGGATGGTTCGTAGGACGCTACATCCCAGGGGATCCCCGCGAGCCCGAGCCCCGCATCGGCGACGGGCTTGCGCCGAGAAGCGGGCTCGCCATCGAGAAGGTGATCGACGCCGATCCCGGCACGACGCTGAAGCTCAGCAACATCACGCAAGGTATCAAGTACATGCACACGGAAAGCGATCGGGAGCCGCTTTCCGCTGCAGCAGTCGAAAACTGGAAGGAATCAGGCAATTGGGAATACGATTGCCCCGACATCAACGTCTCCGTCCTCGAGACGAAAACCACGGGCACCGCAAGCTTTGCCGATTGGTATCCGAACTACAAGGCATCGAATTGGGAAGTGTACAACAACAGCAAGATCGTTGCCGTCACCCTGTCTATCACAAACGCATCGGAGGAAGATCTCGTATATTGGCAGGACATCCCTGAGTTCACCCTTTGGAGCCCGAACATCGCCAACCTCGACGGTTCTCTGGGTTCGGGCGCAATGCTCGACCAAGCCGCCTTCTGGGATACCAACCCGCCCCTTCGGTCATTCGACGAGAGCAGCACCGATCCCGACAGGGGACGCTATATCGATCTAAAACCAGGCGAATCTCAGACGCTCGTTTTCCCATTCAAGATCAACAAGAACAACCTCATCGACCAAAGCGCCTTCGACGAGCTCGATCCCTCCGACTTCTGCATCCAGACGGCTGATTACGATTCCGGCACCGCCTACCGCCTTTGGCTGTAAGCGCCCTCCTCCTTCCCGGGCCGCAACGCATCATCGCCCGAAAAACACGCCTCAGCCGCTGGAGCGTATTTTTCGGGCGATGATGTATCTTGCACGCATCCGTTTCGCGCGCTTCCATCGCTTGTCGGCACATGAGACAATAGAAACTGTAAAGAACGATCACGCGGAAGGGAGGCGCGTATGGGGAAGACTAACGACGCCGAAATGATGCGCCTCTTCTCCGAAGCCGAGCAACGGAAAACCTGCCTCGTTCCCCCAAGCCCACGCGTGCGCGAAACCCTGCGACGCCACGTTAAACAGGGGAAGGCCGTGCATCCCGCGCGAGGCATGTACGCACGCGCCTCCTACTGGCGTTCGCTCTCGAAGCCCCAGCAGGCACTCTGGATCTTGCGCGCAATGCAAACCTTGCATCCGACCTGGACGTTTTGCCATGAATCGGCCGCCCTCGCGTTTGGGCTGTCGGTTTCGCACGAGAAGCTGAACGAAGTCCACGTGGTCACCTCCCCCTCAAGTCGAAACGCATCTTCGGAAAGCGTCCATTGGCATATCGTGCAGAACGACGAACCCGTAATCGTGCAGGGGCTTCGCGTGACCTCGCTTGCCCGAACCGCTTTCGACTGCATGCGCACCGCAGACTTCAAACGGGCGCTTGCCATCGCCGACAGCACGCTGCGCCTCAGCGGAAGATCGGGCAGCTCGTTCGCATCCAGTTTCAAGCGTATGCGCGGCAGCTGCGCCGGAACGGTTCATGCCGCAAGGACAATGTACTATGCCGACGCCCTCAGCGAGAGCGGCGGCGAGTCGATGGCACGGGCCGCCATGATCGAGCTAGGGTTCGCGCTCCCGCAGCTCCAGGTTTCTTTTCCAAGGCCCTTGGATCGCAATCGCTCGTTTCGCGTCGACTTCCTTTGGACGAGGCTCGACGGCAGCAAGGTCATCGGCGAGTTCGATGGAAAGCAGAAGTACGAAGACGAAGCTATGCGCAACGGCCGTACGCCCCTGCGTGTGTTGGCCGACGAACAGCATCGGGAGTCCCAGCTCACTTTGCTCGGCATGCCGATCGTGCGATTTTCGTACGGAGACATCCTCAACGCAAACCGTTTCGCGAGCCTTCTGAAGCTCTACGATATCCCGCACAGCGATGAAATAGCCCGAACCGAGCGTCGCCTGGCACGCTCGAAATTGCTCACAGCGCAGATATTCACCGTCGAATCCCTGGAAACGTGACGAATCAGTCGCCCGGGAGGGTGCATCATCGCCCGAAAAACACGCCTCAGCGGCTGGAGCGTGTTTTTCGGGCGATGATGGGTTTCGACTGCCGCAGGGGCATTGCCAACCTCTTAGAAGAACACCTTGGCGGCGTGCTCGTAGAATCCGTCATGCCGGTAGCGCAGCAGCGTGGTGGGAACGGCTCCGCGGCTGACGTAGACGCGCTTCACCGGCGCGTCGAACGAGAGCAGCTCGCCGTCTGCGAACAGCGCGGCCTCGCGGGGATCGCGGTTGAGCGACAGGTCCATCTCCACCACGTCGTTGGCCGCCGTCACGATAGCGCGCGAATGCAGGGTGTGCGGCGCCAGCGGCACGGCCACCAGGCCGTTGAAGCCGGGAGCCACCAGCGGCCCGCCCGCCGACAGCGCGTAAGCCGTCGACCCGGTGGCCGTTGCCACCACCAGCCCGTCGCCGCGCATGTCGGCGATGTGCGCGCCCGAGATGCCCAGCGAGAAGTCGATGATGCGCCCGTTGGCGCCGCGCGTCACGGCCAGCTCGTTGAGCGCGAAGAACGTGCGCGCCGGATCGTCCACGTCGTGCGCCGCCGCCTCATCGTCGTCGCCCCACGGGTCGGGCTCGCCCTCGCACACCACGTCGATGCGCAGGTTCGTGCGCTGCTCGGCCACCACGTCGCCCGCCAGCGCCGACGCAACCACGGCGATCACGCCCTCATCGCCCGTGTTCGCCAGAAAGCCCAACCGTCCGAAATTGATGCCGAGAATGGGCACGCCCGAGGTCCCGATCTGGCGAGCCGTGCGCAGGATGGTGCCGTCGCCTCCCAGCACAACCGCCATCTCGACGCCCGACGCCAGCGCTCCGTTCAGCTCCTCATGGTCGCAGCGGCACGACAGATCGGACGAATCGACCAGCGTGTAGTCCAGGCCCTGCGTGGCCAAATACGTTGCGAGCAGCAGCGATGCGTCCACGGCTTGCGAGTTGGAATTATTGCGTACGATGAGGATGTGCATGAGGGTCTTCTTTCCGGGTTTGCTATGATGGGGTCATTATATCCGAAGCATGAGGAAGCGTTCGTCCATGTCCGACAAGCTCGCACGAGCTCAACACACGCGCGTTGCCGAACCGGCACTCGAGCAGCCCGCCGAAGCGCCTCGACGCCCCCAGCGCACGCACGTGCGCGCTGCCGACCCCGGTTCGACGTCGGAGATCAGGGTGGGCGGCCGCCACGCCGGGCTCGACCGCACCGTCATCGCGGCGGCCGTGGCCCAGCAGGTCGTTCCCAAGCCGCAGCCTCGCCTCGATCCGACGAGCGCGAAAGCGCGTCTGCGCGCGGCCGCTCCCGGAGAAACCTCGGAGATCCGCATCGGCGGCCGCCACGCCGGCCACGACCGCACTACGCCGCCTCGAGACCCCTTCGAGCCCTCGACCCCCGATCCGCGCGAAGCCGCCCGCTCGGCGCCCAGCTCGCGCGCCGAGCGGGCGGCGTTTCCCGGATCGACCTCGGAGCTTCCCATCATCAGCAAGCACGCGGGCGCCGATCGCACGCTGGCCCGCGCCCCGCAGCCAGAGCACGAGCCGGAAGACACCGCCGCCGCTGTCGGGTCGTCGGCAGCGCTCATCAGCGTGTGCGTGATGATCTCGCGCATCACCGGCTTCGCTCGCACGTGGATCATGGCGTTCGCGCTGGGATCGACGCTGCTGTCCAGCTCGTACCAGGTGGCGAACGGGCTGCCGAACATGCTGTACGAGATGGTGGTGGGCGGCATCCTCGTGACGGCGTTTCTGCCCGTGTACCTGTCGGTGAAGAAGAAGCTGGGGCAGCAGGCCGGCAACCAGTACGCGTCGAACCTGCTCACGCTCGTGGTGCTGTTCCTCGGCATCATCTCCGCGCTGTGCATCGCGTTCCCGTCGGTGGCCATCTACACGCAAAGCTTCTACTCCGATCAAACCGAGATGGCCCAGTCGGTGTTCTTCTTCCAGTTCTTCGCCATTCAGATCGTGTTCTATGGAGCGTGCGCTATCGTGTCGGGCCTGCTCAACGCGAATCGCGACTATCTGTGGTCGTCCATCGCGCCCGTGGCGAACAACGTCATCGTCATCGCCACGTTCATCCTGTACGCCGTCGTGGCGCCGCAGAACCAGGAGATGGCGCTGTACATCATCGCCATCGGCAACCCGCTGGGCGTGTTCGTGCAGCTGGCCATCCAGCTGCCGGCGCTCAAGAAGAACGGCATCCGCATACGTCCCCGCGTTGATTTCCGAGACCCCGCGCTACGCGAGACGCTGGGGCTGGGCATCCCCGCGCTGTTCGTCATGCTGTGCTCCACCATCGTGGTTTCGGTGCAGACGGCGGCGGCTTACGGGTTCTCCGACAATGGCCCGTCCATCCTGCTGTACGCGCGCCAATGGTTCACGCTCCCCTACGCGTTTCTCGCAGTACCCATCACCACCGCCATGTTCACCGAGCTTGCCGACATGCAGGCCGAAGGCGACGCCGAGGGCGTGAAGCGCGGCATCATCGGCGGCACGAACCAGATCCTGTTCTTCATGATCCCCTTCGCGCTGTACCTCATGGTGTTCGCGCTGCCACTGGTCACCCTGTACCATGCGGGCGCGTTCACCATGGACAACGTCAACTCCATCGCCACGTACATGACCGTGCTGGCCTTCGCCCTTCCTGTGTACGGCGTGAACACGTACTTGCAGAAGATCTTCTCCAGCTTGCGGAAGATGGGCGTGTTCGCGGCGTTCAATTTCGTGGCCGGCGCGGCGCAGATCGCGCTCACGATGTTCGGCGCGGCCAACGTCGAGCGCTTCCCCATCGAGATCATCGCGGCGGCCGAGGTGCTGTTCTACGTGGTTGCCGACGTGTGCCTGTTCGCCTACCTGCGCCGCCGCCTCGGGCCGTTCGGCCTGCGGTCGGTGGCGAAAGCGTGCGCGCGCGGCATTCTGTTCGGCGGCCTGGGCGCCGCGGCGGGCGGCGGCGTGCTGTTCGCGCTGCAGATGTTTGTCGCGCCGCTGTCCGGTTCCATCCCGCAGGCCCTCGCCTACGTGCTGGCCGGTGGCATCGTGGCGCTTGTGGTGACGTTCGGCCTGTCCATCAAGCTGCGCGTGCCCGAAGCCGCCTTCGTCGGCTCCATCGTGGGCAAGGTGAAGGGCAAGCTGGGACGCGGATAGCGCCTGCGCGGGCGCAAGCGAGCACAGGGGAGGTGCTGCGTGGAGCTTCATCAGTTGAGATACCTGTCGGCCGTGGCGCATTGCGGAAGCGCGGCGAAGGCCGCCGAGGAGTTGTACATCTCCAAGCAGGCCGTCTCCAAGGCCATCCGCTCGCTCGAGCACGAGACGGGGTTCGAGCTGTTCGACCGCGACGACGGGATGCGCCTCACCGAAAACGGCCGCGAGATTCTCGTTCACGCCGAAGCGGTGCTGCGCGAGCTGGACGAGATCGACCTGTACGTGCAAGCGCAGGGCGCGGGCGCGCGGCAGAAGGAATCGCTGGCCATCGCATTCAAATCGTTCCCGCTCGATTACCTGTTCTTCAACGAGGGCCACGAAGCAGCGGCGCTCATCGACGAGTTCGTCTCCCGCACGCCCGGATGCCGCGCATCCACGTTCAAGATGTCCGACACCGCCATCTTGAACGCCCTGGAGGAAGAGGCCGTCGACCTCGGCTTCGTGCACGGAGCCTACAAGCGCCCCGGCATCAAGCTCGTGCCGCTCTGCCCCGTGGAAACGCGCGTGATCACGCTGAGATCCAACCCTTTCGGCAGGAGGGCGTCCGTCCGCATCGCCGACCTCGAAAGGGTTCCCATCAGAAGTCCTTTCGACTTCGACCTGTTCACCAACGCCTTCATCGCCGCCTGCCACGAGCACGGCTTCGACCCGAGCTTTCGCAAAGTGCCGTTGAACGACGAGGCCATCGACGCGTTCTGCAGCGGCGGCGGGGTGCATCTGCAACCCTACGACCCCTGCATGGAGGAGGCCTACCCGCAGTCGGTCTTCATGCCGTTTTGCCCGAACGACCGGATCGACCTCCCCCTGTGCCTCGCCTACCGCGAGACGCTCGCGAAGCCGTTGGCGCTCAAGCTGGTCAGCTTCATCCGCAACGGCGCGCGGCGCTGAGGCCGGGCGCGCGGCGCGAGGACGCGGGCGCGCCCGGCGCATCGGGCGCTAGGCGTCCAGCAGCGATTTCGCCGCGATCCACCCGGTGATCCAGCTCGTGCCTACGCCGCCGAACACCGTCGAGTTCCAGAAGCAGCCGTAGTTCGCCTCGCCGGACAGCCCGCCGGCCGTGGTCGCGTTCGCGTACAGACCGTCGATGAGCGTGCCGTCTTCGCGCATGACCTGCAGACGTTCGTCGGTGCGCAGGCCGCACATGGTCTTCGCCATCTGGCTGCCCACGATGGCGCCGTAGAACGGCGGATCCTGCACGGGATGCAGCCACGTCGGATCGTACGGCGTGGACATCTCCTCGTCGACGCCCTTCGCGCACAGCTCGTTGTACTCCTTCACGGCGCGCACCAGCACGTCGCGGTCGAGCAACAGCATATCGGCCAGCTCCTCGATGGTGTCGGCTTTCTTCACGGCGCCGCGCTCCACCGCCTCGTCCACCTCGGCCAGCCAATCCGCCGACACGAGGCCCTTCGTGTCGATGAGCGTGCTGGCGTCGGTGATGGGGATGCGGTTACGGTCGGTGCCCTCGTCGGTGAGCACGTTCTTCTCGAACACGGTGGTCGGGAAGTTCGAGTCGCAGATGGAGTACACGTGGTGCCCTACGGCCGACATCCACGCGGCGCAGTTGCTGAGGTCGCCCATCTGCCCGCCCGGGTTCGCAAACAGCTCCTGCGTGGCTGCGAAGTACGGCTGGCGGTTGCCGCGCTTGTCGATGATGAGCCACGGGTTGTGGAACAGCTGGCGCTCGCCGTGCCAGAAGTAGTGCCAGAACTGACCGTCGCCGCCCGCCGTCTCCTCGTCGATGGCTCCTTCCCAGCAGCTCCAGGAGTCGAAGCCGGAGAAATCGGCGCCCATGCCCAGACCCATGCGGAACGCCTCGCCCGTGTGCGACGGCATAGGGCCGCCCTGCACGGTGCCTTCGTAGGCGCTCGGCAGGTAGGCGCGGATGAGGTCGCGGTTCATGCCGAAGCCGCCCGCGCATAGGATGACGCCTTTCGATGCCTTGACGTAGCGCTCTTCGCCGTCCGTCCCCTTCGCGACGACGCCAACCACGCGGTCGCCGTCGGCGACGAGCTTCTCGCACTTCGTCGACAGGCGAATGTCGGCGCCCGTCGCCAGCGCGACGGCCTCCATGGCGTTCGTGGGGTTGTTCATGCCCAGCACGACGCTCTGCTTGCCGCTATGGACGTCGGCATCGTGCCAGATGGGGCCGAAGCACTCCATGTTCATGCCGTCCTGCTCCATGATCCAGTCGCACGCCGCGCCCGACATGAGCAGCTGGTTCATGAGGAACTTCTCGTCGATGGAGTACGCGTTCTGTTCCTCGTACATGCGGGTGAACTCCTTGGCATCGGGCGGGAACGCGGGCACGCCGAACTCAAGCGCGTTCTGGTCCTTCGAGCCGCCGAACACGTTGGCGAAGGTGCAGGCGTGACGGCTCGCACCGCCCACCTGGCCCTCCTTCTCGATACCGATGACCTTGAGCCCCTGCTGCGCGAGAAACGCCGTGGCCACGATTCCGCCTCCGCCCACGCCGACGATGACCACGTCGGCCTCGTCGTCCCAGGACGCCGGCGGCTCGACCGGCAGGATGGGCGCCGCGTCGGGCAGGTTGGCGTCGTGCACGCGCTCGACAAGCCGCGCGGTCACCTCGTCGGCAGACGCGGCAGCGTCGGCCGCCTGCGCCTTCTTGGACGATGCCGGCGCGGCCGCGCATCCCGAGAGCGCCATCCCGCCCAGCGCGGCGACGCTGGCGGCCAGGCCGCCCTTGACGAACGTCCTGCGCGAGAAGCCGCCGTTCGCGTTCGCGTTGTTCGATTCCCCATGATTCGTTGATGTAGACGTATCCACGTGATCCCTCCAGTCACTCGAATGTATGCGATGCCCGAGCCGCACAAGGCCCGGCATCGTCGCTTGATGCCCCTCGAGGTGATGCTTCGTTCAACACGTGTTTCAGCGCTGTCAGCGTACCACGCCCCGCACGCAGCCCCCGTCATGCATGCATTGACGAGGGGGCAACTTCTCGTTGTCGGAGGGAGGTCGTGCTATGATTGCCCCGACCGCATACCTCGTCTCTAGAAACGGTGCTATGAACTTCAAGGCTTTGAGCGGCTCCTCCTCGTGGCTCGCCATCGTCGGCGCAAGCTTCTTCTGGTCGTGGATGGACCGCGCCATGTTCGGCGACTCCCTGTACTTCGCGCTGGCGCCCTCCGACGGAAGCCTTGGCCCTGCGCTCGAACTGGCCCAGACCTCGTTCATCGTCATGCTGGCTGCGAGCGTGGCCGTGTTCGCAGCGTGCGCGGCACGCGCCCGAAGCGGAGGCTCGTCGGTGTGGAGCGTGAAGCTCACCGCGACGGCCGCGGCGCTCGGCTTCGCCGGCAACGTCGCCGTCTTCGTCGCTTCGAGCCTCGGCGCGACGGTGCCCACCGTGGCCGGCGCGTTCGCTTCGGGCTGCGCCATGGCCGTCTTCAACGTGTCGTGGGGACGCGTTTGCGTGGCGCAGGGACCCGCGAAGGCTATGACGCACATCTCGGGCGCCTGGGCGCTCGGACTCGTCGTCAACGTCCTGACGGAGGGGCTCGTCCCCTTCGCCGAGGGAGTCTTCGTCGCCATCCTGCCGCTGCTCTCCTGCGCGCTCTACATGGCCGATGCGCGGCTGCAGAGCCGTGAGCCGTACCGCATCGACGTAGCCGAGGGGAAGCTCGAGCCCGCACGTCCCGCCAAGGTGCAGCTGCTCGGCATCGACGTGCGCTTCCCTCTGTGCATACTCGCCTTCTGCATCGCGTTCGGCCTCATGTGCAGCTTCGAGATATTCTCCCCCGCCGAAGCCGCCCCGAGCTCCGTGTTCGACATCGTGGGGCTGCGGGGCATCGTGGCGCTGCTGTTCTTCGTAGCCAGCCTGACCGCGCTCGCGCGCCACATGGAGCTGCTGTTCAACGCATGCCTCTCGTTCATGGTGTTCGGCCTGCTGGCCATGACCGTCGGGCTGTACACGAACGACGTGCAGGGGCTCGCGCGCCTGTTCATCCCCATCGGCTACGCCGGCTTCGACATCCTCGTGTGGACGCTCATCGCCTTCTACGGCAAAACGACCCCCGCCTCGCTCGTGCGCATCGTGGCGGTGGCCATGGGCGCCGAGCAGGCGGGCATCCTGATAGGGCAGCTCATCGGCATCGGGTTGGGCGGCGCGGCGAACGCGGCGAACAACGTGGTGCTCATGGTACTGAGCTACCTCTTGCTGCTCGCCGTGATGGGCCTCGCGCGCCTATGCACGGTGCTGTGGCGCCGCCAGCGCGCCGACGGTCGCGAAGCGGCGGACAGCGCCGTCCGCGATGGCGAAGCGGCCGACGACCACCTCGACCGCTTCGCCGACGCCTACGGCCTCACCAGCCGCGAGCGCGACATCTTCGCGCTGTTCGCCGAGGGCCGCAGCGCCCCCTACATCGCCGAGATGCTCGTGCTTTCCGAGAACACGGTGAAAACCCACCTGCGCCACATCTACACGAAGTGCAACCTGCACAACCGCCAGGACCTGCTCGACGCCATCGAAGCCTTCAAGGGCTGACCTTCCCCGAAACGCACGAGGGCCCGGCACAGCGGCCGGGCCCGTCGCACGGGGAGGGAGCGAAATCGATGCGAGGAGCTACGCCTTCAACAGCTCGTGCGCCTGGTTGGCGGCGGCGCGCCCGCCGTTCAGGCACTCGGCGCTGGCCGAGCCGGGCACGTCCATCGGGTACACGTCGCGATACAGCATGATGCCGTCGAGGCCGATGACGAACACGTTCTCCATCACGCCGCCCTGTTCGAGCACGGGACGGAAGTGCCGGTCGGTCTTCACGCCGCCGAGCGGGCCTTCCATGCACTCGTGGATGCGGCCGATGTAGAACGGGGGCGTCTCGATGGGCAGCAGGTACGCGGCCTCCTTGCCGAAGATGTCGTCGACGCCGGCGGCGCACTTGGCGTTGTAGTCGTCCACGGCGGCCTTGAGGGCGGCAGGATCGAGGCCCGTCTGCTTCGCCGCCTCCTCCAGCGTATCGGCGCGGTAGCCGTCATCGCCCTCGGCGATGATCTTCTCCCATTGCGCCGCCACGTCGACGCCCCACTCGTCGGCGTTCGCCTTGTCGTCGGCGATCTGCTTCTCGAAGATGGCCTGGTCGAACACCGTGTAGGCGATACCGTTCTGCTCGTGTATGGGCGCCGACTGCGTGATCTGGTTCTCCACGCGGAACACGAGGCTCTCGTCCACGAACCGGTCGCAATCCTGGTTGACCCAGAGGAACGGGCCTCCGAAGCAGAACTCCGTCCACAGCGGGCCGAACACCTCCACCTGATGGCTGATGCGGTTGTATTTCAGGTAGCACACGCCGGTGAACTCGGCTGCGCCCGCCGCCAGCACCATGTTCACGCCATCGCCGAAGTGGCCGGGCGTGCCGATGCGCTCGAGCGTCTCCAGGTTGAAGCCGTGCTTCTGCAGGCGCTTGTCGTCGTTGGCGAATCCGCCCGTGGCCAGCACCACGAACTTGGCCTCGTACTGCACCAGATCGCCGAACGCGTCGATGGCGTACACGCCGTTCACCTTGCCCGACTCGTCGTAGCTGAACTCGAGCGCGCGGTTATTCAGGCGGATGTCGGCGCCTGCGTCGCGCAGCTGCTGCTGCAAGGGCAGCACGTAGCCCACGTAGGCCGCGCCGTCCTTCCACCAGTGGAACGAGTCCACCTTGCCCGACGTCGCACCGCACGGGTAGTTGTCGATGAGCCCGTCGAGCTGGCAGCCGCACTCGTCCACAAGCCACTCTATGTTGTCGGCCGACGCGTCGATTAGGTCCTTGTACAAGAGCCCGTTCGGGCACCACTGCGCCTTACCCAGCTCCTCCTGCATGATCACCGAACGATCGCAGGTGACGCCCTGCTCCTTCTGGAAGCGGGAGTCAACGGCGAACGTGCCCTCCACGCCCTGGCCGTTGCCGCCGAGCGTGGCCTGGCCTTCCAGCAGGATGAAGTCGTCGCCGTTCTTGGCTGCCTGCACGGCGCAGGCCAGGCCCGAGAACCCGCCGCCCACGATGACGATGTCGGTGGGAATGACCTCCATCACCTCGTCGGGGTTCACCTCGATGCCCGAGCAGTTGATGGTCTCCTGTTTCGCGGATGCGCCGCCTGCGCCGGCTTCCGTCGTTTTCTGCGGCGCGCAGCCCGCCAGACCGCACACGGCCGCACCCGCCGCGCCCAGGGCTCCCAGGGTGACGAAGTTCCTCCGAGACATATCCTTCATGATCGTGCTCCTTCACGTGTGAGAATGGTCGCTTAGTTCTTGGAAAAACCCTTGTCGGCGCTGTAGGACACCGGCACGCCGTTCACGTTCATGCTCGCTTCGGTAACGGCGTAGCGATAGTTCACCTGCGTGCTGTCCTCGCGCGCCGTGCTCGCCTGCACGGCCTGGATGGACACGGTGATGCTCACGTCCTGCACGTCCAAATCGGCGACCTTCTTGTACTGGAGCAGCTTGTCGAAGAACTCGGCGTAGGCCGGATCGTCCTGCGAGATGGTTGCAGGGCTGTCGGCGTCGGTCAGGCCCATGTCCATCATCGTGAACAGATCGCCCGCCGCCATGATCACCTGCTTGGCGTTCGTGCGATCTTCGCCCGACACTTCGGCGGCCGCGCCGCCTCCGCCGCCGCATGCCGCCAGGCCCAACATGGCCGCCAGCGCGAGCGAGACGAGCGCGATCAGTCCCGTCCTCGCCGTCTTCTTACCTGCAATCGTGGTTCCTTCCATGGTTCCCCTTCCTTTGTTCGGAATCCTCCCGCACCATGCGGTGCACCTCGCATGATGGCGGACGCAAGCAGCGCCCGCGACACACGAAAGGAACGAATCCCGAAGCAAGACGAAGTTCACCAGAAAAGGATTACATCGAAGAAAAGCGCTGATGGGGAGCGCTTCGACCCGAAAGAGCGGGTGCGACGCCAGGCGACGGCGGCGGGCGATCGCCGCATTGCGAGGATCGTGCGCCGTCGCTGCGCGAACCCTCGCCGAGAGTCGTTTGGCAGATTTTGGGAGTTTTTCGTCGTTTCACGGCCGCGCGGCGGCGCTTCGCGGCTTCGCCTTTTCACGACTGCAGCAACGAGCCTGGTCAGCAGATCGCCGTTTTTCCGTCCTCCCGAAGAGCACGCGAATTGCGACGAATTTCTCCAAGTTTCTGCCATCAAGCCGTCAAGCCGGTTGCCAACCGCCGGCGACTGCGCGATACAAAAAAAGCGGCGAGGGAATCGCCCCCGCCGCTTTCGCTTACGCCACCTTCGTCTTCGGCTTCAGCTGCTCGCTCGACTTCCCGAAGAACACTTCGTACCAGCACAGGAAGCAGTAGATGTTCCAGATGCGCATCATCTTGAGCTTGCCGCGGCCCTCCACCGTGGAGAAGTCGGCCGACTTGTGGTCGTCGAGCATCTGCACGAGGTAGTCCACGTTGAAGAACTCGTGCGCGGCCTCGCTCGTGAACGCCTCCTTGATGCGGTCGTAGTAGAGGTCGGTCTGCAGCCACACGGTCAAAGGCGTGATGAACGGCTGCTTGGGCATGTTCGCCACCTTCTTCTGGAAGCCCAGCTTGCTCGCAGCCACGCGCAGCGCGTACTTCGCGTGGTCGTCGTCCACGCGGCAGGCCGTGGGCAGCTGCAGCGCCACGTCGAGCACCTTCTTGTCGAGGAACGGCACGCGCAGCTCGAGCGACTGAGACATGGACATCTTGTCGGCCTTGAGGCAGATGTCGAACGGCATGTAGCTGACCATGTCCACGTACTGCGTCTGCGTGATGATGTCGAGGTCTTGCTTTGCCGCCTCGTCGAAGTGCGGCTTGCACCACTCCCACGGCTTGCAGGGACCGTCGTAGTCCTTCAGCACGTTGGGAATCTCGTCCCACATGTAGTTCATGCTCGCACGCTGATAGCTCTTCTCGGGGCCGCCCGAGCCGCGCATCGCGAAGCGGCGCCCGTGGAAGGAGGGGAGCTTCTCGGCCACGGCGCCCGCGGCGGCGCGCAGAGGACGCGGCACCTTGAAGTACTTGTCGAACTCGAACTGGTCGTGGTAGATCCAATAGCCGCCGAACAGCTCGTCGGCGCCCTCGCCCGACTGCACCACCTTCACCTGCTCGCGCGCCAGCTTGCTGACGAAGAACAGCGGGATGGCGCTCGGCGCGCCGAGCGGCTCGTCCATGTGATACTGCTCGGTGGGCACGATGTCGAGGAACTCCTGCGCGTCGACCTTCACCTGCCAGTTCGGCAGCTGCGCCCATTCGGCGAACGCCGTGGCGTCGTCCAGCTCGTTCAGCTTGATGTCAAAGTCGGGCAGCGCGTCGATCTCGGCCAGCTTGTCCTCGCAGCCGATGTCGTAGCCCACCGAGAACGTCTTGATGTCGGGAGCGTGCTGCCCCATGCAGTACGCGGCCAGCGAGCTGTCGATGCCGCCCGACAGGAAGCTGCCGATCTCCACGTCGGCGATCTCATGCGCCGCCACCGATTCGTCGAACACGCGGTTGATCTCGTCGGCCCACTCGTCGAGCCCCTTGGACTCGTCGATCTTGTACGTGATGCGGTAGAAGCACTCGACGTTCAGCTCGCCGTTCTCGAACACCATGAAATGGCCGGGCAGCAGCTTGTGGACGTCCTTGAACATGGTCTGCGAGTCGTTCATGTACTCGAAGCACAGGTACTGCGGCAGCATCTCGCGGTTGAGCTCTTTGCGGAACGCCGGATGCGCCAGAAACGCCTTGATCTCGCTGCCGTAGATGAGGCGGTTGCCGTCGTGCTGGTAGTAGAACGGCTTGATGCCGAACAGGTCGCGCGCGCACACGAGGCGCTTCTTCGGCGCGTCCCAGATGGCGATGGCGAACATGCCGCGCAGCTTCTCGAACACGTCCGTGCCCCACGCCTCGTAGCCGTGGACGATGGTCTCGGTGTCGCCGTTCGTGACGAAGGCGTAGCCGAGCGCCTCGAGCTCGGCGCGCAGCTCCTGGAAGTTGTATATCTCGCCGTTGAACGTGACGGTTACGGTGCCGTCGGCGTTCTGCATGGGCTGGCGCGAGCCCTCCAGGTCGATGATGCTCAAGCGGCGGAAGCCCATGGCGATGTCGTCGTCCACGAAGAAGCCCTCGTCGTCGGGCCCGCGATGGGCGATGCGATCGGCCATGTCCTTGACGACGGCCTTGTTGGTATCGGTATCGTAATCGACCGCGGTGAATCCCACGAATCCGCACATATGATCGGCTCCTCCTGCGTGCGCGCCTGCGCTTCTCGCGCGGCGGGTGCGTTCATATCCTTCGATATGATACGCCACCGTCGCGCAATCCCCAAGGGCGGCGATGGAAACCCCATATCCAGACGCAGCCCCCAGCCCGCAGCCAACGGATCGCCGCCCCGCGTTTCTCGGCTCTTCACGGAGATTCGCTTCCCGCGCCACGCCGAAAGCGAGCTATGGGATAATGCTGCGGTATACCGTACATAAGGAGAACCCGACATGCCCGCTTCACCCCGCATCGCATCTACCGCCGACGTCGCGCACCGCTTGCAGCCCGTCGTCGTGGGCGGCGACATCCTGGCCTACAGCTACGTGCGCGAGCTGCACCGCGCCTACGGCGTCGAGCGCACCATCGTGCTGGCCACGCAGGACATCAAGATGCTGTCGTCGAGCCGCTTCACCGACTACCGCCTGGAGCCGCTCATCCACGAGCCGGAAGGCCTCTACGACGCGCTCGAGCGCGTGGCCGCCCAAGTGCGCGCCGAGGACCCCGACCGCGTGCTGCTGGTGCTGGGCTGCGACGACTGCCACGCGCGCATGCTGTCATCGGGAAAGCCGCGCTTGGAAGCGGCCGGCTACACGGTTCCCTACATCGACTTCGACCTGCTGGACGACATCACGCAGAAGCGCCGCTTCTACGAGCTGTGCGACGAACTGGACATCCCCTACCCCCGCACCTGGTACTTCGATTGCAGCGAGAACGGCCCGGCCGAGCTGCCGGTGCAGGACTTCCCCTACCCGCTGATCGCGAAACCGTCGAACTCGGCTCAGTTCCAAGATGCCGACATACCCCGCAAGCGCAAGATCTACGAGATCGAAAGCGCCGAGGAGCTGGCTCAGGTGTGGCGCGACATCCGCACCTCCGATTACGGCAACGAGCTGGTGCTGCAGGACTTCATCCCCGGCGGCGACGACGCCATCCGCACGCTCACCACGTTCTCGGACGCCTCGGGCGAGGTGCGCGTGGTGTCGGGCGGTGTCGTATGCCTGCAGGACCACGACCCCACAGCACTCGGCAACCCGCTGTGCATCATGGGCGAGCGCGAGCCCGAGATCATCGCGTGCGCCAAGCGCTTCCTCATACGCACGGGCTACCGCGGCTTCGCGAACTTCGACATCAAGCTGGACGAGCGCGACGGCTCGTTCCGCTTCTTCGAGGTGAACACGCGCTGCGGCCGCAACACGTACTACATGAGCCTGGGCGGCCAGAACTTCGTCGAGCTCATCGTGCGCGAGTTCCTGCTGGGCGAGACCATCGACTACCGCGAGGCGTACGATCCGTTCGTCTACAGCTGCGTGCCGCGCTACGTGCTGGATCGCAGCATGGAGAACCGCGCGCGCCTGCAGCAGGCCCTCGAGACGCTGCGCCGCACCCCCGAGCCCTACCCGTTGCACTACGCGCCCGACTCGTTCATGCACAACGTCTGGGCGAAGGTGATGCACGTGAACCAGATCCCCAAGTTCAAGCGCTTCTACTGGGACACCGACGGCAAGCAGCTGAAGTAGCGAAATCCCATAAGGGGACGGTCCTCATTTGGAACATTTGCGTGAAGAAGGAGCAAGGATGAAACGTTCGGGATTGATCGCGATGATCGCGCTCACGCTGCTCCCGTTCGTCATGACCGGGCTCGCCGTTCTGTTCGTGCTGCCCGACACCATCCCGCTTCACGCAGGCGCAGGCGGCGTCGATCGCGTGGGCTCGAAGGTCGGCGCGTTTGAGCCGACCTTCATCATCGTGGGGTGCGGAGCGCTGTTCACGATTCTGTACGCGTTCATGGACAAGCTGACCGCGCGACACGGCTCCTATGCGCACGGCGGACGCATCGCCCTCATGTTCGCCCTCGTCTGGTTCAACGTCTTGCAACTCGTCTTCATCCTCTGGATGGCAACCGGTGTGTAAATGCCCAAAAGGCACCTGTTCCCAATGGGGACATTTTTCTACACCGGTCGCCTATGCCCCTCTTCGGTGGTCAGGATCACGGGGCCGTCCTCGGTGATGGCCACCGTCTTCTCGAAGTGCGCCGACGGCAGGCCGTCGCGCGTGCACACCAGCCATCCGTCGGGCATCTGGCGCGTCTTGTACGTGCCCAGGTTGATCATCGGCTCGATGGCCAGCACCATGCCCGCCTCCAGCTTCACGCCGGTGTGCTTGCGGCCGAAGTTCGGCACGTTGGGGTCTTCGTGCATGTCGCGCCCGATGCCGTGCCCCACGTACTCGCGCACCACGCCGTAGCCCGCTTCCTCGGCCACGCTCTGCACGGCGTGGCCGATGTCGCCCAGCCGGTTGCCCGGTCGCGCGGCGTCAAGCCCGGCCCACATGCACCGCTCGGTCACGTCCAGCAGGCGCTTCTTCTCCGGCGAGATCTTCCCCACCGCGTACGTCCACGCGTTGTCGCCCACCCAGCCGTCCACGATGGCGCCCGTGTCGATGGAGATGATGTCGCCCTCTTTGAGCACCACGCTGCGCGAAGGGATGCCGTGCACGATCTGCTCGTTCACCGATGCGCAGATGGAGCCGGGGAACCCGCCGTAGCCCTTGAACGCGGGCACGCCGCCTTCCGCTCGGATGAGCGCCTCGGCCAGCTCGTCCAGCTCGAGCGTGGACACGCCGGGCCGCACCTGCGCGCCCACCTCGCGCAGCACCTTGGCCGACACGCGGCCCGCTTCCTTCATGGCCTCGATCTCGGCCGGGGACTTCCTGATGATCATACGCGTTCGCACCTTGCCTTGTACGCCGTTGTTTGCCGTCGCCCAGTATAGCACTGCCGCCCCGGCTTCCGAGGCCGTTACATCCCTCCCACGACCCCGAAACGCCTCCGCGGCGGGCGGCAACGCGCGCGAGCGCCGCCTCTAGCATGGCAAGGGCAACCGTCAGCAAACGAACAGGAGGCTCTATGAACCCGTTTGACCAGAAACCGACGAAATCCCTTGAGGACATGATGCTGGACTGGAAGGATCTTTCGCCCCGCCCTTACAAGAAGCTGGAAACCGATCCGTACACCAAGGCGCGCATCATCCTCATGAACGGTATCGAGGTGGAAGCCGTGATGTTCGGCCACAACTTCAACCGCAACTGCGAGGACAACGACCTGCGCCGCGACCTCGCGCTCATGCGCCGCATCGAGGCCGGCCAGCAGAAGCACGTGAACTGGCTGTCGCCCTCCGACGAGACGCCGCTTGAGACCACCATCGGCTACGAGCAGCTGGCCGTCGACCTCACGGCCTGGCTCGCCATGCACGAGCCCGACGCGTACGCGAAATCCTGCATGGACTTCGCCCTGCTCGAGGACTTCGACCACCTGTACCGCTACGCGAACCTGCTCAAGGTCGACGAGGACCTGCCCGCCCACGAGCTCGTGCTCGACACCATCGAGATCACGCCGGGCCGTCCCACCGTCGCGCACCATCGCCATCCGTTCGACTCGGTCCGCGCCCCGCGCAACGCCAAGACCGCCGACATCCGCACGATCCTCGGCGCGCTCATCCTGACGGCCGGCGAGCAGCAGACCATGAACTTCTACATGAACCTGGGCAACACGCAGCCCGAAGGCGTCGCGCGCGACCTCTACCTGGAAATCGGCATGGTCGAGGAAGAGCACGTCACGCACTACGGCGCGCTGCTCGACCCTTCGGCCACCTGGCTGCAGAACCTGCTTCTGCGCGAGTACATGGAGACGTACCTGTACTATTCGTTCTACGAGACCGAGGTCGACCCGTACGTGAAGAAGATCTGGGAGCAGCACTTCGAGCAGGAAGTCGGGCACCTGCACAAGGCCGCCGACCTGCTGTACAAGCACGAGAACATGGAATGGCAGTCGCTCATCCCCGACGGCGAGTTCCCCGAGCTTCTGGACTTCCACCCCACGAAGGACTACGTGCGCGAGGTGCTGGACGAGCAGGCGACCCTCACCGCGAAGGAAGAGGAGTTCGTCGAGCTGGACGAGCTGCCCGGCGACTACCGCTTCTTCGGCTGGAACGACCAGGTGAACGGCCGCATTCAGAACGTGCCCAGCCACCGCGTCATCCGCGAGGCGCAGAAGAAGGACGGCGAGGACTACCGCATCGAGGACCAGCCCAGCCCGGTGCGCGCGCTGCGCAACCGCAAGGAGGACAACACGAAGCTCGGCCGCGTGCAGGGCTCCGAGCACGACTCCTCCCGCGCTCCGGCGCGCGAGAAGCTGGAAGAGGTCGTCGAGCGCGAAGAGGTGCTGGCGTAACCGCCCTCCCCTTTCCTGCCCGAACGAACGGAAGCGCCCGCGGAATCACTCCGCGGCCGCTTCTTCGTCTCCCGTGCGTCCCGGATGCCCGGGCTGCCGGCCGCCTTCGTCCTTGAGGCGCCCCGCGTCCTTGAGCGCCCGGCGCAGGATGAACTCCACCTGGGCGTTCACGCTGCGCAAATCGTCGGCGGCCCACCGTTCGATGCCGGCCCACACCTCCGAATCGATGCGCAGGGGATACTGTTTTCGCTTCGCCATAGCTTGCCACCGAAGCTGCGGCACGGCGCGTGGCGCCGCGCCGCAGCGTTCCTTCCTACTGGTACAGCGTTCCCGTGTTCAGCACGGGCTGCGCGTCGGACTCGCCGCAGAGCACCACCATGAGGTTCGACACCATGGCGGCCTTGCGCTCGTCGTCCAAGTCTACCACGTTCTTCGCCGACAGCTCGGCCAGCGCCATGTCCACCATGCTCACCGCGCCCTGCACGATCTTCTCGCGGGCGGCGATGACGGCTTCGGCCTGCTGGCGGCGCAGCATCGCCTGGGCGATCTCCGGCGCGTACGCCAGGTGCGTGAGGCGCGCGTCGTCGATGACCACGCCGGCCTTCTCCAGGCGCACCGCCAACTCTTCCTTGAGCGCCTCGGACACCTCCTCGATGTTGCTGCGCAGCGTGATCTCGCCTTCGGGCTCGCCGGGCATCTGGTCGTAGGCGTACGTGGTGGCCACATGACGCAGCGCCGTCTCGCTTTGCGTATGCACGTAGGTGTTGTAGTCGTCCACATCGAACAGCGCCTTCGCCGTGTTCTCGACGCGCCATACGATGACGTCGGCGATCTCGATGGGGTTGCCGCACTTGTCGTTCACCTTGAGGTGCTCGCCGTTGTACGTGCGGGCGCGCAGCGAGACCTTCGTGGACTTCGCGATGGGCTTGCCCGTGGCCACGTCGACCGTGGAGCCAGCGTTGCGGGAGTAGAACGGGTTGGCCCAGTGGAAACCTTCGTCGCGCACGGTGCCCTTGTAGTCGCCGAACAGGATGAGCACGCGCGCCTGGTTCGGCTGGATGGTGAAGAAGCCCATCAGCAGCAGGACGGGCGCCACGCATACGGCGACGATGCCCGCCACCAGCAGCGCAATGCCGAGCGTTTGCGTCGCGGTCGTGATAGGCGCATCATCGGGCGGAGCCATGGTCGCCCCCGTCACGATCAACGCGACGCACAGCGCGACGACGGCGAGCAGAAGCGCCAGCATCGGCCAGCCGCTCCTTGCATGAACGGTCTTCTCGACGGACATGATGATCCCTTTCTCTCTCAGGCTCCGCGCCCCATGCGCTCGCCCGCCACCTCAGCGAGGTGATACGAATATGATATCACATTGAAATCGTTATAGGAAGCGTGGGGGCGAGGGGCTCCGCATCGCCTTCCTCCCCGTCGAGCATAGGCGTCTCAGAGTGTTTCACGTGAAACATTTGTTCGTTCATGATGCAAAAGAAAAGGAGCCTCTCGGCTCCTTTTCATAGTTCGCGCTCGTGCGCTTATTCAGCGGCGGGCTCCGTGTAGTTGCGGTTCACGGACGGATCGACCTTCACGCCGGGGCTCATCGTGGAGGACACCGTGATGGACTTCACGTACTTGCCCTTCGCGGCGGCCGGCTTCATGCGGAGGATCTCGTCGTACACGGCGCCGTAGTTCTCGGCCAGCTGCTCGGCGGTGAAGCTCACCTTGCCGAGGATGACGTGCGCGATGCCGTAACGGTCGGCGCGGTACTCCACGCGGCCGCCCTTGAGCTCGTTGATGGCCTTCGCCACGTCGTTGGTGACGGTGCCCAGCTTCGGGTTCGGCATGAGGCCGCGGGGACCGAGGATCTTGCCCAGGCGACCGACCTTGCCCATCTGATCGGGCGTGGCCACGGCGGCGTCGAAGTTGAACTCGCCGGCCTGGATCTGCTGCGTCAGCTCGTCGGTGCCCACGATGTCGGCACCGGCCTCTTCGGCGGCACGGGCGGCTTCGCCCTCGGCGAACACGGCCACGCGGACGGTCTTGCCCGAGCCGTTCGGCAGGCTCACGGTGCCGCGGAGCTGCTGATCGGCCTGACGGGTGTCGATGCCCAGGCGGAAGTCCGCCTCCACCGTCTCGTCAAACTTCGCGAACGAGACCTCCTTCACGAGGGCCATGGCCTCGAGGGGGGCGCGGGTCTCCTCGCCGACCTTCTCGAGAGCGGCGCGATAGTTCTTGGAAAGCTTCGTCATGGTTCTTCCTTTCGTGGTGAGTAGCGAGCGCCCTCGGCGCCCTTCCACTGCGTTCTATCGAACAACGGCCGCCTTTCCGGCGGCCGGTCATTCCCTACGTCGGGCAGCTGGAGGCTAGTCTTCCAGCGTCTTGCCCTGAAGCATGGCCGCGACCTTCTTGGAGGGCACGTACTTGATCTTCATCTCGCGACCCTCGATGCGCACGCCCATGCTGCGAGCCGTGCCGGCGATGATCTCCATGGCGGCCTCGATGGTGTTGGCGTTGAGGTCGGGCATCTTGATCTCGGCGATCTCGCGGAGCTGATCCTCCGTGAGCGTGCCGACGGGCTGCACGTGCGGCAGGCCGGAACCGCTGTTGATGTTCAGCTTCTCCTTGATGAGGACGGCCGCCGGCGGGGTCTTGCACACGAAGGTGAACGACTTGTCCTCGTACACCGTGATCTCGACCGGGATGATGGTGCCGGACTGGTCCTGCGTCTGGGCGTTGAACGCCTGGCAGAACTGCATGATGTTGACGCCCTGGGCGCCGAGGGCCGGGCCGACCGGAGGAGCCGGGTTGGCGGCACCCGCGGGGATTTGCAGCTTGATAAAGCCGGTTTGCTTCTTTTCAGCCATGAGAGCTTCCTTTCAGCTGAGTAAAATCATCTAGACAAATCTATCAACAAAGCGGCATGGGTCGAATGAGAAGCCCCGGTCCACGCGGGCACGCGACGCCGCTTGTGTTCGCACCTTTAAATCTTGGCCACCTGATCGAACGAAAGCTCGACCGGAGTCTCGCGGCCGAAGATGGAGACCATGACCTTCACCTTGCCGGCATCGGGCGACACCTCGGACACCACGCCGTCGAACTCGGCGAGCGGACCCGAGACCACCTTCACCGACTGCCCCACTTCCAGGCTCGACGAAGTCTTCTTCGGAGCCTCGCGGCTCGTGCGCTTCATGATCTTGTTGTACTCGTCGCGCGTGAGCGGCGCAGGGTTGCCGTCGGCACCCACGAAGCCGGTCACGCCCGGGGTGTTGCGAACCGCAGCCCAGCTGCGATCGTCCAGCTCCATGCGAACCAGCACGTAGCCCGGGAACACCTTCTTCTCGCTCTCGACGCGACGGCCGCCCTCTTTGATCTCGGTGACCATCTCAGTCGGGATCTCGATGCCGAAGACGTTGTTCTCGAGACCCATCGTTTCGATGCGCGTCTCGAGGTTCTTCTTGACCTTGTTCTCGTATCCTGAATACGTGTGCAGGACGTACCACTTCTTCGCCATGCGCTTAGACCCCCAAACCGGAAATTGCAATCAGCAGCGGCGTGATGACGACGTTGTCGAGCACGGCAACGTACACGCCGAAGAACACGAGCGCGACTACCACGACGACGCTCCAGCGCAGGACGTCCTGCTTGGTCGGCCACGTGACGCGCTTGAGCTCCGAGCGAACGTCCTTGAGAAACCCGAAACGACGCTTCTTTGCAGGCTTCTTCTCAGGAGCCTTCTCGACCTTCTTCTCGACGGCTTTCGCAGAGGCCTTCGCCTGCTTGCCGCCGTCCACGGCCGCGTCGCTTTTCTCGGCCTTCTTGAAGAACCGCTTCTTAGGCGCCTCGGTCGCAGCAGCATCGGCCTCGGCGTTCTTGTTCGCCTTGGCAGCGGCCTCTTCCTTCAGCGCCTGCTCCTTGCGGGCTGCGCGTGCGGCAGATGCCTTCGCTCGCTGTGTCTTTGATTTCTTCGCCATCTGATTCCTTAACCGGGGATTCGTATCCGTGTAAACGCCAAACAAGCAGCCTGATCACAAGCTGCTCATCCAAGCAACCTGATGCAAGCTGCTCATATACTCGAGCTGGCAGGCCAGGAGGGACTCGAACCCCCAACATGCGGTTTTGGAGACCGCCGCTCTACCAATTGGAGCTACTGGCCTATGCTCGTGCAAACCTCTGACGCGCTATCGGGTTTCTTTATGCACCGTGTGGCACTTGCACCACTTGCAGTACTTCTTCAACTCGATACGATCAGGATTGTTCTGCTTGTTCTTCTTGGTCGTGTAGTTACGGCGCTTGCACTCCGTGCACGCCAAAGTGACCAACGTACGCATGAATTCTCCTTTATGCCTCAACTGAAACGAGCTTGGATCTCATACACATGAATTTTCATGAGCGGGGCCCGCTTGGAGCGGGCCCCGTCGGATCACGCTAAAACGGTGTTACTTGATGATCTTCGTAACGCGACCGGAGCCGACCGTGCGGCCGCCCTCGCGGATAGCGAAGCGCAGGCCCTCTTCCATGGCGATCGGGTGAATGAGCTCGCCCTTGATCTCCACGTTGTCGCCCGGCATGACCATCTCGGTGCCCTCGGGAAGGTGGGCAACACCCGTCACGTCCGTCGTGCGGAAGTAGAACTGCGGACGGTAGCCGTCGAAGAACGGCGTGTGGCGGCCGCCCTCTTCCTTCGTCAGGATGTAGACCTGACCCTCGAACTCGGTGTGCGGGGTCACGCTACCGGGCTTGCAGAGAACCTGGCCGCGAACGATCTCCTCGCGCTTGACACCGCGGAGCAGGCAGCCGATGTTGTCGCCGGCCTGAGCCTCGTCGAGCAGCTTGCGGAACATCTCGATACCGGTGCAGACCGTGTTCTGGGTCTCCTTGATACCGACGATCTCCAGCGGGTCGTTGACATGCAGCGTACCACGCTCCACACGACCGGTGGCAACGGTGCCGCGGCCGGTGATGGTCATCGTGTCCTCGACGGCCATCAGGAACGGCTTGTCGACCATGCGCTCCGGCGTCGGGATGTAGGAGTCGACGGCGTCCATGAGCTCCCAGACCTTCTCCTGCCACTCTTTGTCGCCCTCGAGGGCCTTCAGAGCGGAGCCGCGGATGATCGGGGTGTCGTCGCCCGGGAACTCGTAAGAGTCGAGCAGCTCGCGAACTTCCATCTCGACGAGCTCGAGGAGCTCCTCGTCGTCGACCATGTCGCACTTGTTCAGGAAGACCACGATGTAGGGCACGCCGACCTGACGGGCGAGCAGGATGTGCTCGCGGGTCTGGGCCATCGGGCCGTCGGTGGCGGCGATAACGAGGATGGCGCCGTCCATCTGAGCAGCACCCGTGATCATGTTCTTGACGTAGTCAGCGTGACCGGGGCAGTCGACGTGAGCGTAGTGGCGGGAATCCGTCTCGTACTCGATGTGAGCGATGGAGATCGTGATACCGCGCTCGCGCTCCTCGGGAGCCTTGTCGATGTTCTCGAACGCCGTGAAGTCGGCACGAGCGGAGCCGTGCGAGCCGTCGTTCTCGGACAGCGTCTTGGAAATGGCGGCCGTCAGGGTCGTCTTACCGTGGTCGACGTGGCCGATGGTACCGATGTTAACATGCGGCTTGGAACGCTCGAACTTCTCCTTAGCCATGTTTCATCCTCCTTATAGGATATTTTCGCGAAACGAAAACAAAATAACGACGCGTCCGACAAAGCGGACGCGAAATAATACAATGGTAGCGGTGACTGGATTTGAACCAGTGACGCCACGGGTATGAACCGTGTGCTCTAACCAACTGAGCTACACCGCCAGGTAGCAAAAAATGGAGCCTGCGATCGGACTTGAACCGACGACCTCTTCCTTACCAAGGAAGTGCTCTACCGACTGAGCTACACAGGCGAAAAATGGTGGGCGCGCTAGGATTCGAACCTAGGTAGGCATAGCCAACGGGTTTACAGCCCGTCCCCTTTAGCCACTCGGGCACACGCCCATAATTCGCTGCTTAATTCATGTGTATTTATCAAGCTGCCTGCCGCGCTTTTCGGTGAACCCGAACGCGCGAGCAGGAGAATAATACGCTAGGAACATCGGCGTGTCAACTGTCTACACGCCCCCGGGCGTGTCTCCACGATTCCTCCTTTTCTCGACCTCTCCGCCCAGCGAATCGAGCGACGACCTCGCAGAAGCTCATCGCCCGCCGCCGTCCCGGCGTTCCAAAGTTTCGCGAATCGGCAAATACGCTTTCACAAGATCGTCGAGGCGCATGCGCGCGTTCGCAGGACTGGTGGAAGGAAGTCCCGTGTGCGCAAGGCCGGGAAGTTGCGGCGCGCCGAAGCGGCGATAGAGCGCCGTCGCCTTCGAGCCCGTGGTGAACACGGCTTCGAGCGGCGCCGCCTCGGCAATGCGCGAAAGATCGTTCGCAACGGGGTCGACGATGCTCGCATCCGAAGCTCCGACGATGGTGCAGGACGACAGAACGTCCCAAAGAGCGATGCCGTGCGCATCGAGAAACGCCGCGCGTCCCTCGATGCCGAGCGGCTCGGGCTCGTCGAACAGCGCGCCCATCACCTTCCAGAACCGGTTTTGCGGATGCCCGTAGTAGAATCCGATCTCGCGCGATTTCGGAGAAGGCATGGTTCCCAGCACGAGCACGCGCGAATCGACTGCATATATAGGTTCGAGCGGATGCTCGATGCGAACGGCTTCCACGAGCCCTCCCCTATGCGCGGCTGGGCAGCTCGAGCGAAGCCTCGTCCAACACATGCCCGCGAACGGCGCGCCTGAACTCGTTGAGGAAGTAGCCCTCGGACAAACCGAGCTCGCAATCGAGCGCGTACACGGTCAGCGTGTAGTCGTGCGTCTTGTCAGGCGGGTACGGGCCCGCGTAACGATGGATGATCCGCGGGTCGGTATGGCTGCCTGCCAGAGGCGACCAATCGCTGTTCGAGCCCTGTACGCAAGCCAGCTCGCCCGAGGCGCTGGCGTTCTCGGGAACGAGCGTCGTGTCCGGCGCGATGTCGCACGCAAGCCAATGGATCCAGCAGAAGCCGCCCACGGGGACGGCGTCGTAGTCGAGAAACGTGAGCGCAAGCGTGCGCGCGCCTTCGGGCACGTCGGCGATTTCTATGGGAAACGAGCGGACGGGATGCCCGTCCAGCTGGTACGCTTCGGGGGCGTGCTTGCCGAAGCGATCGGGCAGCAGCCCGTTGTCGAGCCCGACGAATATGCGCATGGTCGATCTCCTTTCGCGCGGAACCAACGGTTGGCACCGTGGTATAGAAGAAGGGAGGGCCGAAGCCCTCCCTTAGTGATCGTATGAAGCCTTAGAACTGCAGCGCGTTCGTGAACTGCGCCCACGACAGCGGATCGGTGTCGCGCACGTACGCGTTGAAGGTGGGAGCGTGCACGTAGTGCGAGCCGCCTGCACTCACCGCGATACCGACGTGACCGTAGCGCCACAGCACGTCGCCCGGACGCGCCTCGGAAACCGATACGACGCGCGCGGCTGCCGCGTACTGCGCCTCGCTCTGGTGCGGCAGGTACATGCCCACCTGGCGGTACGCCCACGTGACCAAGCCGGAGCAGTCAAAGGAGTCGGGGCCTTCGGCACCCCAGATGTAGGGGCAGCCGATACGGCTCATAGCGTAGCCCACGACCGAGTCGTAGGAACCGACCGGACGGGACGGATACACTACAGAACCGCCACCACCGCCGCCGCCGGACGAACCGCTTCCGCCGCCGGAGCCGGAACCTGAACCGCCGCTAGCGCCGCCACCGCCGCCGCCGGGATTCACCGCCTGCTCCGCCTGGCGCTGACGCTCGGCCTCGGCCGCAGCCTCCGCCGCCGCAGCGGCCGCCGCCGCAGCCTGCTCCTGCTGAAGGAGCTCCTGCGCTTCGGCATCGAGGGAGCTGACCAGCTCGGTAGCCTGGTCGACCTTGGCCTGGACATCGCTTTGGATCTGTTTGGCTTCCGCAGCCTTGGCCGAGGCGATTTGCTCTTGGCGAGCGAATTCGTCCTTGGCAGCCTGCAGCTCTTCGCGCAAGGTCTTCGTCTGGTCGACCATATCGGCGTCGTTCTCGTTCATCTTGTTGAGAAGATCCCAATTCTGGGTGAACTCTTCGAACGAGGCGGCACCCAGGACGAAATCGACGAAGCTCGTGGATCCGTTGCGGTACATGTTGCGGGCACGCGTGCCCAGCTTGTCCTGCAGATCGCTGATCTGGCTGTTAGCGTCGTCGATTTTGGCCTGCTGATCCTCCATCGCCTTCTGCGCGGCATCGCGCTCGTCGAGGGCGGAGTAATAGCTGATTTCGGCAGCCTCGAGATCGGCCTGCAAGCCGATCAGCTGGTTGCGCACCGCATCGGCCTCGGCCTGCTTCTCAGCAGCCGTCTCTGCGAACGCGGTCGTCGGAGCCAGAACGGAAAGGGCGCCGAGCGCGGCCGCGCCGGTCAGGAATGTTCGCCTGCTCAGTCCGATTGTATGCTCGCTCATGTATGAAATCCTCCTAGATTGAGCACGTAGTATGTATGGGCAAAAGCTGAACGCATGATACCACGTTCGCGCCGATGGTCAAAAAAGGTTGTGAACGCGTTTCATAAGCCCAGTTCAAAGCCGCCACATGGGGCGATGTCGAAGTGCCGCAGCCGTATCCTTCACGTCACGAAACCACAAACAAGCCCTCCATCAGGCATGACGGGAAAAAGAGGAGGCCACCAAGTGTTGTGGTGGCCTCCTCTAGATGTTGTGCAACCGTGAACGATCCGACTACTGCACGACCTTTTCGACGGCGGCTCCCCCTTCGTCCATGTAATGGTCGAACTCGTTCGCGACCGCCTCCGACGGGGCGGGCGTGAGCAGCGACACGATGATGATGGCGGCGAACGACAGGACGAACGCGGGGAGCAGCTCGTAGATGCCGAACACGCCGCCGAGAGGCTTGATGAAGTTGTGCCAGACGAGCACCGTGACCGTACCAGTGATCATGCCGGCCAGCGCACCCTGCATGTTGGCGCGGCGCCAATACAAGGCGCACAGGGTGAGCGGGCCGAACGAGGCGCCGAGGCCCGCCCAAGCGTAGGACACCACCCCGAAGATAGAAGAGTTCTCGTCGTACGCCACGATGATGCCGAACATGAACACCGCGATGAGCGTGAGGCGCGCCACGATCATGACCTGGCGGTCGGTGGCGTCTTTCTTGACGACCCCGCGGAAGATGTTCTCAGCCACCGAGGAGCCGGCGATCAGCAGGTACGAGGACGAGGAGCTCATCGACGCCGCGAAGATGCCCGACACCACTACGCCGCACATGAACGGCGGCAAGATCATCTGGGACAGCACGATGAACACGTTTTCGGCCTGAGCCTGCGTGGCGAAGTCGACGGGAATGATGACGCGGCCCACCAAGCCGATGCAGATGCCGCAGGCCAGCGACACGACGCACCATACGACCGCGATCACGCGCGACTTCTTCACCTCGTCAGCCGAGCGGATGCCCATGAATCGCACGAGCACCTGCGGCATACCGAAGTAGCCGAGGCCCCACGCCAGCATCGAGGCGATGGTGATGAGCGGGTACTCGGCCGCGTCGCCGAACAGGGGCGTCCCGTTCTCCACGAGCTGCCGGCCCGCGTCGTCCACGAGGGGCACCGCTATCTGGGTGCCGCTGAGGAAGCCGGGGATGTTCTGCAGGAACGCGACGGTGTTGTCGACGCCGCCCGCCCAGGCGACCGAGCCCACGAACACGGTGGCCAGCGCGAAGAACATGAGCACGCCCTGCACGAAGTCGGTGGTGACCACCGAAAGGTAGCCGCCGACCAGCGTGTACAAAAACACGATGATGGCGCCGAGCACCATCATCGTGGCGTAGTCGAGGCCGAACAGCGTGGCGAACAGCTTTCCGCACGTGACGAAACAGCTGCCCACGTACACGCAGAAGAACACCATGATGATGAGCGCGGCCACCGTGGACACGATGTTCTTACGGTCATGGAAGCGCTTGCTGTAGAATTCCGGCAGCGTGATGGAATCGCCCGCCACCACGGAATACTTCCGCAAACGCTTCGCCACGAACTTCCAGTTGAGATACGTGCCGATGGCAAGGCCGATGGCGGTCCACATGGCGTCGGACGCACCGGTGAAGTAGGCCACGCCCGGCAGGCCCATGAGCAACCAGCCCGACATGTCGGACGCCTCCGCCGACAGCGCCGTGAGCCACGGCCCCACCCCGCGGCCGCCGAGGAAGTACTCGGCCGTCGACGAGTTCGAGCGCTTCGCGTACACGAACCCGATGGTGAGCACCGCGACGAAATACAGGAGCATCGCGAATACGACCCAAAAATCGTTGGAAACCACAGGTGTCTCCTCCCCTCTTCTCTATGCGAAATGAGGGAATTATACGACAACGGCGCGGGTCGAAGCGCGACTAATTGCGGCGGAGGCAGGTCATCGCCCCCGCCGCCCCGCCTCATGCAGGATGAAGGGACTTGGAACGAAGCCTACTTTTCGGCTTTCTCGGGGTGGCCGTGGTCCTTCTGCCAGCGATCCCAAGTGGAGTAGCAGATGGCGGCGCGCTGGTCTTGATCGGGGAACTTGTCCTTCTCGTAGCGGGTGATGTGCTCCATGCAGCGCGAGATGTAGGTTTCCTTCTTCTCGTTGGCGCGCGGGTCGGGTATGGGCATGAGGGCCTCCTTTCGTCGGATGCCCGCATCGTAGCGCGCGGAGCTTCCGGCGCAGCGGAGGGCGGCGGAGCCGTTGCACGCGGGACACCGGACCGTCGTTCGGCGAAAACGCTATCGACGGCCTTTCCCCTTAACCTTATACTGGGGATCGTACGCACGACTCACAATGGAAGGAAGCACGATGCCCACGTACGCGGAGATGGATAACGTTCAGCTGGCAGCGCTCAAGGAGGAGCTGGAGCGCGAGTACGGCGAGATCAAGGCGCGCGGTCTGGCGCTGAACATGGCGCGCGGCAAGCCCGCCAAGGCGCAGCTCGACCTCAGCATGCCGCTGCTGGAAACCGTGACCACGATGGAGGACTGCGTGGCCGCCGACGGCACCGACTGCCGCAACTACGGCGTGGGATTCGGCCTTCCCGAGGCCAAGGAGTTCATGGCCTGCATGCTGGACGACGAGCCGGACAACGTCATCGTGTTCGGCAACGCCAGCCTCAACATCATGTACGACACCGTGGCGCGCTGCTGGATGTTCGGCACGCTGGGCTCTGAGCCGTGGGGCAAGCTGGACACGGTGAAGTGGATCTGCCCCGCTCCCGGCTACGACCGCCACTTCGGCGTGACCGAGGAGTTCGGCATCGAGATGATCCCCGTGCCGATGACCGACGAAGGGCCCGACATGGACGAGGTCGAGCGCATCGCCGCCTCCGACGCCTCCGTGAAGGGCATCTGGTGCGTGCCGAAGTACTCGAACCCCGGCGGCACGACGTATTCCGACGAGACGGTGCGCCGCCTGGCCGCCATGGAGTGCGCCGCCGACGACTTCCGCATCTTCTGGGACAACGCGTACTGCGTGCACCATCTGTTCGACGACGCGGCCGAGCAGGATCAGCTGCTCGACATCGCCGCCGCCTGTCGCGAAGCGGGAACCGAGGACCGCTGCTTCAAGTTCGCCTCCACCTCGAAGGTGACGTTCCCCGGCGCGGGCATCTCCGCCTTGGCGGCGAGCCCGGCCAACATCGCCGAGATCAAGAAACGCGTGGGCGTGCAGACCATCGGCCACGACAAGCTGAACCAGCTGCGCCACGTGCGCTTCCTGCGCGACGCCGAAGGCCTGGCGGCGCACATGGCCAAGCACGCCGCCATCCTGCGCCCGAAGTTCGAGCTGGTGAACGCCAAGCTGCAGGAGGGACTCGACGAGGTGGGCGGCTGCTCGTGGTCGAACCCGCGCGGCGGCTACTTCGTGTCGTTCGACGCACCGCAAGGCTGTGCCAAGCGCGTCGTGACCCTGGCGAAGGAAGCAGGCGTCACGATGACGGGCGCAGGCGCCACGTACCCGTACAAGCAGGATCCGAACGACAGCAATATCCGCATCGCCCCCACCCTGCCGCCGCTGGAGGAGTTGGACGAGGCTATGGACGTGTTCACCGTCTGCGTGAAGCTGGCCTACGTGGAGAAGCTGCTGGGCTAGACTGCACGCCCGGCTTGCGATCGTTCGGAAGGAGCCGCCCTCGGGCGGCTCCTTTTCTTGTTCGGGGCATGTAAGGCGCACAGGTTGGCGCAGTCCGTAGGCCGCCGGAGCCGTCGGAACCGTCAGAACGGCGAGACGTAGAGGCGCATGCCGTCGGGAAGGCGCACCAACCCCGCATCTTGCAGGACTTCGGCAAGCGGGGAATCCAGGATCGATCGGCCGTTGAGCGTTTCCACGACCACCTTCTTGCGGGCGCCTTCGGCTCCCGCGCGCCTGAGGGAGCGCTTCTCGTGCGCCACGAGGGCCCGCGCCGCCCGGGCGAGCGCGTCGCCGTCGTCCGTGAACGACAGCAGCGAGCGCAACCCCGCCGCAGCGTAGAGCGCCGGCACGCCGCCCAGCACGACGACGAGGCTGCCCGCGCGACGCGTCGGACGGGCTTCATGCTCTTCGGCGCCCTCGGCATCGGCGCGCGCGACCGGCGGCCAAGGCAGGCCGGCGCCGTACAGGCACGCGGGATCGTCGGCGGCGAGCACGACGGGCTCGCGTGGATCGGCCTCGCCGTCGCCCGCCTCGTAGGTGCGCAGCACGTCGATGGTCTCGCGCGCGGCGAACTGCGCGGGGCCGAGGCCCTGCACGAACGCGCCGCGCAGCACATCCCCCACGTCCTCCATCTGCCGCAGCACGGGAAGCAACGCGCCCAGCCCACCGGGCACGCCCGACAGCTGCACCACGTCGCGAGACAGCACGCCGTAGCGATCGAGGATCGATTCCACCAGCGCGATGGCGCGCACCGTGTCGTTCTCCGGCGACGGCATGATGAGCGACCACCGCCCCGTCAGAGCCGCGCCCACCGCGGCCTGCGCGGACGCTATGCCCCGCATCGTCGGAGAATCGACGGTGCGCATGGCGGACCGGCGGCTGCTCACGCGTCGACGCGGCGCGCTGCGCGGCTTGCCCGCAGCAGCGCCCGCGCCTTCGAGCGAGGCGCGCACCGGCGCGTACGTGTCGTTCGTCGCGCGCCCGTCCCACATGAGCTCGCGCATGGTGGAGGCTACGACCGCCTCGTCGACGAACTCGGGCGCAAGCCGTCGGCGCACCGCATCGACGATCTGGCGGAAGAATAAGCCGCCCCCGAACCCGAGCGCCTCCACCACGGCCGCCTCGACTGACGGCGCCGCCGAGCCTTCCAGCTTCGGCCCGTCGGACGGCGCATCGGCCAGATCGGGCCGTACGGGCGCGAACGGCGAATCGGTGGGATAGAACGCGACGAGGCCTGCGGCTTCGCGCTCGCGGGAGCTGCCAGGTCGCAACGCTCGCTCACGTCCATCGCCCTCGTCGCCTTCGCGGCGAGCGCCCGCCCACACCACGTCGCCCGAAGCCAGCAGCTCGTCGAGCATGCCGGGACGATAGTCGCGCACGCGGCTGGGGAACACGTGCGCCTCCCAGGCCGAAGCCGGCAGGAACACGCCTTCGAACTGGGCGATCACCTGGGCGAGTCCGTCGATGCCCTCGAATCGCTCCTCGCCCAGCGGCCCTGCTCCTTGCAGGTCGATCAGGAAGCGTGCGAACGCGCTCGGGCTCACCGCCTGCACGGCGCGGCGCGCTTCCGCCAACGACAGCGAGCGCAGACGCCGGAACACACCCGTCTCGACCCAGGCGCGCGCCCGCCCGTCCCCGTCTTCCCCGAAGCGGCCCTGCATGAGGCGCCCTGCCGAGGCGAGGCGGGCGAGGCCGTCCCGGGCGACGGCGACCCCGATGCCGAAGCGCGCCGCCGCGGCCTCGACGGAGAAGGGGCCGTGCGTGCGCGCGTAGCGTGCGAGCAGTTCGTCCAGGGGATGGAGCGCGCCCTCCCCCTCTTGGAGCCTCGCGTCCACCCCCGCACTCGCCCATGGCGGGATCGTCGATCCCAGCCCGTCGCGGAGGCGCTGGGCATCGTCCGTCGCCGCCCAGAGCTCGACGCCGCCGATGGCGACCGGGAACGCGCGATGCGCCGCATAAAGCTCCTCGAGCGCCGCGCGCGCATCCTCTTCGTCCGCAGTCGCGCCCCCCGCCTCGGCGTCAAGCGTCGGCTCGAGCCGCCGCGCCGCCTCCTCGACGGACAGCGGCCCCAGCACGCGCAGCAAGTCGGCCGCGCCCTCGATGCCGCGCATGCGCCGATCGGGAGCAAGACGCTGCAAGCCGGCCTCCACGCCGGCGATCACGTCCGCGTCCAGAACGTCGCCCAAGTCGGTCGAGCCCAGCAGCTCGCCCAACAGCGTGGGGTCGAGCGACAGCAGCGACGCGCGCTGCTCGGCGTGCGGCAGATCGCCCGCGTAGAGGTGCTCGCCCACGTACCCGAACAGAAGCGGCGCCGCGAACGGCGACGGCACCGACGTCTGCGCCTCCACCAAGCGCACCGATCCCGCCTGCACCTGCTCCATCAGCTCGTGCAGCGCCCTCATGTCGTACACGTCCTGCAAGCACTCGCGCGCCGTTTCCACCAGGATGGGGAACTCGCGCTCGCGCCGCGCAGCTTCCAGCAGCTGGCCGGCCTTGAGGCGCTGCTGCCACAGCGGGGCGCGCTTGCCCGGCGCGATGGGCGACATCAGCAGGGCGCGCGCGGCGCATTCGCGGAACCGCGCCGAGAACAGCGACGTGGAGCCCACGCGATCGCGCACGATGCGGTCGAGCTCGTCGGGGTCGAACGCGAACAGCTCGACGCCGGGGAGGCGTGCCTCGGTCATGGGGATGCGCAGGACGATGCCGTCGTCGGCCGCCATAGCCTGCGCATCGTAGCCGTAGATCGCCATGATGCGGTCGGACACCGCCATCGCCCAGGGCTCGTGCACGCGGCGGCCGTACGGCGAATGCAGCAGCACGCGCCAGTCGCCCTGCTCGTCCTCGCAGCGTTCCACCACGAGCGTCTTGTCGTCGGGGATCGTCCCCGTAGCCGCGCGCTGCGCGCGGACGAGCTCCACGAGGTTGCGCTGCGCATCGTCGTCGAGGCCGTCCGCGGCCAAGCGCTCGCGCACGGCGACGGCGACGCCGAAGGCGCCGTCGTCCGTCTCCGCGTCGTTTCCTTCGATGCCGCCGGCGATCGCGCGCAGGAACGCGCCGCGCATGCGCCCCGTCTCGGCGGGCCGCCCTGCCCCTTCGCCATGCCAGAACGGCAGCCGGGCGGATCTCCCGGGCGCAGGCTCCACGATCACGCGGTCGCGCGTGATCTCATGTATGCGCCATGAGCTGGTGCCGAGCGTGATGATGTCGCCCACGCGCGATTCGTACACCATCTCCTCGTCGAGCTCGCCCACGCGCCGCCGGCCCTCGTTGCCCCCACCTTCGGGAAGCACCACCGAGAACATGCCGCGGTCGGGGATGGTGCCCGCCGACATGACGGCCTGGCGCTGCGAGCCGGGACGCGCCTTCAACCGGCCGTTCTCGCGATCCCATACGATGCGCGGCGAGAATTCTGCCAGGTCGGACGTGGCGAACCGGCCCGCCAGCATGTCCAGCACCGCATCGAACGCACGGCGCGGCAGCTCGGCGTAGGGCGCCGCGCGGCGCACGGTGTTGTACCAGTCGTCCGCCGCGAGCTCGTCCATGGCAACGGCGGCCACCGTCTGCTGCGCCAGCACGTCGAGCGCGTTCTCCACGAGCGCCGTCTGCTCGATGCGGCCCTCGTACATGCCTTCGGCCGCCACGGCCGCGTCGATGATCTCGGTGCGGGTGCGCGGGAAGATGGACCCCGTCGAGCGGCCGCCCACCTGGTGGTTCGCGCGCCCGATGCGCTGCAGGGCGCTGGCCACCGACGGCGGGGCCGCCACCTGCAGCACGAGGTCGATGGATCCCATGTCGATGCCCAGCTCCAGCGACGAGGTGGCCACCACGCACGGCAGCTCGCCCGCTTTCAGCTCGCGCTCCACCTGCAGGCGCTTCTCCTTCGACACCGATCCGTGATGCGCCTTCGCGATGATGGCGGGCGCGCCCGTGGACAACTCCGTCGTGGAGCCGAGATCCGAGCGGATGGGCGCGGCTGGCGCGTCCATATCGACGCCGCGCGCGATGCCCATCCGCTTCGCGTACAGGTCGTTCAGCCGCGCCGTGAGCTTCTCGCACAGGCCGCGCGAGTTGACGAACACGATGGTGGTGCGGTGCGCCAGCACCTCGTCGAGGATGGAGGCTTCGATGTAGGGCCAGATGGAAGACGAGCCGAGACGGCTGTCGGGACTCGTCGTGCTCGCCGGGAGCGAGGACTTCGCCATGGCGGCGTGCAGGGCGCGATCGGACTTCCACGCTTCCTCCGCAGGCGCACGGCGCGGCCCTCCCCCGCGCTTTCCCGCGCCGCCCCCCGTCAGATCGCTTCCCCCGAACGTCGGCACGGCGGTCATGTCGCGCACGGGCACGCGCACGCGCACGTCCATGTCGGGCCGCCCCTCGGAGGCGACGACGCGCACGGGATGAGGCCCGCCCAGGAAGCGCGCGATCTCGTCGCGCGGACGCACGGTGGCCGACAGCCCGATGCGCTGCGCCGGCTCGTCCAGCAGGTCGTCGAGGCGCTCGAGGCTCAAAGCCAGGTGCGCGCCGCGCTTGCTTCCCGCCAACGCGTGCACTTCGTCGACGATGACGGTTTCCACGGTGCGCAGCGTCTCGCGCGCCTGCGACGTGAGCATGAGGTACAGCGACTCGGGCGTGGTGATGAGGATGTCGGGCGGGTTGCGCTGCAGGCTACGGCGCTGATCGGGCGTGGTGTCGCCCGTGCGCATGCCCGTGCGCACTTCGGGCATCGCGCCGCCTGCGGCCGCCATGCGAGCCGCGATGCCGGCGAGCGGCGCCTGCAAGTTGCGCTCCACGTCCGCCCCGAGCGCCTTCAGCGGCGAGATGTACAGCACGCGCACGCCCTTGCCGGGACGCTCCTTCTTCGGCAAATCCGCCGTCGCCGCCTTCTCGCGCATAAGCTCGTCGATGGCGAACAGGAACGCCGCGAGCGTCTTGCCCGAGCCGGTGGGTGCGATGACCAGCGCGTTCTCGCCGCCCTCGATAACGTCCCAGGCACGCTCCTGCAACGGCGTGGGTCCGGGAAAGGCATCGAGGAACCAGCCGCGCACCTCGTCGGAGAATCGCGTCAGGGCATGAGGGGTGGGCTCGCGTGCTTCATCCATGGCGTGCGTCGGCTCCTTCTGAAATCGGGTGCCCCCATGGTAGCGCATGAGCACCCGCCCGTCTTGCGCAATGGGCGGCTGAAACCCGCCCGTTCGCATGACGGCCCGAAGCTCTGCGCATCGCGGTGCGGATAGACGCACTGGGCACGAATCGCAATTGGCTTCACCCCGAAGGGGAAACCGACCACGTTTCACTCATATGCGTCCGATCACGCATCTCGCTAGATGACCACCTCTTCGTAGTCCAATCCGAAGTCCTTGCGCATCCAGACGAAGAATTCGTCGCAGTCCACCACTTTGATCACCGACGACTCGAAATCTTTCTGATTGCGCGTGACGATGGCATCGGCGCGCATCTCCAATGCCGATTCAAAGATAAGCGAATCTTCCGGATCCTTCCACGAGGCTGCCAGCATCCGATCGACCTCCCGATCGCTGACGGCATGCACGTTCACGAACGTCCGCATCCCTCGCAGCTGCTCAAGCACATGCGACAACAGCGAGCGCTTCCCGCCCTCCGATAGGATGTAGATAAGATCGGTCACCTGCGACGAGGTGATCCAGAGACTGAATTCCCCCACACGGCCCGCCGTCATGAGCAAGCGAACCTTATCGTAATAAGGCTCGCGCTCATGCAGAAAATCGATAACGACATTAGTGTCCAGCAAGAGCTTCATGCGAGCCATATCACATCATGCCCCTCGAACGAAGGCGCTCCACCCTCACCTCTGCTTTGGTCATGTCGTCGAAACGAGAAGCACGCTTCGAGGATAGAGAATCGACGAAACGAGAAGCAGCGGCCCACTTCGCCTCATCGCCGATACGGCTCGAATCGGCTCGAAGGAAACCCGCCTCCCCCTCCTCGATCATTTTGTCGTACATGAGGTTGATCGCTTGAGAAGCGCTGAGACCCTCTCGCGCAAGGATGCGAGCGCCTTTGCGCTTCTTTTCATCCAGCATGCGTGCCGTAACCATAGAATCGTCCATGCCGACTCCTTTCGTGTGCTCAATTGTACAACCATTTTCGTACAACATCAACGAAGAACAACTCTCGGACGCAAAAAGCCCCCGACGCTCGTTCGCGTCGGGGGCTTTCGTTCATCGTGTTCCTTGAAAACGGCTTACGCTTCGGCGTAGACGTCCTTGAGCTTGAGCAGGTGCTCGTAGCGGTCCATGGCCGCCTTCTCGTTGCGCTCGAACAGCTCGCTGGCGCGCTCAGGGAACTCGCGGGTCAGACGGCTATAACGCGCTTCGTTCATGAGGAACTCCTGGTAGCCGCCTGCGGGCTCCTTGGAGTCCAGCGTGAACTTCTTGCCGGGCTCGGCGGCCGGGTTGAAGCGGAACAGGTTCCAGTAGCCGCAATCGACGGCCTTCTTCATCTCGTCCTGGCAGTTCGCCATGCCGCCCTTGATGGAGTGCATCTCGCACGGCGAGTAGCCGATGATCAGCGACGGTCCGGGATAGGCCTCGGCCTCGGCGATGGCCTTGATGGTCTGGGCCGGCTTGGCGCCCATGGCAACCTGCGCCACGTACACGTAGCCGTACGCCATCGCGATCTCGGTGAGGCTCTTCTTCTTGACGTCCTTGCCCGCGGCCGCGAACTGGGCGACCTGGCCGATGTTGGTTGCCTTCGAAGCCTGACCGCCGGTGTTGGAGTACACCTCGGTGTCGAACACGAACACGTTCACGTCCTCGCCGGATGCCAGCACGTGGTCGAGGCCGCCGTAACCGATGTCGTAGGCCCAGCCGTCGCCGCCGAAGATCCAGACGGACTTCTTGTTCAGGTACTCTTTGTTCTGCAGGATCTCGGGCGCCTCCGGGCAACCGTTCTCGGCAGCAGCCTCGAGCGCGGGAACGAGCGCCTCGACGGCCTTGGCGTTCGCCTCGCCATCGGCCATGGTGTCGAGGTACGCCGCGATAAGATCCTTGGTCTCAGCCGGCGTCTTGTCGTTAGCTGCCATGGCTTCCAACTTGCCGACCAGGCGGTCACGCACCGCCTCGTGACCCAGCAACATGCCCAGGCCGTGCTCGGCATTGTCCTCGAACAGGGAGTTCGACCACGCAGGCCCGCGACCCTCGGCGTTCACCGTATACGGCGACGTAGCGGCCGGACCGCCCCAGATGGACGAGCAACCCGTGGCGTTCGCGACGTACATGCGATCGCCGAACAGCTGGGTGACCAGCTTGGCGTACGCCGTCTCGGCGCAACCGGCGCAGGCGCCGGAGAACTCCAGCAGCGGCTGCTTGAACTGGCTGCCCTTGACCGTGGCATCCTCGAGCGCGGGCTTGTCGGACACGTTGTCCACGCAGTAGTCGAACACGTCCTGCTGCGCCAGCTGGCTTTCCGTGGACACCATTGCCAGCGAGTCGGACGGGCACACGTTCACGCACACGCCGCAGCCCATGCAGTCGAGCGGCGAGATGGCCAGCGTGTACTGCAGGCCGGCAGCGGCCTTGCCCTTCGCGGGCACCATGACGGTAGCGGCAGGAGCCGCAGCAGCCTCTTCCTCGGTGAGGGCGAACGGGCGGATGGTGGCATGCGGGCACGCGAAAGCGCACTGGTTGCACTGGATGCACGTGGCGGCATCCCACGCGGGCACGCTCACAGCCACGCCGCGCTTCTCGTAGGCGGCCGCGCCCTGCTCGAACTGGCCGTCGGCGTGGTCGACGAACGCCGACACCGGCAGACGGTCGCCGTCCATACGGCCGACCGGCTCCATGATCTCGCGCACCATCTTCACCACTTCGGCACGACCCTCGAGCGTCGGAGCCTCGTTCTCGTCCACAGCGTTCGCCCAGCTTGCAGGCACCTCCACCTGCACGAACGCCGTGGCGCCCGCATCGATGGCGCGATGGTTCATGTCGACGACGTCCTGACCCTTCTTCATATAGGACTTCGTGGCGGCGTCCTTCATGTACTGCAGCGCCTCGTCCTGCGGGATTACGTTGGCCAGCGTGAAGAACGCCGACTGCAGGATGGTGTTCGTACGCTTGCCCATGCCGATCTCGGCGGCGAGGTCGATGGCGTTGATGGTGTACAGCTTGATGTCGTTGTTGGCGATGTAGCGCTTCGCCTCGGCGTTCAGGTGGTGCTCAAGCTCCTCGGGCGTCCACTGGCAGTTGATCATGAACGCACCGCCCGGCTTCACGTCGTTCACCATGCGGAAGCCCTTGGTGACGTAGGAGGGGTTGTGGCAAGCCACGAAGTCGGCCTTGTTCACATAGTAGGTGCTGCGGATAGGCGAGTCGCCGAAGCGCAGGTGGCTGATGGTCACGCCGCCGGTCTTCTTCGAGTCGTATTGGAAGTATGCCTGCACGTACTTGTCGGTGTGGTCGCCGATGATCTTGATGGAGTTCTTGTTCGCGCCCACCGTGCCGTCGCCACCGAGGCCCCAGAACTTGCACTCGATGGTGCCCTCGGCCGCGGTGTTCGGGCTGTTCGGATCCTCGGGAAGCGACAGGTTCGTCACGTCGTCGACGATGCCCACGGTGAACTCGCGCGCCGGCGCGTCCTTCTCCAGCTCCTGGTAGATGGCGAACACCGAAGACGGCGGGGTGTCCTTCGACGCCAGGCCGTAGCGGCCGCCTACCACCGTGAGATCGGCGCGGCCCTCGTGCGCGAGCGCGTTGATGACGTCCATATACAAGGGCTCGCCGAGCGCACCCGGCTCCTTCGTGCGGTCCATGACCGCGATCTTCTGCACCGTCGCGGGCAGCGCGGCCATGAACTTCTCGCTCACGAACGGGCGATACAGGCGCACCTTCACGAGGCCCACCTTCTGGCCCTGGGCGTTCAGATAGTCCACGACCTCCTCGACCACGTCGCAGAACGAGCCCATGGCCACGATCACGCGGTCGGCGTCGGGCGCGCCGTAGTAGTTGAACAGCTCGTAGTTCGTACCCAGCTTGGCGTTCACCTGGTGCATGTAGTCCTCGACGATGGCGGGCAGCGCATCGTACACGCCGTTGCACGCCTCGCGATGCTGGAAGAAGATGTCGCCGTTCTCATGGCTGCCGCGCATGGCCGGACGCTCGGGGTTCAGCGCATGCTCGCGGAATTCGCTCACGGCCTCCATGTCGCACATGTCGGCGAGGTCCTCGTAGTCCCACACGGCGATCTTCTGCACTTCGTGGGAGGTGCGGAATCCGTCGAAGAAATTGATGAAGGGGATGCGGCCCTTGATGGCGGACAGGTGCGCCACGGCCGACAGGTCCATGACCTCCTGGACGTTGGTCTCGGCCAGCATGGCGAAGCCCGTCTGGCGGCACGCCATGACGTCGGAGTGGTCGCCGAAGATGGACAGCGCCTGGGTGGCCAGCGTGCGCGCGCTCACGTGGAACACGCACGGCAGCTGCTCGGCGGCCATCTTGTACATGTTGGGGATCATGAGGAGCAGACCCTGGGAAGCCGTGTAGGTGGTGGTCAGCGCGCCTGCGGCCAGCGAGCCGTGCACCGCGCCGGCGGCGCCGCCCTCGGACTGCATCTCGCACACCTTCACCGTGGTGCCGAAGATGTTCTTCTTGCCGGCAGCGGACCACTGGTCCACCAGGTCGGCCATGGGGCTCGACGGAGTGATCGGGTAAATGCCCGCCACCTCGGTAAACGCATAGGAGACGTACGCGGCGGCGTTGTTGCCGTCCATAGATTTGAATTCTCTCGTCATATTCCTCTCCTTCGAAGGGGATGCTCACCCGACAAAGGCGCATCGGGGCCCCGACCTTCTGCTCTTGCTCAGCTTGCTTCGCCTGACAGAATACACGGCATTCATGATACCAGCCCGAAATCGCGTTGCGGCGCGACGAATACGATGGGCGGCACGCCGCGGTCGCCCCCGTCGGTAGGCGGCGGAAGGCTTGCGCGCGGCGGTCTGGGCGCGGTTCCGCACGAGCCGAACGACCCAGCGAGCTGTTTGCGCGAGCAGGACCGTTCGAGCGCCAGACCACCGTGCGCCAGCCTTCTCGCTAGATGCCCTTGAGTTCTTTTCCTAGCTCCTCGGCGAGAGCGGGGAGCAGCGCGGCGAACGTGTCGTCGATCGTCTTCTTCTTGAGCTGGCATTCCCAGATCACGTGGACGGTCCAGCCTAGCTCCTCCAACGCGGCGCGGCTGCGCTCGTCGCGCTCGACGTTACGCTCGAACTTCACCACCCAGTACTCCACGTTGCTCTTCGGCATGCTGGGCTTGCAGTGCGGGCACCTGTGCCAGAAGCACCCGTTGACGAACAGCGCCACCTTCTTGCCCGGCCACGCTACGTCCGGGTGCCCCGGCACCTTCCACTGCAGCCGATACCCCGTCAGGCCAGCCGCGCGCAGGCGCTCGCGCACCAGAAGCTCGGGCTTCGTGTTGCTGCGCTTGTTACCCTTCATGGACTTGCGCACGGCCTCGTTCGAAGCGGGCGGCGCCAGCAACTTGGCGGGCGCGGGCAACGCTGGACGCGAGAGACGGACAACCAGTGCGGGAAACGGTCGGTTTTCGCGGCTGAGGAACGCCGTTAGCCAACTGTTACTTTTATCGCTCTTTCGTATCATGCGGCGCATGATACCACGTATTTCCCCTGGTGAATTATTCTCGTATTTGAACAAATATAAGAACATTGATCTTACAAGTTCTTTATTTTCTGGGGGTTTTCCCGGATAATGGGCACTGCTGTTGTGCGCGTGCGCAAGCACGCACGTACGTTCGGGGCCTCCTGCCCCGATACCGAAATGGAGGGAAACCAATGGAACAGCCTTTGAAAGCAACTTTGTCTCGCCGCACGTTCTTGGCGGGCAGCGCCGTCGCGGCGGCTGCAGCAGGCCTGACTCTGGCCGGCTGCGGTGGCGGCGGCGAAACGACGGACACCCCGTCGACCGATGCCGGCACCGACGCCGGCGCAGCGGCCCAGGGCGGCACGCTGACCGGCGCCATGGCCTACACGAGCACGAACGTCAACCCGATCGGCAACAGCTCCGCGCTGATGCTGGCCGCCACGTGGCATGTGTTCGAGGGCCTGTACGACCTCGATCTGCACACCTACAAGACCTATAACGCGCTTGCCGCCGGCGAGCCCACGAAGGTCTCCGACACCGAGTACGAGGTTGCCCTGCGCGACGGTGCCAAGTTCTCCGACGGCACGGACGTCACCACCGCCGACGTGGTGAACGCGTTCGAGAAGAACATGGCCGACGCCACCTACGGCGCCTTCCTCGAATTCATCGACACGGTGTCTGCGAAGGACGACAAGACCGTCTCCTTCACGCTGAAGTACCCCTTCGACAGCCTGCTGAAGGGCCGTCTGAGCGTGGTCAAGGTGTTCCCCGCCTCGCTGACCGAGGATGATCTGAAGACGAAGCCGATCGGTTCCGGCCCGTGGGTGTACGACACCATCAACGGCGACGACGGCGGCTCCATCGAGTTCGTGCCGAACACGAACTACAACGGCAAGTACGCCGCTACGGCCGACAAGATGCACTGGGACATCCTGCTCGACGACACCTCCCGCACCACCGCGCTGCAGGAGGCCACGGTCCAGGTCATGGAGAACGTGCCCGACGCCAACGCCGAACAGCTCATGGCCGCCGGCGCGTCCGTCGACTACATCCAGGGCTTCAACCAGCCGTTCTTCATGTTCAACACGCTCAAGAAGCCGTTCGACGATAAGCGCGTCCGCCAGGCGTTCTACTATGCCGTGGACGTGGACAAGCTGATCTCCAACGCCATGGCCGGCCATGCCGCGAAGGTGACGAGCTTCCTGCCCGAGAGCCACGAGAACTACCACAAGGCTTCCACGGTGTACACCTACGACCCCGAGAAGGCCAAGAGCTTGCTTTCCGAGGCCGGCGTCACCGACCTGAGCTTCGAGCTGATGACGAACAACAACTGGGTGAAGAACCTGGCCGCCGGCATCAAGAACGACCTCGATGCCATCGGCGTGAACTGCACCATCAACGAGACGAAGATCGACTGGGCGTCTCTGGCCGAGTCGGCCGACGTGCTGCCCTACGACGTCATGCTGACCCCGGGCGACCCGACCTGCTTCGGCAACGACCCCGACCTGCTGATGTCCTGGTGGTACGGCGACAACGTGTGGACCCAGGGCCGCAGCTGCTGGAAGAAGGCCGGCGACGGCAAGTTCGACGAGCTGCAGACCCTCATGCAGCAGGCTCGCGAGGCCACCGGCAACGAGCAGCAGGAGCTGTGGAACAAGTGCTTCGACCTTCTGGCCGAGGAAGTTCCGCTGTACCCGCTGTTCCACCGCGAGCTGGCCACGGGCTACCAGGAGACGCAGATCACCGGCTTCGAGCCCATCGCCACGACGGGCCTCGTGTTCCTCGGTGCGAGCGTGAAGGCGTAAGCGCGCGCTGTGAACCCGTAGAGCAAGGCAACCCCCAGGGCTCGCTCCGCAAGGAGCGGGCCCTTGCTTTTGAGAAAGAGGCCCTATGAGATCCTTTTCCATTCTCGGCGATTCCATCAGCACGTTCGATGGATGCAACCCCGACGGATTCGCCGTGTACTACCAGGGCGAACGCTGCGAGCAGACCAGCGTGACGTCGAGCGCCGACACCTGGTGGTCCCAAGTTATCGAACGCCTCGGCGGACGGCTGCTGGCGAACAGCTCGTTCTCCGGAAGCCTCGTGGAAGGCGCCGGCTTCCCTGCCGGAAACAGCCAAGAACGCATCGACGCACTGGCCGAAGACGGCGTGCAGCCCGATGTCGTCATCGTGCTCATGGGCATCAACGATTACGGCTGGGGCGGCGCGACGGCGCAAGCCGCCGGCCGCGGCAACGCCGTGCCCGTCGCGCTCGATCTTGACGCCATCGAACCGCACGCCCCGGCAGCCGCCGCGCCCGGCGCGATCGACCGCTTCCGCGCCGCCTACGGGCTGCTGCTGGAGCGGATGCGCGCAGCCTACCCGCAAGCCGAGGTATGGTGCTGCACGCTCTGCCCCGGACGCGTGGCCGGATGCCCGAGCCCCACGTTCGCATGGAACCTGCGCGGCGCACCGTTCAAGAGCTACAACGACGCCATTCGCGCTGCTGCGCGAGAGCACGGCTGCAACGTGGCCGACCTCGAGGCATTCGGCATAGACTACGAGGCCGTCGACGGCACCCACCCCACCGCACGGGGAATGCGCCAGCTGTCCGCTTTGATCGCGTCGTGCATCGAAGGTGCCGAACCCGATGAACGACTGCTGCCCGCCGACCTGTTCGACGAAACGTTTCGCTCCGGGGAGCTATGTCCCGGCGAGGCATGCGTCGGATGCGAGCATGCCCGCGGAACCGGGAGCAGCTGGTTTCTCGTATGCGAACGGAATCCGTCCTAACTCGAGCGGCGAGGTCGTACCGACGGCGTCGGACACGAAGCAAGATCGTTCTTATTTCTCCGCATAATCAGTGCGAATCATATAAAATACCATTGGTTGTCTACGCCTTACCGCGCCTGCGCGCGCGATGCAGGCAGCAGTTTGTCAGTGCAAGCGGGCTTTCGAGCCCACGAAGCGAAAGGGGGATACGGTGAGCAACCTGCTACGATTAATCGGACGACGCCTCATAGCGTTGCCGATCATGATCTTCGGTGTCACCATCCTCGTCTTCTTCATCATGGCACTCTCTCCTATCGACCAAGCGTATTCGGTCCTTGGCGAGAACGCCACTGAAGCCCAAGCCGAGCAGTATCGCGAGGAGCACGGATTGAACGATCCCATCCTCGTGCAATACGGTAACTTCATCGTCGGCCTCGTACAAGGCGACCTCGGCACCTACGGCGCGAACAACGCCTCGGTGGCCGATCGCATCGGCGAAGCTCTGCCCGTCACGTTGCAGTTGACGTTCTTCGGCCTCATCATCGGCGTGGTCATCGCAGTGATTCTCGGCGTGATCTCGGCCTTGTATCGGGATCGATGGCCCGACCAGATCATCCGCGTGTTCTCCATCGCCTGCATCGCCACGCCGTCGTTCTGGCTGGCGGTGCTCATGATTTTGCTGTTCTCCTCGATGCTGCACGTGCTGCCCGCCTCCGGCCCGCTGCCCTCGCTGACGGCCGATCCGGGCGGTTGGCTGGCCCGCATGGCCATGCCTGCCATCGCGCTGGGCGTTCCCGTGGCCGGCCAGCTGACGCGCGTCATCCGCACGTCCATGGTGGAAGAGTTGGACAAGGACTACGTGCGCACCGCGCTGGGCGCCGGCATCCCGAAGCGCGTCGTGGTGGCCCGCAACGTGCTGCGCAACGCGCTGATCACGCCCGTGACGGTGCTCGGCCTGCGCATCGGCTACCTCATCGGCGGCGCCGTGGTCATCGAGGTCATCTTCAACCTCCCGGGCATGGGCATGGCCATCCTCTCGGGCATCCAGTCCAGCTACACGATGCTCGTGCAGGGCGTCGTGCTGTGCGTGGCCATCACCTTCATCATCATCAACATCATCGTGGATATGCTTTATATCCTGATCGATCCGCGAATCAGGACGGTGTAGCAACATGGTCAAACTTCGAGGAAACCTCACTGATAAGATGGAAGCCAATCCCGGCAAGGTGCATTTCCGCCGGTGGAAGGCCATGAGCATCGGATCACGCATCTCGCTCGTCGTGCTCATCCTGATCGTCATGATCGCCGTGTTCGCCAACATCCTGGCGCCGCACAACCCGCTTGAGATCTTCACGGCACGCCAAGCCCCCGATGCCCAGTTCCTGTTCGGCACCGACGACAAGGGCCGCGACGTGCTGTCGCGTATGATGTACGGCGCGCGCTACTCGCTGATCATCGGCCTGGGCGCCACCGCCTTCGCCCTCGTGTGCGGCTCCATCATCGGCGCCGTCGCCGCCGTGGCGCGCAAATGGGTGTCCGAGGTCATCATGCGCATCCTGGACGTCATCATGTCCTTCCCCGGTATCGCGCTGGCCGCCACGTTCGTGCTCGTGTTCGGCAACTCGGTGCCCTCGCTCATCTTCGCGATCGGCTTTTTGTACATCCCGCAGATCGCCCGCATCGTGCGCGCCAACGTGGTGAGCGAGTACAATCAGGATTACGTGCGCGCCGTCGTCGTTTCCGGCGCCCGCGCCCCCTGGATCCTCGTGAAGCACGTCATCCGCAACTGCATCGCCCCGGTCATGGTGTTCACCATCGTGCTGGTTGCCGACGCCATCGTATTCGAGGCGTCGCTGTCGTTCATCTCGGCCGGCATTCCCGAGCCCACACCCACGTGGGGCAACATCCTGTCCGACGCCCGCGGCGGCGTGCTTGCCGGTCGTTGGTGGCAGGCGCTATTCCCGGGTCTGGCCATCATGATCACCGTGCTGTGCCTGAACATCCTGTCCGAGGGCATCACCGATGCCATGGCCGCCGCGCCCAAGGCCCCGGTCAAGGCCGATGACGCCGCCGTCCGCGCGAACCGCGAGGCCGACAAGCTCGTGGCCGACCCCACGCTGGCATACGCCGCCCAGGCGGAGATGCTCGAACAGCGCCTCAGCGAGCTTCAGGCGATTGAGAAGACGCGCACCGACCGCTTCGAGGCGCGCACCGACGTGCCGCCTATTCTGGAAGTGAAGGATCTGTGCATCAAGTTCCCGCGCCACGGCGACGTGAACGTGGTCGACCACGTGAGCTTCGTGGTGCGCCCGCGCCAGACCATGGGTCTTGTGGGCGAGTCCGGCTGCGGCAAGTCCATCACCTCCCTTACCATCATGGGGCTGCTGGATCCGAAGGCGAAGGTGTCCGGAGAGATCCTCTACGACGGCCAGAACCTGCTGAACATGGATCAGAAGCAGATGAACGCCTTGCGCGGTCGCGAAATCGCCATGATCTACCAGGACGCGCTCTCTTCGTTGAACCCGTCCATGCTGATCAAAGCCCAAATGAAGCAGCTCACGAAGCGCGGAGGAACCCGCACGGCCGAGGAGCTGCTGGAGCTGGTAGGACTCGATCCGAAGCGCACGCTTGACTCCTACCCCCACGAACTGTCCGGCGGCCAGCGCCAGCGCGTGCTCATCGCCATGGCGCTGACGCGCGACCCGAAGCTCATCATCGCCGACGAACCCACTACGGCTCTCGACGTGACCGTGCAGAAGCAGGTCATCGACCTGTTGAACAAGCTGCAGAAGGAGCTGGGCTTCGCGATGGTGTTCGTGAGCCACGACCTGGCGCTCGTCGCCGAGGTGGCCAACTCCATCACGGTCATGTACGCCGGCCAGGTGGTCGAACAGGGCCCGGTGTCCGACATCCTGTGCCATCCCGTGCACGAATACACCCGCGGTCTCTTGGGTTCGGTGCTGTCCATCGAAGCCGGCGGAACGCGCCTGCACCAGGTGCCCGGCAGCGTCCCCAGCCCGAAGGACTTCCCCGAGGGCGACCGCTTCACGCCGCGCTCCAGCCATCCTGACAAGGTGTCCCAGCTGCGCCCCGTGCTCAAGCGCGTGTCCGACTCCGACCACTACTACGCCGAGCTGCCCGACAGCGAGCTCAAGCGCCTCGGCATCAAACCGTACGTCCCAGGAGGTGCCATCATATGAGCGAGCAGGAACGCGTGAACGCGGGCGTCCAGCCCGCAACGGGAGCGGGAGAACCCACCCCCATCATCTTCCTCGACGACATCCGCGTGACGTTCAAAACGCGCACGGGCTCCATCCTGCATCCGAACAAAGTGCAGGCCGTGCGCGGCCTCACCCTCAAGCTCATGCCCGGCGAAACCTTGGGCATCGTGGGCGAATCCGGCTGCGGCAAGTCCACCACGGCCAACGTGATGTGCGGTTTGCAACAGCCCACGTCGGGCAAGGTGTTCTTCAAGGGCGAGGACGTGACGAAGCGCTCGGCTGCGCAGCGCCGTCTCATCGGCCGCGTGATCTCGGTGGTGTTCCAGGATCCGGCCACGGCGCTGAACGCGCGCATGAGCGTGCACGACCAGCTGATGGATCCGCTCGTGGTGCACAAGGTGGGCGACAAGACGTCCCGCGAGCGCCGCGTGCTCGACCTCATCGAGATGGTGGGCCTGCCGAACTCCGTGCTGGATGCCCTGCCGGGCCAGCTGTCCGGCGGCCAGCGCCAGCGCGTGGCCATCGCGCGCGCCCTGTCGCTTGAGCCCGACGCCATCATTGCCGACGAGCCCACCAGCGCCCTCGACGTGTCGGTGCGCGCGCAGATTTTGAACCTGCTGATGGATCTCAAGCGCGACTTGGGCCTGTCCATGGTGTTCATCAGCCACGACATCCAGACGGTGCGCTACATTTCCGACCAGATCATCGTGATGAACGCCGGAGAGGCCGTGGAGCGCGGCGCGGCGAAGGACGTGTTCGAGCACCCGAAAGACGCCTACACCAAGCTGCTTCTGGGAGCGGCTCCGTCGCTTCTGCATCCCGAATTGGGCAAGTAAGCTTACGACGTTTCCCCTGCGCCCTCGGTTGAACCGGGGGCGCTTTTTATGTGGCGACCTGCCCTCTTGCGTTGACGCTTACGCTGAGGGAGTTTACCCTTTTACCGTTTACCGACGAACAGAGAGAGGCTTGCTCCTATGACTGATTCACCGTTTCGCGGCGTCATTCCCCCCGTCGTCATTCCGCTGACCGAGAAGCGCCAGCTCGACCTCGAGGCGCTCGAGCGCTCCATCAACCGCATGATCGACGCGGGCGTCGACGGTCTGTTCTTCCTGGGATCCTCGGGCGAGGTTGCCTTCCTCACCGACGCGCAGCGCTACCACGTTCTGCAAGAGGCCATCGCCATGGTGCACGGCCGCGTACCGGTGCTCACGGGCATCATCGACATGGAAACCATGCGCGTGGTCGACCAGGCCAAGCGCGCGACGGGCTACGGCGTGGACGCCCTCGTGGCAACCGCCCCCTTCTACGCCCTCGGCGGTCCCAAAGAGGTGGAACGCCACTTCCGCGCCATCCGCGAGCACACCGACCTGCCGCTGTTCGCCTACGACCTGCCCGCTTGCGTGCACACGAAGCTCGATCCCACGATGCTCGTGCGCCTCGGCGAGGACGGCGTGCTGCAGGGCGTGAAGGACTCTTCGGGCGACGACGTGTCGTTCCGCTGGCTGTGCCTGCAGAACGAGGACGCCGGCCACCCGCTGCAAGTGCTGACCGGCCACGAGGTGGTCGTGGACGGCGCCTACCTGGGCGGTGCCGACGGCTCGGTTCCGGGTCTGGCGAACATCGATCCGGCAAGCTACGTGGAGCAGTGGCGCGCCGCGCAAGCCGGCGACTGGGAGCGCGTGCGCGAGATCCAGAATCACCTCGCACGCCTCATGTACGTCACGCGCGAGGTGAAGGCCACCGTGGGCTTCGGCGCGGGCGTGGGCGCGTTCAAGACGGCGCTGTGGCAGATGGGCGTGTTCAACACGAACCAGATGCGCGAGCCCGTGTGCGCGCTCGAAGGCGAGGACGTGGAGCAGATCGTCGCCGTGCTGAAGCGCGCGGGACTCATGGACGCCGACGCGCCGATCCGCCAGGCGCACTGGGATGCGTGCCCCGTCTCGCCCGGCGCTCCGGCTTGCAAGTAGCGTGAGCGCCGCATGAGCGTCGAACATCCATGCACGATTGCCGCCTTCGACGTGGGCGGCACGAAGATGGCGGGTGCGCTCGTGCGCTATTCCGCCGCCGATGCGGCGCCGACGGTGGACGCCCTGCGCAGCGTTCCCACGGAAGCCCAGCGCGGCGGCAGCGCCGTGCTGGACACCCTGGCCTCGCTCGTGGCCGACGTGGTAGCCGATGCCGAAGACGACGTTGTCGGCATCGGCGTGGGGACGGCCGGGCTCGTGGACGTGCGCACGGGCGGCATCGCGTTCGCCAACGAGCTCATGCCCGGCTGGACCGGTCAGCCCGTAGCCGAGCGTCTGAGCGCGTCGCTCGGCCTTCCCGTGGCCGTGCTCAACGACGTGAAGGCTCATGCGCTCGGCGAAGCTCGTTGGGGCGCTGCCCGCGGCGCTCAAACCTGCTTCGTTATCGCAGCGGGCACCGGGCTCGGCGGCGGCATCGTGGCGAACGGCCGCGTGCTGCTAGGCGCGCACGGGTTCGCAGGCGAGCTGGGGCGAACGCCCTGCCCCGATGCGCTGGGCACGCCGCGCGCCTGCGGCACCGCCAGCGAGCTTGAATCCATCGCGGCCGGCAGCGGAATCGAAGCCCGTTACGTCGCAGCAGGAGGCGAACGCCTTGCGGGAGACGAGATAGCCAGGCGCGCCGCAGACGGCGAGGAGCTGGCACGCCGCATCATTCTGGAGGCGGGCGCGGTGCTCGGCGAAGCCATCGCAACCTGGACGGATCTGCTGGATCCGGAACTTGTCGTGCTCTCAGGCTCGGTATGCAACGCCGGAAAAGCCTGGCGAGCCGCCCTGCAAGAAGGCTTCGAGCGACAGGCGCCTTCCGTGATGCACGGCCTGCCCATCGTCGATGCCGCGCTCGGCAGCCGAGCCCCGCTCATCGGAGCCGCCGAATACCTGCTCGATACCCTGAAAGGACGATCATGACCGATCCCCTGATTTCCTCCCTGCAAGGCAAGCTCATCGTCAGCTGCCAGGCCTACGTGGGCGAGCCGATGCGCCACCCCGAAACCATGGCGCAGGTTGCCCTGTCCGCCGAACGCGGCGGCGCAGCCGCTATCCGCTGCCAAGGCCTTGCCGACATCGCCGCCATCAAAGGCCAGGTGGAAATCCCCGTCATCGGCCTTTGGAAAGAGGGGCACGACGGCGTCTACATCACGCCGACGCTGCGCCACGCGCGCGCCTGCATCGCCGCCGGCTCCGACGTGGTGGCCATCGATGCCACGGCACGCCCCCGCCTCGACGGTCGCACCTTCGAGGAGACCGTGGAGGCTTTGCGCGGTGAAACGCTGATCATGGCCGACTGCTCCTGCATGGACGACGTGCAGCGGGCGCTCGAAGCCGGTGCGGACATCGTGTCCACCACCCTGGCGGGCTACGTGCCCGGCGGCCGCGAGAAAACCGCCGGCCCCGACCTCGAGTTCCTGCGCGAGGCCGTCGCCGCGGCGGGCGACGTGCCCGTGTTCTGCGAGGGTCGCATCCACACGCTCGCCGATGCGCAGGCGGCCATGGAGGCGGGAGCCTTCGCCATCGTGGTGGGGACGGCCATCACCCACCCGCAGTCCATCACTTCCTGGTTCGCCGACGCCATCGGCTAGGACGCGCCGAATCCGATGCGCGAAGCCCTGGAGGGGATCATCCCCCTCCAGGGCTTTTTTCATGCCCGTCAGCTCACGTGCGCCTCGGCGGTGACACGCGCCTCCGGATCGTCCAGAACCGAGCGGTCGAGGCCGCCCGCAACATGCGAGGCTGTAATGCCCGCCACCATGGAGTCGCTGACGTTGAGGGCGGTGCGACCCATGTCGATGAGCGGCTCCACGGATGCGAGGACGGCCACCACCTCGATAGGAAGCCCCATCGTCCCCAACACGATGAGCGAGGCGAACGTCGCTCCCCCGCCCACTCCTGCCACACCGAACGAGCTGATGGCCACCACGGCGATGAGCGGCACGAAGAACGTAGGAGACAGCACGTCGATGCCTACGGTAGGCGCCACGATGGTGGCCAGCATCGCCGGGTACACGCCCGCGCACCCGTTCTGCCCGATAGACATGCCGAAGCTTGCCGCGAGGTTCGCCGACGCGCTGTCCACGCCCAGGGCTTTATGCTGCGTCTCGATGTTGAGCGGCAGCGCGCCCGCGCTCGAACGCGATACGAACGCGAAGCTGAGCACGGGAAACGCCTTCTTGAAGTAGGTCGCCGGATTCACACGGTTCGCCAGCAAGATGAGACAATGCACGCACAGCACCGCCAGCAACGCGCCGTAAGACACGAGCACGAACTTTCCCAGTCCGAGGATGGCGCGGTAATCGCTCGCGGCCATCACCTTCGCGATGAGCGCGAGGATACCGTACGGGGTGAGCCCTAGCACCATGGCCACTATCCGCATGACGATGCCGTACAGGCTGTCGATGAGGCTCTTGAAGAAGTCTGCCTGGTCAACGTCTTTATCGCGCAACCCGATATATGCGACGCCGAGGATGGCCGAGAAGATGACGACCGCGATGGTGGAGGTGGATCGGGCGCCAGCGAGGTCGGCGAAGGGGTTCGTCGGGATGAACGAGAGGATTTCCTGCGGCAGCGTAAGGCTGGCAGCCTCGCTCTGCTGGGAGGCGAGCGACGAAAGCTCGGCGGCATCGGTGGTCGCGGCATCGAGGAAGCCCGCATGCGCAAGCCCGGTCAGAACCGTCGCACCCCAGCCTAGCACGGCCGCAACGGTCACCGTGCCCAGCAGCACGGCCAACACCGCGAAGGCGATGCGCCCGAAGTGCTCGGTGACCTCCGCGCGCGTGAACGCCCCGACGATGGCCACGAACACGAGCGGCATGACGAGCATCTTCAACAAGCCGATATAACCCTGCCCCACGATGGATATCCAGTCGAGCGCCGTCGTGGCAGCATCCCCGTCGCGGCCGAGCAACAGCTGGATTCCCAAACCTAGCAGGACGCCCAGCCCGAGCGCGGTGAACACCCTCGCCGTGAAGCTTAGGCCCTTCGATCGCATGATCTTGAGCACGACGAGCATGGCAGCGAACACCGCCAAGATACCTGCGACGGGCACCAGCACCTCCATCGACATAGGCAACGCCCTTCCTCGTTTATCCGACGAAAAAAGTAGAGTATAGGACGAGCATGCCAAGAAGAAACCGGAAAGCCGTCAAAGAGAATGAAGCGTCACCGAACGGTAGCGCCGCCGGCTGCCGCCTCCCCCGAAAAACGGCAAAGGGCGAAGGGCTCTGCACAGAGCGGCCGAGAGCGTCGGTCGCCTCCGCACGGAACCCTTCGCCCCGCTGCCGAGCCCTCGCCCGGCGCGATGAACGCAGAAAGCTACCCCAGCAGCTCGCCTCGCAGGATCACGTGGCGCACGCGGAGGTTCTCATCGAGCACCACGGCGTCGGCGATCTTGCCGACCTCGATGCTGCCGCGCTCCCCTTCCAGCCCCAACGCGCGGGCAGGATTGGCGCTGGCGGCCCGAACAGCTGCATCCAGCGGGATGCCCATGTCGCGTACGGCGACGCGCACACACGCCATGAGGTCGGTGGCCGAGCCCGCGATAGTGCCGCTGCGCAGCGTGGCGACGTTGCCCCGCACGGTGACATCCTGGCCGCCCAGCGAGTACTCGCCGTCGTCGAGGCCCGTCGCCATCATCGAGTCGCTGATAAGGATGACCCTATCGGCTCCGAAAGCGGCGAACAGGAGACGCACCATGGACGGATGGATATGCACCCCGTCGGCGATAAGCTCGGGCATCACCTCCGAATGGTCGAACGCCGCGCCGATGGGGCCGGGCTTGCGGTGGTGCAGCGGCGGCATGGCGTTGCACAGGTGCGTCATCTGCCGAGCGCCGGCTTCGATGGCCGCGCACGCGGTATCGTAGTCGGCCTGCGTATGCGCGATGGACACGCGCACGTCGGACGACACCGAGCGGATGAAATCGAGCGCGCCGTCCACCTCGGGCGCCACGTCGACCAATTTGATGAGATTGCCCGAACGTTCCTGCAAGCGACGGAACATCGCCTCGTCGGGCAGATGGAGGTAGGCAGGGTTCTGCGCGCCGATGTTGCCGGGCGAGATGTAGGGACCCTCCATGTTGATGCCCACGAGCGCCGCCCCGTCGCGCTTCGCCTCGTAGGAGGCCGCGGCATCCATGATGGGAGCCAGCACGTCTTCGGGATAGGTCATCGTGGCCGGGCAGATGGCCGTCACGCCGCACGAGGCCTCGTGCCGCGCGATGGCGTCGATGGCCTCTTCGGTGCCGTCGCAGAAGTCGTGCCCCACGCATCCATGGAAATGCAGGTCGATGAGGCCCGGAACGACGTAGCATCCCGACGCGTCGAGCACCTGACCGTCAGCCGCCGTCGCCGCAGTGCCCTGCGGGTCGACAACCGCGAAGCGCTCGCCTTCGATGACGATGTCGGCGGACGCGAATCCCGCGCCCGTCAGAACCGAGCCGCCCCTTACTTGCACAGCGCACCCGCTGCCGGATCGACGATGACGGTGGCATCGGGATGGAACTGCAGGATGGACGCCGGCACTTCGGGCGTGACCGGGCCGAAGAACGCCTTCTTCACGATCTCGGCCTTGTGGGAACCCTCCACCACCACGAGCACGCTGCGCGCGGCCATGATGGTGCCGATGCCCATGGTGTACGCCTGGCGCGGCACGTCTTCAACGCGGTCGAACAGGCGGCTGTTCGCCTGGATGGTGCTCTCGGTGAGATCCACGCAGTGCGTGGCCTTCGGGAACGTGTCCTCGGGCTCGTTGAAGCCGATGTGCCCGTTCGGGCCGAGGCCGAGCAGCTGCAAATCGATGCCGCCCGCCTCTTCGATGGCCTGTTCGTAGACTGCGCACACGGCCTCGGCATCGGGGTTCGAGCCCTCGGGCACATGCGTGCGTGCCTGATCGATGTCCACATGATCGAACAGGTGCTTCTTCATGAAGTAGCGGTAGCTCTGATCGTGCTCGGGATCGAGGCCGCGATACTCGTCCAGGTTGAACGTGGTCACGTCGGCGAAGCTGATCTTGCCCTGCGCGCAATCGTCAACGAGGCACGCGTACAAGCCGATGGGCGTCGTGCCCGTGGCCAGCCCCAGCACGCACGACGGGTCGGCCTCGACGAACGACGCGATGCGGTCGGCGGCGCGACGGCTCATATCCTCGGTGCTCTCGGCGATGATGAATTCCATGGAACCTCTCTTCTCTCGGATCGAACGGATGCGGATACGGATACGGATACGGATCTATGTCCAGAACTGCGCGGTTTCGATGATGTCGCGGTACGCCCACGGATACACGTCGGAGTACCAGCCCGTCTCGGGCACGAAGCACAGAAGCGCGCTGTACAGCACCGACACGGCCACCAGCACGAGCAGCACCTTCATGAGCAGGTTCTGCACGGTCGAACCGGGCTGCAGGTTCTCGTTCACGATAAACACGAGCAGCACCACCGCGGCCAAGAACATGAAGCTGAAGTCGGCGAAGTATCGTTGCAGGATGCCGGCCATCTCCGCATCGGCCAGCGCCACGATGACGCCGCCCAGCAGCAGCACGACGATGACGCCCGCGATGGTGCGCGTGGAGCGCTGGCTCATGCGCAGCTGCAGGACGCGCTTCGCGAACGGCAGCACCCACAGCACCGGCAGGCACGCGAAGATGCCGCCGAAGGTGACTTCCTTGATGGTCTGCCCCATGTACGTGGTATCGAACGGCGCCGGCTGCAAATACGGGAACACGCCCGTTGCGCTGGGCGGTTGCAGGAAGTAAGCGAACAGCGCCGGGGCCAAACGCCCGATGTTCCACCCGCGCTTCGTCATGTCGTTCACCGTGAGGTTGTAGTTCGCCCCGAAGTCCGTGAACGAGCCGAAGCGCGCATGGTTGTACGCCATCAGGCCGGCCGCCACCACGAGGTAGGGCGCGATGAGGCAGGCGAACTCGCGTGCGCCACGCGGGGTGAGCAGCCGGCGCTTGGTGATGTACGCGCGCCAGAACAACGGAAACGCCACCAACGACAGCACCAGCAGCTGCGGGCGGCATCCCGCGACCAGCGCCATGCACAGCGATCCCGCAAGGTACCACTTCTCGGGTCCCGCCGAAGCGCGCCCCTTCATCCAGAAGTACAGGCCCCACACCGAGAACGCCAGGCCCAGTGCGATGGGCAGCGAGTAGAACGTCGGGAACTTCAGCAGGTACAGCACGCCGCAGCACATGACCAGCGGTATCTGCAGCAACAGGTACAACCCCAAGCTCACCCGTTTGAAGTGGTAGCGCGCGAACCGGTCCAACAGCGCCGAGCATCCCAACACGAACGCCACGACGGCGATCAGCACGCCGATGGCCGTGGGGAAATTCGCGCCCGTCAGCAAGTAGAACGGCAGGTAGAACAATATGACCGGCACCACGCCGAAGTACACGTAGTAGTGCCCGTTATAATACGCCACGTCGAAAAGATAGGGCTCTCCCGTCTCCTTCTGCATCTCGTCGCGCGCGCCCTTGTCGTAGGGGTCGTTGGAGTCTTGCAGCCACTGCGGCGGCTCCTCCTCCAGGTACAGCTGGCCGCGAGCCATGGCCTTCGCCAATTCCGCGTACTGCTGCGCGTTGTCACCGCCCACCTCGAATACGTTGACCAGGCTCTTGCCGTCCCACGAGCCGCTGTTGTAGCTTTGCGTGGCCACGCCCACGAGATTCGATCCCAGGAACAGGAACGAGCCCAGCAGACACACCTCGATAGCCACCGTTGCGACGATGGCGGCCTTCGACTTGCGCGGCTCGCTGACGATGCCGATGCGGTAGATGGCCGAGCCCGGACGGAACGCGAACGCCAACGCCAGCAGGCCCATGCAGACGAAGAAGCGCGTCGTGTTGAAGTCGAACGGGTGATGCGCGTTGAGGACGATGTCGCTCAGCTTGATGGGATAGCTCACGTCGTCGCCCGCGATCTCGATACGCAGGTTCTTCACGAGGCCCGTCGTGTTGAGGTTGATGTACTCGCTCTGATCGCTGAACGTGGACACCCCCACCGGTGGCACGCCTACCGTGTACTCCGTGGAGTCGAAGTACGTATGGTGCGCGTCGTCAGTGAACTGGATCTTCACCGTCAGATCCTGCGCAGGCTGCCGGTAGTCGAAGTTCAGCCAGATGTTGTGCACCTCGGTGTTGAGGTTCGAGAACTCCAGCACGTGGTTCACCGCGGTCACCTTGTACTGGTCGTCAACGGTCTCCTGCAAGGTGAGCTTGTCGTTCAGCGAGATGGTGTTGTAGTTCGCCGACGTGAAGTAGTTGATGTTGAACAGGAACGTCTCGAGCAGAAGCGAGATCAGTACGATGGCAAGCGCGCTCTTGATCAGGTGAACCGCCGCCAAGCGGTGCCTGCTCATGAAGCCGTTGTAGGCATAGGCTATGTTCTGGCGTACGGTCGGCATATTGGTATGGAATTATAGATGAAAAAAGGCGGGCGAGGCAGCTCAAGCCCCGTCCGCCTTCAAGATTGCGTGCAAAAAGCGCGCGGACGCGCTTTACAGACCAAGCGCCTGCTTCACGTCGGCGTACACCACGTTCGGATCGCGATCGCCGTCGATGGAGACGAGCAGGTCGCAGCCGCGATAGTAGTCGATCAGCGGAGCCGTGGACTTCTCGTACACGTCGAGGCGGTTGCGCACCGTGGCCTCGTTGTCGTCGTCGCGCTGGTACATCTCGCCACCGCACTTGGGGCAGGTCTCGTCGGCGGCGGTGCCGATGTAGTTGCAGTCGCGGCACATGCGACGCGAGGTGAGGCGCTTGACGATGACCTCGGGATCCACGTCCACGAGCAGCGCCGCGTCCAGCGGGCGTCCCAGCTTGGACAGCTCGGCGTCGAGCGCGACCGCCTGGGCGGACGTGCGCGGGAAGCCGTCGAGGATGAAGCCCTTCTCGGTGTCCGGATCCTGCAGGCGCTCGGTGACCAAGCCGATGATGACATCGTCGGGCACGAGGTCGCCCGCGTCCATGAAAGACTTCGCCTTCTGCCCCAGCGGCGTGCCGGCCTTTACGGCAGCGCGCAGCATGTCGCCCGTGGAGATGTGCGGCGTGCCGAACTCTTCAACCAGCTTGGCCGCCTGCGTACCCTTACCAGCACCCGGCGCCCCTAACAACACGATATTCATGATGGTTCAATCCTTTCGACATACAATCGATGCGCCGTATTGTATCAAAGCCCTACGCCGTACGCGCGCATTTCAACAGAAAGACAGGCAGAGCGAACGAATGCGCCCCGAAGGGCGCATAATAAACTCGCAGGTCGTTCGTAAAGACAGCGAGAAGCCCCGAGGTGCCTTGTTCCGTTGGCCGCAAGGCCAGTGGATCCGATTTGTACAAATATTGTACAAATCGGCGGTCCTGGCGCATAAAAAAAGCCCTGACCAGTTATCTGATCAGGGCTTTTACATTTACCGCTTCCCTATTTGAAGAAACCTTCGTAGTTATGCATCTTCAGCTGGCTTTCCACCTTGTTCATGGTGTCGAGGGCCACGCCGATCATGATGAGGATCGAAGTGCCGCCGAACGCCTGGATGAGCGTATTGCCGGTGAAGTAGAAGATGATCGTCGGCACCACCGCGATGGCGGCGATGAAGATGCCGCCAGGCAGCGTGACGCGATGCAGCACGTTCTTGATATAGGTCACCGTCGCCGTGCCCGGACGCACACCGGGGATGAAGCCGCCCTGCTTGCGCAGGTTGTCGGCCGTCTCCTCCGGATTGAACACCATGGAGGTGTAGAAGTACGCGAAGAACACGATGAGCAGCACGGTGAGGATCCAGTTGACCCAGCCGGTGGAGATGGCGTCGGCCACCGCCGTCAGCCAGCCCACGTTGAACAGGGCCGCCAGCTGCGCCGGGAAGTAGATCAGGCAGCTCGCGAAGATGATCGGGATGACGCCCGCCGCATTCACCTTGAGGGGAATGTAGGTGGACTGGCCGCCCATCATCTTGCGACCCTGCACGCGCTTGGCATAGTTCACCGGGATGCGACGCTGCGCACGCTCCACGAAGATGATCGCGGGAATGCAGGCAAGCACCACAAGCAGGGTGACCACCGTAATCGCGACGCCCATAGTGGTATCGGCCGTGAGGTTCATCGACGAGAAGATGGCGCTCGGCACGCGCGACACGATGCTCACGAAGATGATGAGCGACATGCCGTTGCCGATGCCGCGCTGCGTGATAAGCTCGCCCATCCACATGATGAACGCAGTGCCCGCCACGAGCGTGAACACGACGAGGATGTCGGTGAGGATCTCCGGCACCTCCGTGGAGAACACCACGCCGTACTGCGGCGACTTGAACAGCAGCAGGTAGCCGATGGCATTGATCAGACCCAGACCCAACGTCAGGTAACGCGTGATCTGCGTGATCTTGCGACGACCCGTCTCGCCTTCCTTAGCCCAGCGCCCGATGGCGGGGATGACGCCCTGCATCAGCTGCATGATGATCGATGCCGTGATGTAGGGCATGATGCCCAGCGAGAACACCGAGAAGTTCGACAACGCACCGCCCGTGAACAGGTCGAGCATGGTCATGGACACGCCCGAGTCCTGGAACGAGTTCGCGAACTCGTTGAACGGGATGCCGGGCACCGGCACGTACGCGCCGAAACGATACAGCGCGAGGATAGCCAGAGTGAACAAGATCTTCTTGCGCAGCTCCGGTACCTTGAATGCATCGATGATCGAGCTTAGCAAGGCTCTTCGACCTTTCCTCCGGCTGCTTCGATCTTCGCCTTGGCGGAAGCAGACACCTTATCCACCTGCACGGTGAGAGCCTTGGTGATCTCGCCGTCGCCCAGCACCTTCACGAGCGCGTCGGCGTGCTTGATGATGCCCTTGGCCTTGAGGCTTTCGCCGTTCACCACGTCGCCGGCCTCGAAGGTCTCCTCGAGACGCTTCACGTTGACGGGCAGGTACTCCACGTGGTTGATGTTCTTGAAGCCCGGGAGCTTCGGCAGACGACGGGCGAGCGGCGTCTGACCGCCCTCGAAGCCTGCACCCTTGCCGCCGCCAGCACGCGACTTCTGGCCGTTCATACCGCGACCGGACGTCTTGCCCGTGCCCGACGCGGGACCGCGACCCACGCGCTTGCGGGGCTTGCGCGAACCTTCAGCCGGCTTGAGATCCTTGAGTTCCATGTTAGTTTCTCCTTCTTTCGCTGTCCGGGACCCTTCCCGGCGCTGGCAGCTCGCCGCCAGCAAACTTCCGTAAATCGACCATCGGCGTGCCGTTGCGGCACGCCGACGAATCATTATATCCTACCTGCCAAGCACCACGAAGATTAGATCTCTTCGACCTTGACCAAGTGCTTCACCTTGAAGATCATGCCGCGGACGGACTCGTTGTCCACCTGCTCCACGGAGCGGTTGATCTTGCCGAGGCCAAGCGCGCGCAGGGTCTTGCCCTGGTCGTCCTTGTAGCCGATGGAGCTTTTCACCTGGGTGATGCGCAGGGTCTTCTTTGCGTCAGCCATTAGTTCTTCTCCTTCCAGCCGTAGATCTTGGAGACGGACATGCCGCGACGCTCGGAAACCTGCTCGGGGCTCTCCATGTTCTTGAGACCCTCGGCGGTGGCCTTGACCACGTTCATCACGTTGTCGGTGCCGAGCGACTTGGCGAAGCAGTCGGTGACGCCCGCCAGCTCCATGACCGCACGAGCCGCGCCGCCGGCGATAACGCCGGTACCGGGCGTAGCCGGCTTGATGAGCACGCGACCGGCACCGTACTCGCCGATGATCTCGTGCGGCAGCGTCTTCTCGGCCGTCAGCGGTACGCTGAACATGTTCTTCTTCGCGTCCTCGACGCCCTTCTTGATGGCGATGGGCACTTCCTGGGACTTGCCCATGCCCACGCCGACGCGACCGTTGCCGTCGCCGACCACCACGAGCGCGGTGAGCGCGAAGCGGCGGCCGCCCTTGACAACCTTCGACACGCGGTTGATGTAGACGACGCGCTCCTGAAGCTCGGGGACCGCGGCGTTGTCTTGTTTGTTACGAGCCATAGACCTTAACCCCTTCTAGAATTTCAAGCCTGCTTCGCGAGCGGCATCGGCCAAAGCCTTGATGCGCCCGTGATACAGGTTGCCGCCACGGTCGAACACGACTTCCGTGACACCGGATTCCTGCGCCTTCTTGCCCACGATCGCGCCCAGGGCGGCAGCGCCCTCGACGGTCGCGCCGCTCTTGCCCGTAGCCTTGAAATCGGGGCCGAGCGTGGAAACGCCGCAGATCGTCTTGCCGGCGACGTCGTCGATCACCTGCACGTACATGTTGGAGTTGCTGCGCGTGACGCACACGCGGGGACGAGCCGCCGTACCGGCGATCTTTCCGCGAACGCGACGATGGCGACGAGCCAGCGCAGCCTGCTTTTTCTGAAGCTTGTTCATGATAATCCCTTCGATCTCAGTCGTTCGCGGCTCGCGCCTAGTCCTTGCCGGCCTTGCCGACCTTGCGGCGGACATGCTCGCCCTCATAGCGAATGCCCTTGCCCTTGTAGGGCTCCGGCTTGCGCCACTTGCGGATGTTCGCGGCAACCTGGCCGACCTGCTCCTTGGAAGGACCGCTCACGATGATCTCGGTCTGGCTGGGCACCTCGAACGTGATGTTCTCGGGAGCCTCCACCAGCACGGGATGGGAGAAGCCGAGCTGCATCTCAAGATCCTTGCCCTTGAGCGCGGCACGGTAGCCGACGCCCACGAGCTGCAGCTTCTTGGAGAAGCCGGCAGACACGCCCTCCACCATGTTGGCGATGAGCGTGCGCACGAGGCCGTGGTAGGCCTTCGCTTCGCGGGAGTCGTTCGGACGCTCGACGATGATGTCGTCGCCCTCCCGCTTGATGGTCATGATCTCGGGGAAGGTGCGGGTCAGTTCGCCCTTCGCCCCTTTCGCCGTCACCGTCGTGCCGTCGATGGTCACATCGACTCCGGCAGGAACGGTCACGGGCAGCTTGCCAATACGAGACATATCTATCCCTCCCTTTCCTACCAGATGTAGGCGATGACTTCGCCGCCAACGCCCTTTTTACGGGCATCGCGATCGGTCATAACGCCGTTGCTCGTCGAAACGATAGCCGTGCCGAGGCCACCGAGCACGCGGGGCAGCTCGTCCTTGCCCGCGTAGATGCGCAGGCCGGGCTTCGAGATGCGCTTGATGCCGCGGATCGTCTTGGCCTTCTTGTCACCGTACTTCAACGTGATCTCGAGCGTAGCGCGCGGCTCGCCCTCGATGACGTCGTAGCCCTGAACATAGCCCTCTTCCTGCATGATGCGGGCTATCTCGACAAGTTTCTTGCTGGACGGCATGGACACCGTCGGCTTGCCGGCAGAGTTAGCGTTACGCACGCGCGTAAGCATATCTGCAATGGGGTCGGTCATGGTCATAGTGATTTTCTCCTTTGGTCCGTGATGAGCCTGTCGATTCGGTTCGTCGGCGCCCGTAACGCCTCCGCCTGAACCGTGGCACACCCGAGCGTAATCGTCGTGTGGCTTACCACGAAGCTTTGGTCACGCCGGGCAGTTCGCCTTTGTTGGCCAACTCGCGCAAGCAGACGCGGCACAGGCCGAACTTGCGGTAGTAGGCGCGGGGACGTCCGCAGCGCGTGCAGCGGTTGTGCTGACGCGTCGAGAACTTCGGCTCGCGCTTGGCCTTGGCGACCATCGATTTCTTAGCCATGCAAATCCTTCTTTCTTATATCCAGCCCGTCCGATCGTCCGGACGGGCTCGAGTGCACGTTTCAGCGCAGGTTGCCTTGGGGCAGCCTTGGGTGGGACAACGCGGGTTATTCCTTGTCCTTGAACGGGAAGCCCAGCGCGTCGAGCAGCGCGAAGGCGCTGTCGTCGTCCGGAGCCGTCGTCACGAACGTGATGTCCATGCCGCGCGTGCGATCGATCTTGTCGTAATCGATCTCCGAGAAGATAAGCTGCTCGGTGACGCCCATGGTGTAGTTGCCGCGGCCGTCGAAGCTGGTCGGCGAAATGCCGCGGAAGTCGCGCACGCGGGGAAGCGCCGTGGCCAGCAGGCGGTCGAGGAACTCCCACATGCGGTCGCCGCGCAGCGTGACCTTGCAGCCGATGGGCTGGCCTTCGCGCACGTGGAAACCGGCGATGGACTTCTTGGCGCGCGTCACGCAGGGCTGCTGGCCCGTGATGATGCGCAGGTCGCCCATGGCGGCGTCCAGCAGCTTGTGGTCGGCAGCGGCGGCGCCCACGCCCATGTTCACGACGATCTTCTCAAGGCGCGGAACCTTGTTCACGTTGTCGAGGGCGAGATCCTTCTCGAGCTTGGCCACGATCTCGTTGGTGTACTTTTCCTTCAAGCGAGGAGCAGTCATGTTTTCCTGTATCCTTTCGATGAATTAAACGCAGGATTTCCGACCCTGCGTCCCCAACCGGCCTGGCCGGAGGGGGTCATTGCTCAAAGGGGCGCGCCGCCGAAGCGCCGCGCCGCCTTCATGTGCTAGTCGATGTCCTTGCCGCACTTCTTGCAGACGCGGACCTTCTTGCCGTTCTCGTCGCGCTTGTTGCTGACGCGCGTGGGCTGCTTGCAGCTCGGGCACACCAGCATCACGTTCGACACGTGGATGGGAGCCTCCACCGAAGAGATACCGCCCTGCGGGTTCTGCTGCGTGGGGCGAAGAGCCTTCTTGACGATGTTGACCTTCTCCACGACGACGCGCTGCTTCTGCGGCAGCGAATGCAGGATCGTGCCCTCTTTGCCCTTGTCCTTGCCGGCCAGGACCTTCACCTTATCGCCCTTTTTGATGTTCATGCTGTTCATTTGCGCACACCTCCTTAGAGCGTTTCAGGTGCCAGGGACACGATCTTCATGTACTTCTTGTCGCGCAGCTCGCGGGCGACGGGCCCGAAGATGCGCGTGCCGCGCGGGGCGCCGTTCGTGTCGATCAGAACGGCTGCGTTCTGATCGAACTTGATGTAGCTGCCGTCGGCACGACGAACTTCCTTCTTCACGCGAACGACCACGCAGCGGACGACGTCGCCCTTCTTCACGTTGGTGTTCGGCGCGGCTTCTTTAACGCTGCAGATGATGACATCGCCCAGTCCCGCATAACGGCGCTTGGAGCCGCCCAGGACCTTGATGCACTGCACCTTGCGAGCGCCGGAGTTATCGGCCACTGCGAGCATGGTTTGCATCTGAATCATTGCTTCAACCTAACTTTCATCTCGATAGTCTTTCGCGACGAGCGCGCAAGACTACTGGGCCTTCTCGACGATCTTCACGAGGCGCCAGCGCTTCATCTTCGACAGCGGACGCGTTTCCATGATCTGAACGGTGTCGCCGAGGCCGGCTTCATTGTTCTCGTCATGGGCATGGAACTTCTTCGTCGTCGTCATCATCTTGCCGTACACGGGGTGCGGCTTGCGCTCCTTGACTTGCACGACGCAGGTCTTGTCGTTGACGGCGCTTACCACGACGCCCTGACGGACCTTGCGGGAGTTACGTTCTTCGCTCATGTGTATCCAACCTTCCTAGCCGACGGGCTATGCGCTCAGCTCGCGGGCGCGCATCTCGGTCTGAATACGCGCGATGTCCTTTTTGACCTGCTTCACGCGGGCGGTGTTGTCAAGCTGGCTCGTAGCCATCTGGAAGCGCAGGTTGAAAAGCTCCGCGCGCGCTTCCTTGAGTTTCGCCTGCAAATCGTCGGCAGACAGCTCACGGATCTCTGCTGCTTTCATTTATTCCTGCCCTTCCGTTTCACGAGAAACAATCTTGCACTTGATGGGCAACTTGTTGATGGCGAGGCGGAGCGCTTCTTTGGCGACGGCCTCGTCGACGCCACCGATCTCGAACATGATGCGGCCGGGCTTGACGACCGCGACCCATGCCTCGGGGTTGCCCTTACCGGAACCCATGCGAGTCTCGGCAGGCTTCTTCGTGATGGGCTTGTCCGGGAAGATCGTGATCCACACCTTGCCGCCACGCTTCATGTAGCGGGTCATGGCGATACGGGCTGCCTCGATCTGGCGGTTGGTGATCCAAGCGGCTTCGAGCGCCTGGATGCCGTATTCGCCGTGGTTCAACCGGGTGCCGCCTTTGGCCTTGCCCTTCATGGAACCACGCTGCACCTTGCGGTGCTTCACGCGCTTAGGTACGAGCATTACTTTGCCCTCCTATCGTTACGATCGTTGCGACGGGGACGGCTGGGGCGAGAGCTGCCCTCGAGCGCCGGCTGGGGAGCCTTCTGGCCGGGGAGCACTTCGCCGTGGTACACCCACACCTGCACGCCGATGGAGCCCATCGTCGTAGCAGCCGTGGCGAAACCGTAGTCGATCTTGGCACGCAGCGTGTGCAGCGGCACGCGACCTTCGCGATACCACTCGCGACGGCTCATCTCGGCACCGCCGAGACGGCCGGAGCACTGGATGCGGATGCCCTTGGCGCCGCTCTTGCGGGCGGACTGGACGGCCTTGCGCATCGCACGGCGGAACGCAACGCGTCCCTCGAGCTGCTCGGCAACGGACTGCGCGATGAGCGCAGCATCGAGCTCGGGGCGCTTGACCTCGACGACCTCGATGGACACCGGACCGTTGGCGACCTTCTCGAGCTTCTTGCGCAGCGAGTCGATCTCAGCGCCCTTCTTGCCGATGACGACGCCCGGACGGGCGGTGGTCACGATGATCTTGATCTTGTCGCCGGCGCGCTCGATCTCGATCTTGGAGACGGCGGCACGGGCGAGCTGCTTGTCCAAAAACTTCCTGATGGCCAAGTCGTTTGCCAGGTTCTTGGCGTAATCCTTGTCGGCGTACCAGCGGCTACGCCATTCCTCGGTGATGCCGAGACGGAACCCGGTGGGGCTTACTTTCTGACCCATGCGGCTTATGCCTCCTCTCGCGGTGCAACGATGATGGTGATGTGGCTCGTGCGCTTGCGGATGCGCGAAGCGGAGCCCTTGGCGCGCGGACGGATGCGCTTGAGCGTGGGGCCTTCGTCGGCGAAGGCGGCCTTCACGATGAGCGTTTCCGGGCGCACGTGGTGCTGGTTCTCGGCGTTGGCCACAGCGGAGTTCAGCGTCTTGGCGACAACCTCGGCGATGGCGCGGTCGGAGAACTGCAGGATCTCGCGAGCGGCGGGCACGGACTTGCCACGAATCAGATCGATGACGATACGCGCCTTACGGGGCGAAACGCGGACATAGCGTGCAATTGCTTTAGCTTCCATTGTTTTCACCCCTTCTTATCTCTTCTTGCCCTTGTCGGCGGAATGACCCTTAAAGGTGCGGGTCGGGGCGAATTCGCCCAGCTTGTGGCCGACCATGGATTCCGTAACGTATACCGGCACGTGCTTGCGGCCATCGTGCACGGCGATGGTGTGACCCACCATTTCCGGGAAGATGGTGCTCGAGCGCGACCAGGTCTTCACGACGTTCTTCTCGCCCGCCGCATTCATCTTCTCGATACGATCAAGAAGGCGCGGTTCAACGAAAGGACCCTTCTTCAAACTTCTACTCACTATTACTCCTTAACGCTTTGCGCTACTTCTTGCGACGGCGGATGATCAAGCGGCTCGAAGCCTTCTTGGGATTGCGGGTGCGATGGCCCTTCGTGGGAACGCCCCACGGGGTGACCGGGTGACGACCAGCGGACTTGTTCTTGCCCTCGCCGCCGCCGTGCGGGTGGTCGACCGGGTTCATGACGGTACCGCGAACGCTGGGACGGATGCCCTTCCAACGGTTGCGACCGGCCTTGCCGATCTTGATGTTGGAGTGCTCAGCGTTACCGACCTCGCCCACCGTCGCGCGGCACGTGATGAGCACGCGGCGCATTTCGGAGGAAGGCATGCGCAGGATGGCGTAGTCGCCCTCCTTGCCCATGAGCTGGATGCTGGTGCCGGCGGAACGGGCGATAGCGGCGCCCTTGCCCGGCTGCAGCTCCACGGCGTGGATGAGCGTACCGACGGGGATGTTGGCCAACGGCAGGGCGTTGCCCGGCTTGATGTCGGCCTCGACACCGCTCATGACGGTATCGCCCACGCGGAGGCCCTTCGGATGAAGGATGTAGCGCTTCTCGCCGTCGACGTAGTGCAACAGGGCGATGCGGGCGCTGCGGTTCGGGTCGTACTCGATGGTCGCGACCTTCGCGGGGACGCCGTCCTTGTTGCGCTTGAAGTCGATGATGCGGTAACGGCGCTTGTTACCGCCGCCCTGATGGCGGGTGGTGATGCGGCCGTTGTTGTTGCGTCCTGCCTTGTTGGACAGCGGCGCAAGCAGCGACTTCTCCGGCGTCGACGTCGTGATCTCGGCGAAGTCCGAGACCGTTTGGAAGCGTCGGCCGGGGCTGGTCGGCTTGTACTGTTTGACTCCCATTGCTTTCCTTTCTGCGGATTCTCGCTCGCACGCCTCTCCGTACACCGAGAATCCTTCGTCTCTTCGTGGCTCCGATTGCCGCCGATGTGCCGCAGGGAGGCTGGGCACGTGCGACTCCGGTTGCCACGCGTCCGGGTGTATCCATCTAAGTCCAGACGCAACCGAGAATTATACGCAGAAAACGCTTTGTATTCAAGAATCGATTTTTTAGACACAACCTGCGCACAATCCGCAGAGCATTCCAGACCGCTGAGAGAGCGACGAAAAACGCGAGCGACAAGGACAAAGCCTTGTCGCTCGCAAACGATTACGAAGGATGGCCAACAGGGGCAGTTTCCTGCAGCATGAAGCCGACCGGAACGGATTACTGCTGCTCCGCCGGCTGCTCCACGTTCACGATGGCATGATCGAGCAGCCACTGGTTCGCCTTCATGCGCTCGGCGGCCTCGCGCAGAGCGAAGCCGCGGCCGTTCTCCTGCATCTCGCGCTTCACGGCGTCCGGGTTCTGCGGGTTCATCGAACGGCAGGCGGCGTCGATGTCCTCGTCGGTGAGGGTCATCTTCTCGTGACGGAACAGCGCATCCAGCGCGTAGCCCTGCACGAGCATCTCGCGGGTCTGCATCATCATGATCATGCCGAACTGCTGCTCGCCGCCCTGGCTTTGCACGAACTGCTCGAAGGGGATGCCCTGCTGCTGCAGCTGGCCGCGCAGGTTGGACACGAGCGTCTGCTGCATGGCCTCGTACACCTCGTCCTGAATGCGGCCCTCGAAACGCTTGGCCAGCTCGGATGCCGCAACCTGCAGCTTGTACGCCTCGTACTGGGCGCGACGGTCGGCCGTCAGGCGATCGGTTATGCCGCCGCGCAGAGCGGCCGCATCGCGGTACATGGGCAGGTTCTTGGCCACCCATTCGTCATCGATGGCGGGGACGACCTTTTTCTGCATCTCCTTGACGGTGACGGTGCAGTCGACGGTGTCGCCCTTGTCGTCGGCGTTCATGCCGGGCAGGTCGAAGGAGAACGACTTCGTTTCGCCCACGTTCATGCCGATGAGATGCTTCTCGAAGTCCTCGGGCATGAGGCCCATGCCGGTGAGGTACGTGCGGCCTTCGGTGGACAGGTTGTCCATCTTCTCGCCGTTCTGGAAGGCTTCGAGCGCCAGCAGGAAGCCGTCGCCTTTCGCCACCGGGTGCGGCTCGTCCGACACGAACTCCGCGTAGCTCTCGGCGATCTGCGCGATCTGCTCCTCGACCTCGGCCTGCTCGATCTCGAAAGGCGGCACGGTGATGGACACGGGCTCGTAGGACTTCAGCTCGTAGTCGGGCTTCGGCGTGACGCGAACCTCGAACGAGAAGGTCTGGCCGCGTTTGAGCGGACCGGCGGCCTTCGGAAGAGCTGGGAACGCCGGCGTGATGTTGCGCTTGTCGATGGCGAACGGCACGAGGTACTCCACGGCCTGCTGCTGCACGATGGCGTCGAGGTCCTTGATGCCCAGCTGCTTCTCGACGGCCTGCTCCACGGACATGCCCGGCGTGGGCTGCACGCCCATCTGCTGGGCGAACCTGTACTGAGCCGCCGTGAGGGCATGGCTGACCTCGGCGGTGGAGGCTACGGCCTCCAGCAGGATGCGTCCGTCGTCGAGCTTCTTTTCGGTTACCTTCATGAAGAGTCCCCTTCTGTTTCGATCGTCAAACGCTCATTGTAGCGCATTACTCGTTCGACTTGAGGCTTTCCACCATGTCGATGCGGCGCAACTTGCCGCGCATGGCCAGCATCACGAGCACGGTGAACAGCATGGTCAGCAGAAACGCCAGCAGGAAGCTGGTCGGGTGTATGGCACGGCCGAACATGATCTGGTCCACCTCGGCCGTGACCACGACGAAGCCTTCCATCCACACGCCCAGCACGAGACCGACCGCGCAGCCGATGGCCGCCAAGAGGAATATCTCGCGGAAGATGTAAGCGTTCATCTCGCGCGGCGTGAAGCCGAGCACCTTGAGGGTGGCGATCTCGCGCATGCGCTCGGTGATGTTGATGTTCGTGAGGTTGTACAGCACGATGAACGCGAGCGCCGCCGCCGCGGTGACCAGCACCACGACGATCATGTTCACGCTCGACATCATGTCGCGGTACGCGTCGATGGTCTCGTCGTTGTACGCCACGGTCTTCACGCCTCCTGCGGCCAGAAGGTCGTTCGAGAACTGCACGCGCAAGTCGGAGTCGGACGTGGTGACGGCCAGCACGGTGCGGTAGTCGGGAGCCTTACCCATAAGCTGCTCGTAGAGGGCAGGACCCATATAGGCGTAATGGTACACGTAGTTCTCGACGATGCCCGTGACCGTGGCCTCGTAGGACGTGCCGGTCGCGTTGCCGATGGCATCCTGCTCGGTCAGCGTGACGGCATCGCCTGCGCGCACGCCCAACTCCGCCGCCAGCTTCTCGGTGAGCACGAGGCCGTCGTCGTCCAGCTTCACCGGATGATGGCCGACGCGGGTGTTCAAGGCCACGAAGCGGTCGAACGATGCCGGATCCTCGGGCACGACCAGCTCCATGCGCTTGTCTTGCTCGTCCGGCCCGCCGGCCAGCATGTTCTGCCGCATGACCAGCGTATGCGCGGTGGCGAGCGAGCCGTCGTCGAGCAGGTCGTCGATACGCCGCTGCTCTTCGCTTGACAGGTCGTCCGCCAGCGTAACGACGGCGTTGTACTTCGTGATCTCGCCGAACTGCTTGTCGATTATATCGTTGATGGCGTTGGACAACCCGAGACCCGTCAGCAAGAGCGCCGTGCAGCCCGCGATGCCGATGACCGTCATGACGAAGCGCTTCTTGTAGCGGAACAGGTTGCGGAACGTCACTTTCCACGAGAACGAGAGATGCCGCCACAGCGGACCGATGCGTTCGAGTACTATGCGCTTGCCCGCCTTCGGAGCGCGCGGCAGCATGAGCTGCGCCGGGCGCTCGCGCAAGGTGGCGGCGACGGCGGCCCAGGTGGCGAACAGCGTGACGCCGACGCCGAGCCCGGCTGCAAGCCCGGCGAACCCAGGATCGACGGGCAGCGGCAGCGGCAGCTCGGGCACGAAGTATATGATGCCGTAGGCCTTCATGATGACGGCGGGCAGCACTTGGGACAGCGCGAGGATGCCCAGAATGCTGCCGATCCCACTGGCCGCGGCTGCGTATGCGAGGTATTTGGAGGCGATGCGCGTGCGACGGTAGCCAAGCGCCTTGAACGTGCCGATGAGGGCACGCTCCTCCTCCACCATGCGCGTCATGGTGGTGAGGGCCACGAGAGCCGCCACGAGGAAGAAGATGAACGGGAACACCGCGGCGATGCTGTCCACGCGGTCGGCGTCCGCCTCGAAGCTGGCTGCACCGTAGTTCGCCGTGCGGTCCATGACCAGCCATTCGGGGCGCTCCAGATCGTCGATCTGCTTCTGGGCGTCGTCGAGGCGACGCTCGGCGTCCGCCAGCTGCGCATCGGCGTCCGATTTCTTCTGCTCGTATTCGGCGAGGCCGCTGTCGTAGTCGGCGCGACCTTGTTCGAGCTGGGCGCGGCCGTCCTGCAGCCGAGCGGCGGCGTCGTCGAGCTGCTGCTGAGCCGCGGCGATCTGCGCGTCGGCTTGCGAGCGCGATGAGGCGAGATCGGCGCGCGCCTGATCAAGCTTCCGGGCGCTCGCGTCGAACTGAGCCCTCCCCCCTTCATAGGCGGCCTGCTGCTGTTCGAGCTCGACCTTGGAAGAGTCCAGGGCGTCCTGCTTGCCCTGGAGCTCGGCGCGCGCTGCCTCCAGCTTGGGCTTCTGCACGTTGACGAGATCGTCGAGGGTGGCCTGGACGAGAGCCATCTGCGCCCGGAGATCCTGCTGTTGCGCTTTGAGGGCGTCTTGCTCGGCGCGCAGTTCGGCGATCTTCTGCGCGTCCTTGTCGGGATCGAGCTGCTTGATCTGCTCCTCCAGCGCGTCGATGCCCTTCTGGATCCGGTCGACGCCGGCCGCTGCGTCGGCGACGCCGGCCTGCGCCCGAGTTATGCCCGCGTCAAGCTCGTCGGATTGCCGCTGCCAATCGCCCCACGCCGCCGCGAGGGCGTCGGCGCCCTGTTGCCACTGAACCCGGGCCGCTTGGAGCTGCCCTGCGGCATCGTCCAACTGCGGGCGCTGCGCGTCGAGCTGCGCCTGCCCTTCGGCTATCTGCCGTTCGGCATCGGCCAGCTGCTGCTCGGCGCTCGCGCGCCGGCTCGCCAGCTCGGACGCGCCGCTGTCGTAGGCCGCCTGGCCGTCGGCCAGCTCCTGCTCGCTTGCGGCGATCGTCGCGGCGGCATCGTCGAGCTGGCGCTTCGCATCGTCCAGTTGCGACTGCGCGTCGGCCCTCTCGCGCTCGTAGTCGGCACGCTTCTCGTCGAGCTCCTTCTGCGCATCGGACTTCAGCTGGTCGACACGCGCCTGCTCGCGCTCGGGCGCAAGCGCCTTGATGCGATCCGCCACTTCGTCTACGAGCCGCTGGTAGGCGTCGCTCGACGCGCGTTCGTTCGCCGCCCCGCGCACCGTGAGGTACGCCTCGGTATAGGGAAGATCGGCCGAGAAGTCGCTCTCGGGCACGTACATATACTGTTGGATGGAGCCCGAACCCAGCGTGGTCTCGCCCATGCTCGAAGACGTTGCGTAGTACGGAGCGTTCACAAAGCCCGTCACCGTGTACGTGCGCGTGACGAGGGTCTGGTCCACGTCCTGCACGCCCTCGGTGATGGTCAGCGTGTCGCCGACGGCGATGGCGTCGTTCTCCACGAGGTTGGCCGACAGCACGCACTCCCCCGTCTTCTGCGGCCACGAACCCCGGACGAGGAGGGGACGGTTCAGATAGTCGGGGTCGTCGGAACGCGCATGCACGCCGTCGGAGGTGTCGCTCGTGCGCGCCGCATCGGGCAGCGAATGCACGCGCGTGGCGTACTGTTCGCCGTCGATGGAGGCCATGACGTCAGTCTCGCGCGCGGGCATCACGGCCTCGACGCCCTCGACATGGCGCAGCGCCGCGATGTCGTCGTCGGTGAGGCCGAGGGTCGAAAGCACGCGGATGTCCATGAGCGACGTGCCGTCGAAGTACTCGTCGGCCGCCAGCTTCATATCGGGCGCGGTCATGCGCAGACCGGCGTAGAAGCCCGTGCCCAGCGCGACGATGGCCGCGATGGCCAGGAAGCGCCCGAGCGAGTGGGTGATCGAACGCAGGGTCTCAGTGTTGAACGCGCTTTTCACGACGCGCCGGCTACCACTCGATCGCCTCGGCGGAAACAGGCGCCTCGTTCACTTCGACGCCCGCAACGCGTCCTTCGCGGATGTGGATCACCCGGTCGGCGATGGCGGTGAACGCGGAGTTGTGCGTGATGAGCACCACCGTCTTGCCCGTGTCGAAGCACGTGTCCTGCAACAGCTTCAGGATGGCCTTGCCCGTGCGGTAATCGAGCGCGCCGGTGGGCTCGTCGCACAGCAGGAGCTTAGGGTTCTTCGCCAGCGCACGGGCGATGGCCACGCGCTGCTGCTCGCCGCCGGAAAGCTGCGCCGGGAAGTTGTCCAGGCGATGGCCCAGGCCCACCTGCTTGAGCACGGTTCCCGCATCGAGCGGATCCTTGCAGATCTGGCTGGCAAGCTCCACGTTCTCAAGCGCCGTGAGGTTCTGCACGAGATTGTAGAACTGGAAGACGAACCCGATATCGTAGCGACGGTAGTACGTGAGCTCCTTCTCGGAGAATGCGCTGATCTCGCGACCGTCGAGCATGATGGTTCCCGACGAGCAGGCGTCCATCCCGCCCAACATGTTCAAAAGCGTCGTCTTGCCCGCGCCCGAGGGGCCCACGACCACGACGAGCTCGCCGCGCTCGATGTCGAAGGTCATGCCGTCGACGGCAGCCACCTCCACCTCGCCCATGCGGTACACCTTGCGCACGTCGCGAAACTCCACGAACGCCATGTCGCCCTTCTTCCGTCAGCCCGAATACCGGTTTCCCTCACCATACACGAACCCACATCCCAACGCCAGCGACAACACGCCTGCCCTGCGAACAAATTCCACGGATCCAATCAACGGCTCGCAGCTTGCCGGATGCAATGCGCAGGTTATGGCAAAAGTGCGAGATTTCTTGTTCTTTCAATCCCCCTATGACCTCAAGGCCGCCAGTCATGGTATTTCTTTGCTCGAACGTTATCTTGATGGGCTGCGTCCTGGCAATACGAATCCAAGCCGCTCCCCCTCCCTGCAAGAGCAAAGCGTGATCTCGCTACTCTTTTGAAAGGCTCGTCATGAATGAGACGGTTCTCATAGTCGAAGACGATTCGGATATTATCGAAATCCTGAGCCTCTATCTATGCGGTAGCGACTACCAAGTCGAAACCGCTGCGAACGGAAAGCTGGGACTCGAGCTGCTTGAGCGCAAGTCCCCTTCCGTCATACTCGTGGATTTGATGATGCCCGAAATGAACGGGTTTGACTTCATCAAGGAAGCTCGCTTAGTTTCGAACGCGCCCATCATCATCATTTCGGCGCGCAGTCAGCCCACCGACAAGATGCTCGGCTTGGATCTGGGTGCCGACGGGTACATCACGAAGCCGTTCGACCCGATCGAAGTGCTGGCCTACATTCGCGCGGTTCTCAGACGCTGCAACGCATTGTCCGCAAGCGGCCCAAGCAACATTTCACCAGACGGTTCGGTCGTGCGCATGGGCGCCATAGAATTCGACAAAGAGTCCTTGATCGTTCGGAAGAACAGCAACGTGGTTTCCTTTACGGCCTCGGAATTGAAGATATTCAGCAAACTGTTCTCCTCGCCCGGCCGCGTGTACACGAAGGCGCAATTGTATGAACTGATCAGCGCTTCCTCGCATGGCGGAGGCGAGGACAGCATCATGGTTCACATATCCAACATCCGCTCTAAGATAGAAGACGATCCCAACAATCCGGCGCATATCGTTACGGTTCGTGGATTGGGATATCGTTTTGAGGGCTGATACGACATCGGTGAAGCTGGGGGTGGAGTCGCTGCTTTCCAGCTTGGCGTTTCGGTGCATGTCGATCGTGCTTGTTTATGCGGTCTTGATCATGGGCCTGTTTTCGGCTGTCGGCTACCTCGCGGACTCGCGCCTCAACAGCGCGTTTCCTTCCATCGACGATCTGGAGGAAAACAGGGTCGCGCTGGAAAACGACTCTTTCAACGAATTGAGAAACTCGATACCGCCATCTGCTCAGATGGTGATATTCGATCAGAACGGAAACCGCCTCTATGCCAGCGATGACGATGTCGCCAAATCGATCGACGCCAACGACCTGGAAATCATCAACGGAACCGAAGAAGATCAGGTGTTCTACGAGGTTTTGCAGCGCTTCGATGCCCGCTACGGCACCGTGTATGAAATAAACTTATGCGGAATGAGCGGGATCGGGAGTTCGAAGATAGTCTTGTCCTCATGCGTTTGCAAGCTTGATGGAACGATCGTCGAAGGCGACCTGTTCGCCGGTCGCGAATCGCTGAGCAAGCGGGAGCTTTCCCTGATAAACGGGGAATTCAGCGCAAACAAATCTATCCAGAAGCTCGAATACGTTACCGTCGACAATCAGCCCCGCACCCTTGTTTTTATCTCCTCGAATGTGAGCGAAGCAACATACGATGAGCTGATCAGCCAAAACGGGATGATTTGGCTTTCTTCTATCCCTGTCGCGGTTGCCTTCACGGCAATTGCCGCCGTGGTGCTCGTGAGAATGATACGCAGGGCGGCAAAGCCGCTCGACGCTGCCATTACCGCATGCAAGGAAGGCGGCGAAAGCCCCGACGGCATGCATCGCGTTCCAGCTGAGCTGGTGCCGACATACGATAATTTTCTCGAGCTGATGGAGGAGCTTAAGGCCGCGCAAAACGACAAGCAGCGCATCGTTTCGGATATTTCGCATGATCTGAAAACGCCGTTGACGGTGATAAGGGGGTATGCGCAGGCATTCGAGGACGGATGCGTGCCGCCCGAAAAAGCCGGAGAGTATCTGAGGGCAATGAAGGAAAAAACGGACGAAGCCTCCCAGCTCATCGATTCGCTGTTTCTTTACGCCAAAACGAACCACCCCTCGTACAGCCCTCAGCTTGTGCGGATGGACGTTTGCGAAGCGGTTCGTCGCATTGCGGTGGAAATGCTTCCGACTATCGAACAGCGCGCCTGCCGCCTTGACGCGGCAATCCCCGACGATCCCATTTGGGTGCGCGCCGACGGCTCGTTGCTGGCGCGCGTGCTTGGCAACCTGATCAACAATGCATGCGTGCATAATCCTGGCGGCGTTACCGTTCGATTGACCTGCAAACGCACTGAAAGCGAGGCGGTGATCGCCGTAGCGGATGACGGCGCGGGAATTCCCGAATCCATACGCGACCATGTGTTCGAGCCGTTTGTGACCAGCAATGACGCACGCGAATCGGGCAAGGGCACCGGCTTGGGGCTTTCCATTGCCAAACGTTTCATAGACTTGCAGGGTGGAACGATTGCCGTTTCAGCTCGGCCCGAAGAAGACTTCGAAACCGAGATCGTCGTGACTCTTCCGCTGGCATAGCCCCTTTCGTTAAGAAACCTTAAGGCTGTCTTCAGCCTAAGCAAAGGATGGCTTTTCATAGTGAAAAGCGTATGTCCTTTGCTTGAAGGAGAGCTATGAAGAATCCTCTGATACGCTGCGTCGCGCTGCTTGCGCTGCTGCTTGGCCACATCGGACTGGCGGGATGCGCCGCAACCCAGGAAAAGCATGCTGAAAACGATTCCATCGACAACGAATTGGCGGACGCGAGATACGATGAGCCCGAAGAGCGCGTTTTGGTCTCAGACGATCGGAGCAACGGAAAAGCGTCGAAGGAGATAGCTTGCTGGGGCGACAGCATGACCGAAGGAGCCGGTCGCGATCCAGCCGTGATCGCGACCGGCGACGGCGTCTTCGATGCCAGCTATCTGTCGTATCCTGACGTACTTCAAAAACTGACGGGTATGACCACCTGCAATTTCGGCGTGTCGGGCGCGACATCCGAAGAGATCGGCATTATGCAAGGAGCCATCGAGGCCGATGACGAGGACGAGCGCCTCTTCATCGATGAGGAAGTGACCGAGCTGGCAAAACAGCATACGGGAACGATACTGGTGCTGGAAATGGGAAGCAACGGCGGCTGGGACGGCGATTACGCAACGCTCATAGAGCAGTACCATGCGATCATCGAAAACTCCGGATGCGAGAACTTCATCATCATCGGCGACACTGACGACCCCGGAACTTCGTTCGGCGATCCAAGTCAAGAGGCTTTCGAGCCGGGCGAGACCGGCCGTCAAACCGAGTGGGAGGCCGCGCTGACCGCAGAATTCGGCGACCGCTTTATCAACATGCGCCAGTTTCTCATCGATGACGGGTTGGCGATCGCAGGGCTTACGCCCACCCGAGAAGATGCAGAAGATGCTGCCGTAGGCTGCATATCCCTGCAGCTACGCTCAGACTGGACCCATTTGAATTCTTACGGATACTACGCAAAGGCGCAGGCAGTGTACCAGAGAGGCGTTCAATTGGACTATTGGTAAACCCAAAGAAACCTTTAGAAAGCGTTTAGGAAACGAAAAGGTTGCTCTCTTACTGTGGAACACGAGGCAAATACGTAAGAGAGGTTTCCCATGAAATCCAAGAGCAATGTGCTGGAGTATCTGGCCGAGGCCGCGAAGCGGCGGCCCGGCGATACGGCCGTTGTCGACGAGTTCGGCAGCTATACCTACAAGCAGTTGCAGGACGATAGCGCAGCGTACGGCGCAGCGCTATCCGAATACGACGTGGCAAATCGGGGCGTGGTCATCATGGTGGAAAAATGCTATGACACGCTTGCCATCATGCTGGGCACGCTGTTCGCATCCGGATATTACGTGCCGGTCGATCCATCGGTTCCCCCCGTGCGACTTGCGCACATCGTCGCGACATTGGGAAGCCCGCTCTTGGTGGCCGACGAGGAAGCCCTGCGGGGCCTTCAACTCGAAGACGCGTGCAAGATCGTTTCCTTGGAGGAGCTGCATAGCCAGCGCGCCGGGATACAGCAGCGCGACGCGGTCGAGCCGGCGTCGCTTTCGACCGACCCGGCATACGTCCTGTTCACCTCCGGGTCGACGGGCGCCCCCAAAGGCGTGGCCGTCAGCCACGGGGCCATCATCAGCTTCATCGACGAATTCGTGTCGGAATTCGGATTCGAACGCAGCGACCGGTTCGCAAACCAAGCGCCATTCGACTTCGACGTGTCCGTCAAAGATATTTTCGGAAGCTTGGCGGTGGGAGCGACGCTCGTCATCGTGCCGCGCCGCTTGTTCATGCAGCCGAAAGCCTTGGTTGAGTTTCTGGACGAGCAGCGCGTGACCGTGATGGTTTGGGCGGTCGCGGCTTTGTGCATGGTGAACACATTTCGCGCAATTACAAGCGATTCGCTTACCACGGTTCGAAAAGTGCTGTTCAGCGGCGAGGTAATGCCACTTGCCCACTTGAAATCCCTGCTTGCGTCTTTGCCGGACGCCGAGTTCGTCAACCTGTACGGCCCAACCGAGATCACCTGCAACTGCCTGTACCATCGCGTCGACCGCGCAAAAGACGGCGCCGCCGAGCTTCCCCTGGGAAAAGCATTCGGGCACTGCGAAGTCCTAGCGATCGACGAGGAGGGACGGCGCATCGTCGAGCCGGGCCAGAAAGGCGAGATCATCGTGCGAGGACCCTCGTTGGCGTTGGGATATATCGGCAATCGAGAAGCGACGGAAAAGGCGTTTGCGCCCAATCCCCTCAATTCCCTTTACGGCGAGCGCGTGTACCGCACGGGAGACAGCGCGATGCTGACGGACGAGGGCGATCTGGTCTTTTGCGGTCGCAAAGACAATCAGATCAAGTACCGAGGGCACCGAATCGAACTGGAAGAGATCGACAAGGCGTTCGAAGGGTTCTCCGACGTCGACAGGTGCCGATGCGCCTTCGATTCCAAAAAGAACCGGCTATGCGCGTTCTACGAAGGAACGGCTTGCGAGAAAGAGCTTCCCGGTCGGGCGGCATCATTGCTTCCCGCTTTCATGAGGCCGACGCGCATCGCGAAAGTGCCGAGCATGCCGCTGAACAAGAACGGGAAGGTGGACCGTGCGATGCTCCTGGAATCGCACGGCGAACCGGCGAAGCGCGAGAGGGCTGATCGATGATGATAGACGACGCAACGCTGCAAAACGCGCTGGATGCATGCCCGACGCCTTTGTACCTTTTCGACCAGCAGGTTCTTAACGACCGAATCACCCGGTTACGGGCATCGCTCCCCTCTCGCATCAAGCTCTGCTATGCGATGAAGGCGAACCCCTTCATCGTGCGGGAGGCGTCGGCTCTGGCGGATTGCGTAGAAGCATGCTCGCCGGGCGAGGTGCTCATCTGCGCGAACGCAGGCGTGCCGTTCGAGAAGATCGTGCTTTCGGGCGTGTGGAAGGACCGTCGCTGCTTGGACGATCTGTTCCAAGCGGATCGCATCCCCCATAGATTCACCATCGAGTCTTCCCAACAGTTGAAAGACCTGGTCGAACTCGCTAACGCGTATCGCAGGCGGGTGAACGTTCTTTTCAGGCTGAGCAGCGAAAACCAATTCGGCGTAGACTCCGCCACGCTGAAAGAGCTGATTGCCGGCTGCAAAGACGACCCGTTCATCAGCATCCAGGGTATCCAGTACTACTCGGGCACGCAGAAAACGTCGCTCAAGAAGCTTGATAGAGAGTTGAGCAAGCTGCACCGCATCGTGGCCGAAGTGGAAGCCGCTTGCTCGGTGAAGCTGAACGAGATCGAATACGGCCCCGGGCTTCCCGTCGAGTACTTCGACGAGAACGAGGAACGGGCTCGCAGCGCGCAGGACGAACCCGTTGCCGAGCTTGCAACGCTGCTGGACGGTTTCCCTTTCGAGGGGGACATCGTCCTCGAGCTGGGACGCAGCATCGCAGCGGATTGTGGAGCGTATCTGACCAGCGTCGTCGACGTCAAAACGACGAGCGGGCAAAACTACGCGATCGTCGACGGCGGCATGCATCAGATTTCGTACTACGGGCATTCGATGGCCATGAAGTCCCCCGTTTTCAGGAAGGTCGGCGCAACGGCCGGCGCTGCGCAGCCTTGGAACATCTGCGGAGCGCTTTGCACGGTCAACGACATCATGGCCAAGCAAGCGTCGATCGTCGATTTGTCCGTGGGGGACGTGCTTGCGTTCTCTCGGGCAGGCGCCTACTGCGCAACGGAGGGTCGGGCGCTGTTTTTAAGCCGGGATCTTCCGTCGGTGGTCGTGCGCGACGTTTCGGGAAACATGCGCATTGCTCGGCATCGGCTGGAAACGGCCTCGTTCAATTCATCGAACGGGTCGCAGGATAGATCGACGGAACAGGACGAAAAGGAGAACGGACTATGAAAAATCAGGTTATCGATATTCTCGAAGACATCAACCCGGGCGTGGATCACGAGGCACGCGTCGACCTCGTCGATTCGCGCTGCATCGATTCGCTGACGATGATCGCCTTCGTGGCCGAGCTCGAAGATGCATTCGACGTCGAGATACCCCCCGTCGAAATTGTACCCGACAATTTTAACTCGGTTGAGGCCGTATGCTCCCTGATGGCGCGCCTGCAAGCAGAGCAGGCTTAGCCTGCGCGAATCGCTCGAGTAGGGGATCATTTTAATGACGTCGTACTATTCCGCCCTTTTCTTCACGGCCTTTTTGCCGATTACGGTCATGTTGTACGGCATGGCGCCAAGGCGCTTTAGGTGGGCGGTGCTCCTGCTGGCCAGCTACGGCTTCTTCTTCGCGCTCAGCGGCGCGCTTATCGCGTTCGTCGCCCTGTCGACGGCAGTCGTGTACGCGTGCGCCCGCATGATGGGCGCCAACCTTGCAGAGAAGAACCGGCAACTGGCGCAAGCCAGCTCGGGCAAACGCGAGATACGCGAGGCCTGCAAGCGGAAGAACCGCCGTATCGTCTTCGCGGCCGTCGTCGCCAATATCGGCATTCTGGCCGTCCTGAAATACTCGGGGTTCTTCGGGCTGTCGCTGGCTTCCGCGCTGGCGGCGTTCGGCATTTCGATCGACCTTTCCATCCCCAGCTTCGCATTGCCCATCGGGATATCGTTTTACACGTTGATGGCCGTTTCATACGTTGTGGATGTGTATCGCGAACGCACGAAGGCCGACAAGAACCTTGGGCACGTGGCGCTGTTCCTGGCGTTTTTCCCAGGAATCATGGAAGGACCGCTCAGCAGATACAACGACGTTGCGCCCAGCCTTATCGCGGGCGAACCGCTTAATCGAAAGAACCTGTACGCAGGAACCTTGCGCATTATGTGGGGCATGGCGAAGAAGATCATCGTCGCGGACCGGCTGAACGCGTTCGTGAAGCCGGTGTTCGACAATTACGGTTCGTACGACGGAGGCGTCATAGCCTTAGCTGCGATCCTGTACACCATTCAGCTGTACTGCGATTTCTCAGGAACGATGGACGTCGCCCTGGGCATGGGCCGCGTGTTCAACGTAACGCTGCCCGAAAACTTCAGGCAGCCGTTCTTCTCCCGCACCGCCTCCGAATTCTGGCAACGTTGGCATATCACGCTGGGCCTGTGGTTCAAAGACTACGTGTACTACCCTATCTCGTTGTCCAAGCCATGCAAGATGCTGACGACCAAGGCGCGCAAGCGTTTCGGAAACAGATACGGTCCGCTTCTGGCAAGCTCCGTTGCGCTGTTCTGCGTGTGGATCGGCAACGGCTTGTGGCATGGCGCCGGCAGCCAGTACCTCTTCTTCGGTTTGTACTACTTCGTCCTGATCATGGCGGGCGGCTTGATCGAGCCTCCATGCGCGCGTGCGGCGCAGCACTTCGGCATCGACCGCAATAGCTGGCCTTATCGAACGTTCCAGACCGTCCGGACGCTGGCGATCATCTTCGTCGGCGAGCTGTTCTTTCGCTCCAACTCGCTTGAGGCGGGGCTTGCCATGATGGGACGGATTGCGGGCGATTTCACTATCGAAGCCTTTACGACGGGATCGGCGTTGCAAATCGGATTCGGCGTTGGCGACGGCCTCATCGTAACCTTGTTCATGATGCTGGTTCTCGCAGTAGGCGTAGCGAAGGAGCGGGGCTGCAATTTGTGGGAGTGGGCGACTGCGCAAAGCGCGCTCCTGAGATGGAGCCTCGTGATTCTTCTGTTCGTGGGAACCGTGACGTTCGGAGCTTACGGCCTTGGCTACACGCCGGTCGACCCGATGTATGCGCAGTTTTAGGAGCATGCATGAGAGCAGTGAAACTACGCAGCGCCTTCAAGGTGCTTGCGACCGCGGTTTTCGTGGCGGCTGCAACGCTCGGCCTTCTTTGGGCGGTATCGAGCGTCGTCCAGCCGAAAAACAACCAGAAGGAATTCGGCCAGGTTTCAGAAGCCGCCAACGGGATCTTCGGCGAGCCGGGCCGCTCCCTCGATGCGATATTCATCGGCGACAGCGAGGCGTACAGCTCGTTCTCCCCGTTGCAGATGTGGGAAGAGCATGGCTTCACCTCGTACGTGAGCGCTACGTCGGGTCAGCGATTGACGTACGGGTACCGATTGCTGGAAAAAGCGCTTCGTTCCCAAAAGCCCAAGGTCGTCGTATTCGAAACGAACTCCATCTACTCGCCGATCAAGCCGGATGACGCAGTTCTGAGCCTTTTCCAGAACAAGCTGCCCGTCTTCGAATACCACGATCGATGGAAGAGCCTGGATGCGCAAGACTTCTTAGGGAAGCCTTCGGCCACATGGAGCGACCCGCTGAAGGGGTTCGTCGTCAACCGCGGGGTGAATCCGGCCGACGCCGTCAATCACATGACGCCGAGCAGCGAGGCGCTGCCGGTAGACGTTGCGAACCGCCAGTACATAACCGCCATGGTCGAAGCTTGCAGAGCGAACGGCGCTACTCCCGTGTTCGTCAGCACGCCGAGCACGGTCAATTGGAACACGGCCAAACACAACGGCATGAGCGAGCTGGCCCGGGAACTCGGCGTCGACTATTACGACCTGAACGAGGGGCCCGACAAGGTTCCGATCGACTGGAGCACCGATACGCACGACAAAGGAGACCATCTGAACTTCGACGGAGCAACCAAAGTTTCGGCTTATATGGGAAAGCTCTTATCGGAAAAGTACGGACTTCCCGACCATCGTTCGGACAGCGCCTTTGACCGATGGAACGCATCGCTTGAAAGATACAAGCAGCAGATTGCCTCCTAGGCAAACCATCTTCAAGGAGGCCAGCCCCCTTTGCGCCCCTCGCGAACAGCTCGACCGCGGATCCGCGCATCTTCCCGTCATGCTCCGGCGACGTAAAGGAGCCTCCCGCCTCTCGAACTTTGCTTCCTTGTCCAAGAAACGGGAGGCGGTTCATAGCGATGCCCTCGTATCATATTGCGCGAAGCCCTATCGTGGAGCGCACGTTTTCTCAGAAGGGCACGAGCACGTTCAGCGCGGCGGGCTCCACGGCGATGTCGAACGAGGTGCCCTCGATGAGCTCGCCGTCCATCTGGGCGGGAGGGGCCTCGTCGAACTCGAGGTGCAGCGTACGGCATCGGCGCAGCTCGATCTGCTTGAAACGAACGTGCTTGCCGCCTTTGGCACGCAGGAAGATGTAGAGGGCGCGCGCTGCGCCGACGGGCGGATGGGCGACGCACACGTCCAAGAGGCCGTCGTCGATGCGCGCGTCGGGGCAGATCTTGAACCCACCGCCGTAATAGGGCCCGATCTGCACGGCGAACGTGACGGATTCCGCCTCCACCGTCTCGCCCCCGTCGAACGACACACGGTAGCGCCGCAAGTCGAGATGATGCAGCAGCTGATCGATGCCGCTCTCCATGTACAGCACGGTTCCCGTGCGGCCCGTGCGCACGCGCCGCTCCATCGTGTCGAGCGCGATGGCGGCGTCCAGACCGAACGAGAGCGTCTCCACGAACCAATGGCCGTTCACGCGCCCTACGTCCGCAAGACGCGCCTCGGCCCCCAACAGCTGGGCGCACGCTTCGTCCACTTTGGTCGAAACGCCGAGCGTGCGCGCGTAGTCGTTGCCCGATCCTACGGGTATCACGCCGAGCGCCGGCCGCCGCGCAGCCGGGCGCCTCATGAGCCCGCCCGCCACCTCGTGGATGACGCCGTCGCCGCCCAGCGCGATCACCGTCGAGCAGCCTTCGGCGCGCTCGGCGATCTCGGAGGCGTGCCGCGGCCCCGCCGTGCGAGCGAGCACGACCGCGTCCTCCCCCAGCTGGGCACGCAGCAACCCGACGGCGCGCTGCGCCGCAGCCGCCCCGTTGCCGTTCTGAGCGGCAGGGTTCGCGATGAGCAGGATGGATCCCTCGGATGACAGCATGGGCGCCCTTTCGTCGTTGAAGCGACGAAGCGCGCCGGGCGCTTCGCGACGCGTCTATTATAGGCGAAGGAAACCGGCTGAAAAACCTCCGGCAACGCCTGACGACCGCCCGGAGGCGAACGAGGCCGCTGCGGCTACGATGCGGTCGAAGCAACCGATCCGAAAGGAGCACTTCGATGTCGGAACTCGTAGCATTGGAAACCCAAGCCCCGAAAGCGGGCTATGCCATGGATGACACGCGCGCGAACGTCGATCCCAAGCCGCAGTTGGAAAGCGACCTCTACCGGGCAGCAGGCAAGCTGGACGGCAAGGCGGCCCTCGTCACCGGCGGCGACAGCGGCATCGGCGCGGCCGTGGCCATCGCGTTCGCCAAAGAGGGCGCCGACGTGGCGATCGCCTACTACTCGTCCGACGACGACGCGCAGGCGGTGGCCGAGCGCATCCGCGAACTGGGACGGCGCGCGCTCGTGTTCAAGGGCGACGTAGGCGACGAGGCGTTCTGCCGCGATATGGTCGAGGGGATCGCGGCCGAATGGGGTCGCCTCGACGTGCTCGTGAACAACGCCGGAGAGCAGACACCGGCCGAGAGCATCCTCGACTTGACCCAAGAGCAGCTGGTCCGCACGTTCCAGACCAACATCTTCAGCATGTTCTACCTGGTGAAAGCCGCACTCCCCCACCTGCCCGAGGGAGGCGCCATCGTGAACACCACGTCGGTGACCGCCTATCAGGGCTCGCCGAACCTGCTGGACTACTCGGCCACGAAGGGGGCCATCACCGCGTTCACCCGCTCGCTCTCCGAGAACGAAGACCTCGTGAGCCGCCGCATCCGCGTGAACGGCGTGGCGCCCGGGCCTATCTGGACGCCGCTGAACCCCGCCTCGTACGGGCTCGACAGCGACAAGGTGAAGCACTTCGGCGAGTCGACGCCCATGGGGCGCCCCGGCCAGCCCTACGAGCTGGCGCCCGCCTACGTCTTTCTGGCCAGCGACGATTCCAGCTACGTCTCCGGCCAGGTGATCCACGTGAACGGCGGCACCGTGGTGAACGGGTAGACCTTTTTCAGCGCGGCGGGGCGCGTGGTTCGCGCGGTTCGCCGCGCCTCGAAGGCTTCGCGAAATTCTTACCAGATCCTTTCCCTCGCACGACGTGCTTCTTGCGCGGGTCTTACGTGGCTCGCCTACGATTGAGCGCGTCATACCGTCGATCGAAAGGAAACCATGGATCCCCAACAGCTCGCGTCAGCCTACGACCGCGGCACATTCGGCGTGTCGCGACGCGCGTTCCTCAAGTTGGCCGCCGTCGCCGGCGTGTCAGCCGCCGCAGGGATGCTCGTCTTTCCGGAGCAGCAGGCCGCAGCCGCGTTCACGCAGCCCGCAGCCCCGAACTGGCCGCCTTTGTCCGGCGACAAGATCCGCTTCACCGTGCACAGCGACACCCATGTCGGCGCAAGCCCGAACAACAACTACCGCGACAAGATCCCTGAAGCGTTCTCGGCCATCTACGCCATGGCACCCGACGTGGACGCGCATTTCTTCGTGGGCGACTCGGCCGACACTGGCCACCCGGACCAGTACGTCGAGCTCGCGCAACTGCTGAACGCTAACGCGCGCAAGCCGGTCGGCATCGTCATGGGCAACCACGAGTACTACAACTGGAGCGGCAGCAAGCAGAACGCCCAGGACGCGTTCAAGACGTTCCTCGCCTCGGAGCTGAACGTGCCCGGTTCGTTCCAAATGCCAGGCGGTGCGAACGAAGGCCAGGTGGATGCCGACTTCGCCGTAGGAGGCTACCACGTGCTGGCGGTCGCGCCCGAACCGGGCGGCTACGACAACAGCTGGTACGGAGCGAAGCGCGATTGGATCCTCGAACGCTGCGCGGCCGCGGCGGCGGAGGATCCGGCCAAGCCCATATTCCTGCTCACGCATCACCCTTTCCCGAACACCGTATGGTACTCGGGTTCGAACAGCTGGGACGGCCAGTTCGACGAGAATGCCAACACGGCGCAGTCCGGCGCGTTCTACCAGGAGCTGTGTGAGAAGTATCCGCAGATCATCCACTTCTCCGGCCACACCCACATCCCTATGGCGGACCCGCGCTCCATCTATCAGGACGACGGGTTCACGCTCATCCAAACCGCCACGTTCGCCAATAACTTCTGGATGGAAAACGACGGGCACGACGAAACCGGCAGCGCAGGCGGCCACCCGAACGCCGGCTGGGACGCGAATCAATGCGAACTCGTGGAAATCGACCCGGCGACCAACTCCGTGTCCGTATACCGACTCGACTTCCGCAGCGGATGCGCCCTCGGCGCACCGTGGGTCATCGAGCCGTCGAAGGGAACGACCGCCTTTCGCTACACGCACGCAGGCATGGCCGCGCGCAGCAAGCCGCCCCTCGTGCTGGACGGCGCCGAAGTAGCGGTGATCGAGGAGTCCGTCACGGCGAACGGTGCCTCGTTCAGCGTAAAGGCCGCCCGGGTGGCGCCCGACGCAAGCGGGCTCGAAGACGACATCGTCATTTCGTATCGCGCGGTAGTCGCCTTGGCCGAAGCGCCTGACGCGGCGGTGTACGATGCGCGCTTCATGTCCGACTACTACAAGGCCGAGGTGAACCGCGCCGAGGTGTTCGAGCGTCCGCTGTTCGGCGCGGGGCTTGCCGAGGACACGTCGCACGTGCTGCGCGTGTTCGCCGCGAACCCGTTCGGGAAGGAAACGCTCGTCGGGGAGGCGGCGTTCCGCACGGCGGCCCGGGTAACGCCGGCTCTGGGCAACCCGCTGCTGTCCGTGGACTTCTCCACAGGAAGCCACGCAGATGCCGCGTTGGCGCCGCACAACGCCGTGCCCACCGGCACGCTGACCTACGAGAGCGATTCGTTCGGCGTGCCCGTAGCCGTATTCGACGGCTCATCTGCCGTAGGATACGATTTCACCGCCGACGATTACGCGGCCATCGCGCAAGCCGAAACGATCGAAGTGCTGTTCCAATTCACGGCGAACCCGACGAGCGGCTACTTCGACTTGTTCTCCAGCGCGCAAGGCGCCGGCCAGGACCTCAGCTACTATGCGCCCCAGCTGCAGCACTACGTCAACACGGGATCGGGCTACCGCTGCACCGAAGCCACTGTGCCGCTGAACGCCTGGACGCACGTGCTAGCCACCTACGACGGCGTCACCATGAGCTACTACCTGAACGGGGAGCTCGTATCGACGCTGGACAATCCGGGATCGATCCCTGCGCCCACCGCTTCGGCGACCCGTTGGTTCGTAGGAGCCGACGTCAATTCGAACGGCGAGATGGAGAAGCCCATGACGGGCAAGGTGGCGTTCGCGAAGCTGACGCCCGGCGTGGCGACGGCAGCGCAGGCAGCCGAACTCTACGTGGCGGCTGCGCCCGTTGCGGCGGCGGTCGCGCCCCCGAGCGCCGACGCCATCGGGACGGCGACCGCAGGCGAGGTCTACGCCATCCCCCCGCTGCCGTTCGCCGACGCGAACGGACGGGAGCTGCAGGGCATCCCGTCGGTCGTCGGTCCCGACGGGTCGGCGGTGGACGTCGTCAGGACGGAGGCCGAGGGGGTCGCCGCCTACCGCTTCACGCCCGCCGTCGAAGGCGCGCACACGGTGACGTACGCCGCCGGCTACGCGCAGCGGCCCGCGTTCGAGCTGGCCGTGGCCGCCGCCGCGAAGCCCGATCCCGACCCGGAACCCGATCCCTCGCCCGACCCGGAGCCGACGCCCGACCCGGAGCCGGAACCCGATCCCGAACCCGAGCCGACGCCCGATCCTGCGCCGGAGCCCTCCCCCGCTCCCGACGCCTTCGCGCCCGAAGTCGTCACGTCTACGCCAACGCCGCAAGCGAAGAAGCTGGCCCGGACGGGCGACCCCGTCGCCATCGGTGGCATCGTCGTCGGCGTCGCCGCCACCGCCGGAGCCGCCATCTGCGTGGCCCGCAGCCTCATCAAAGGCGAGTTGAGCGAGGAAGAGTAGCCCCCCCCCCCATGGTGCGGCGACAGCGCACGGGCTCGCAGGCACGCAGACATCGCAGGCTCGTGCGCCTCTCGCCGCACCGATCATATGCAGCGCGTTTTGCGATTCGGCGCGAGTCCGGCTTGCGCTTCGTCCGGCCCCGCGAGTCGACTCGTCAAACGCGCAGCATTCCACGAGGTAGGGAGTACACACGAGCCCGTGACGCAGAAAACCGCCCCGCATGGCAGAAACGAAGCGGTTTGGTAATCCCATAGGCTCCGATCCCGTCCGGTCGGAGCCATGGTTCGCCCTTCTCAGGTAAAAACGACCCGAAAACGCCTGGTCGGCGAAAACCTGCAAACTTGCTCACATGAATCATGTTTACCAAACCGCCCCGTTTCTGCCACGGGTACCGGCCTTCGTCGTCACGGGCGAGAGAGGGAAGCCGCGCGTCCCAGCCGATGCTGGGCACGCGGCGCCAGAGAGAATCAGAAAGCGCGTTCCCAGAGGCCGGACTTGCCGCCTTCTTTCTTGAGCAGGCGCACGTCCATGATCTCCATGCCGCGGTCGACGGCCTTGCACATGTCGTAGACGGTGAGGCACGCCACGCTGGCGGCGGTGAGTGCCTCCATCTCGATGCCGGTCTTGCCGGTGACGCCGCAGGTGGTGGTCACATGGATGCCCACGAGGCCGTCGGGGCGCTCGCCTTCGGCCACGGGCGCGCACTCCACCTTCGCCTTCGTGATGTTGAGCGGGTGGCACATGGGAATGAGCGTGCTCGTCTGCTTGGCGGCCATGACGCCGGCCACGCGGGCGCACGCCAGCACGTCGCCCTTCGACGCCTTGCCCTCCACGATGAGCGCGAGCGTTTCGGGATGCATGGCGATGAAGCCCTCGGCCACGGCGACGCGCTCGGTGTCGGCCTTCTGCGACACGTCCACCATGCGCACGTCGCCCTGCTCGTCGATATGGGTCAGCTGTTGCTCGGTCATGGGTGTCTCCTTGGTTCGGTATCTTGCAGGTTGGAAGGTCGCAGGTTGGCGTAGTAAGCCAGCGAGAAGGGACGAGGTGCGTCGAATTCGGGGGATCGCAAGGGCGAAGCGTACTTCGGTACGCGAGCCCTTGGGATCGCGCGAAGGCGGCACGCCTCGTCCCTTCGCCCCCCTTCGGGGACTTGCTCCTCGGCGCAGCGTCGGCAGGTTCCGCTTGCCGTAGGCAAGCGGAACCTCTTAGCCGCCGATTTGCGACATGCCGCGTTCGGTGCCTACTTTGTCGTGGTGCTCGTCGGGCTTCGCACCCAAAGCCTCGGCGAACACGGCGCGCACCGCCTGGTCGTCTCCGGCGCGCAACGCAGTGCGCACGTCGTACTCGTCGTCCGAGAACAGGCACGGGCGCAGCTTGCCGTCGGCCGTCAGCCGCAGGCGGTTGCATTCGCTGCAGAAGTGACGCGACAGCGGGCTGATGAAGCCCACCGTGCCCTGCGCGTTCGGGAACTCGAAGTAGCGCGCGGGCCCCCACCCGAGCGGGCGGTCGTTGCCGGCCGGCACCAGCTCGTCCATCCCTGCGGCGCGGGCGCGCTCGTTGATGATCTCGAACAGCTCCTCGCTGGGCACGACGTCGTCCTTGCCCCAGCCGCAGCCATGGCTGCCGGAGCTCTCGCCCACGGGCATGTACTCGATGAACCGCACGTGCAGCGGGCGATCGATGGACAGCTTCGCGAACGCGAGGTAGTCCTGGTCGAGGCTGCGCACGGCCACCGCGTTGATCTTCACGGGGTTGAACCCGGCCGCAAGCGCCGCATCGATGCCGTCGAGCGTCTGCTGCAGCTCGCCGCGGCGCGTGATCTGCCTGAACTGCGCGGGATCGAGCGTGTCGAGCGAGATGTTCACGCGCGACAAGCCCGCTTCCTTGAGGTCGGCCGCCATCTTCGGCAACAGCACGCCGTTCGTGGTCATCGACACGTTCTCGATGCCGGGCGTATGCGCGATAGCGCGCACGAGATCCACCACGCCGAGGCGCACGAGAGGCTCGCCGCCCGTCAGGCGGATGCTGCGGATGCCCATGCCCGCCGCCACGCGCACCGCCTCCTCGATCTCCTCGATGCGCAGGATATCCTCGTGCGCGAGCGATTGCACGCCTTCCTCGGGCATGCAGTAGATGCAGCGGAAATTGCAGCGGTCGGTGAGCGATATGCGTAAATAGTCGATGGTACGACCATGGCTGTCTTTCACAGGACGCACTCCCTTCTCGTCTGAGGATACAGTATAGGGCATCCTCGGATCACCGCATGGCGCAATATCGCGAAAGGATCGGCGCGCGCTGAATACACGGGCGAAGCGCGTTAGAGCGTGGGTCACCGAGCCGCTCCTCGCCACCGTTACCTGCGCGCGAGGGCGTCTCTAGCGCGATACCAGGTACACCTTGTCGGGAGGAATGCGGATCCACAGCTCCTCGCCCTCGTGCGGCAGCTCGTCGACGGGCACGGCCAGCTTGTCGACGCGCCAGAACAGGTGCTGGTGCAGATACTTCATCTCGTCGTCCGTGCGCGACACCGTGGGAGCCTCGCTCTCGTCGCGGTCGAGAAAGCCCAGCAGCACCGTGCGCTCGAAGCGCGAGTCGCTGACGCGGTCCACGCGCACGCGGTAGCAGTTCTCGCCGGGGCCGTCGACGCGTTGCAGGAAGAACGCGCGCACGCCGAGCGCCTTCACGTCCTCGGGCACCGCCGCGCTCGTCGCGGCCTCGATGCCCCACTTCGGCAAACGCACGCTACGCTCGCCCGCGCGAACAGCCGCCGTGGCGTTCTTGCAGCCCGACAGCTTCACGCCCGCCAGCGACTGCGGACGGTTCACCAGGTCGTCGCCCGTGCCCGTCTCGGTGATACGCCCCGCCTCCACCACCGCGATGCGGTCGCAGAAGCGCAGCGCCTCGTCGATGTCGTGGCTGACGTACAGCACCGTGCCGTGGAACGCGTCGAACAGGCTGACGAGGTTCTGCTCCAGCACGCTCTTCAAGTGCGCGTCGAGAGCCGAGAACGGCTCGTCCAGCATGAGGATGCCCGGACGCGCCGCCAGCATGCGGGCCAGCGCCACACGCTGCTGCTGGCCGCCCGACAGCTGAGCCGGATAGCGCCGGTCGAACCCTTCCAGCCCGAAACGCTTGAGCTCTGCGGCCACCAGCGCGTCGCGGTCGGCCTTCGACGCCTCGCGCCCGATGCCCGCGGCCACGTTCTCGGCCACCGTCAGATTCGGGAACAGCATGTAGCTCTGGAACAGCAGCGCCGTCTTGCGCTGCTGCGGCGTGAGGTTGATCTTCCGCTCGGAATCGAAGAACACCCGATCGTTCACCACGATGCGTCCCTCGTCAGGCGTCTCGATGCCGGCGATGCATCGCATGGTAAGGCTCTTCCCGCATCCCGATGCGCCCAAAAACCCCAGCGTCTCGTCCCCTGCCTCGAACGCCACGTCCAACGTGAACGACGAGAACGACTTGCGTATGTTGACTTCGAGACTCATTTCGGCAATTCCTTCCCAAAGACACTCGGCTTGCGCCGCGCGGGATCCCTCGACTCCGCGCTGCGCGCTGCGCTCAGGATGACAAGGGGGTTCGCGCTGCGCGCTGCGCTCAGGATGACAGGGCCCATTACGCTTCCATCCCCCTGCGATAGCTCGTGGTGCGCCTGCTCCACAGATTGATGAACAGGATGACCACGAAGCTGAACGCCATGATGACAACCGTCCAGAAAATGGCCACGTCGGTGTTGCCGTTCATCCACTCGAAGTAGATGGCGATGGGGATGGTACGCGTGATTCCCAGGTAGTTGCCGGCTAGAAACAGCGTCGCACCGAACTCGCCGAGGGCGCGCGCGAACGACAACACGGTGCCCGCCGCGATGGACGACCACGACAGCGGCAGCATCAGCTTGAAGAATATCTTCGCGTTGCTCCAGCCCAACGTGCGGGCCGCGTCCAGCATATTCGGATCGAGGTTCTCGAACGCGCCGCGCGCGCTGCGGTACATCAGCGGGAACGCCACCACCACGGCCGCCAGCACGGTGGCCTGCCAGCTGAATATCAGCGGGAAGCCGATGTCGATGAACCACTGCCCCACCGCGGTGTTCTTGCCGAACGCCAGCAGCAGCAGAAAGCCGCACACCGTGGGCGGCAGTACCATGGGGATGGTGAAGATGGAATCGGCGATATCCTGCGCCCGCGCGGGGATGCGCAGACTGAAGTACGCGGCCAAAAGCCCCAGGACGAAGATGAACACGATAGCCGTGAGCGTCGTCTTCAGCGTCACCCACAAGGGACTGTAGTCGATGCCCTTCAAGAACGACGCCAACGCCTCGAAGCCCTCGGGAGCCCCGACCACGCTCACCTGGTCGGCAGACGCGAGCGTGGCGAAGTCGGCATGGGTGAGCCGCACATAGGAGGGATTCGACGCTTGCGTCACGTCGGAGCCGTCTGCACCGACGACGCAGACGTAGAACTCGCCGGGCTTGAGCTCCTGGTCGAACTTGTAGACCACGCCGTCCCGCTCGAACTCAGGCTCTCCGGTGAACGCCCACTCTCCCTCGGCGGACAGCGTCGCGCCGCCCTTCGAATTCTGCGCGTCGAGAGCCACGAGCAACTGCTTGAGGAAACCTCGGCTCTCGGACGATTCGGCGTCGAATCCCACGGCCTGCGCAGTCTCGGACGGCACGTGGACCACGGTGAGCTCGTCGGTGGCGACAACCGCGAGACTACCCGACTCGTCCGAGACGAAATAGCGGTAACCTGCATAGACGCCGTTCACGTCGCTGTTGCTGCCCACCTGGGAACGCGAGAAATCCTCGAGCGCGAAGGGGCTGCCTTCGACCGAAGCCGATTTCCCATCGGCGGCGATGTTCACGGCATCGTCGATCGCCGTGTCCTCCTGCGCCGATTGCGCCGATGTGCCACCCGCTGCCGCATTCGGCGCGTCGAGATCGCCTTCGTCATCGGCGCCAGCAAGGGCGGTGCCGGGGATGAAAGCGATCGCCATTGCCAAAGCGCATGAGACGATCGGCATCGCAGCGCGAGAGAAGACGCCAACGATGCGGTCGATTAGAGTGTTGTCCATAAGATCGTCCTTGTCGCACGGAAAGGATGGGCGTGTACGATCCCATCCTTTCCTTGTCACTATACCGTATGTGCGCCTAGTCTAGGAAACCAGCTCGAAGCCCCACTCCTGCCAAAGCTTCTTGGCATCGGCGTTGGTGGTAGCCCACTCGATGAACTCGTTTGCAGCCTCGGCCTGCGTGGAGTCCTTGCAGATGGCAGCCGGGTAGATGATGTTCTTGTGCGTGTCGTCCGGGACGACGCCGATAACCTTCACGCCGCCGAAGCGGTACACGTCGGAGCTGTACACGAACGCCACGTCCACGGCTCCGGACTGCGCCTGCTTGCACACGTTGCCCACGGAACTCTGCAAGTTCACCTTGCCCTCGAGCGGCGTTCCATCGTAGGAGCCGTCGGTGCCGGCGCTGTCCTTGCCGGTCTTGCCGTCGGCGTCGATGAAGCAACCGACGGTGGAAAGCGCCTGATTGGTGTAGTTGCCGGCCGGCACAGAGGCATCGCCCACAGCCACTGTGTAATCGCCGGTGGCAAGGTCGTCCAGCGTGAAGCTCTGATCAGCGTACTTGGCGGCAAGCTCGGAATCCTCACCGGCAACCATCACGAGGTCGTTCTTGAACATGTCGAAGCGAGTCGCCTCGTCGACATAGCCCTTCTCCACGGCATCGTCCATCTTGCCCTTGGAGGCGGAGATCAGCACGTCGGCGTACGCGCCGCCGGCAAGCTGCTCGTTCAGCTCGCCCGAAGACAGATACTGCGTGTCCTTGAACGTCACCCAGGTATGATCCTGCGTGTACAGCTCCTGTACAGCGTCCATGGCCTTCGACAGCGAGTTCGCGGCGAACAGCTGCAGCTCCACGGCCTCATGGCTCTCCGACTTGGCCTGCTCTTCGGCGGGCTTCTGCGTCTCGCCGGCTTGTTGCTCGGTATTCGACGAGCAGCCGATCAGGGCGAACGCCCCTACCATGGCAAACGCGCACACGGACGCGAGCATGATGCGAATGTGCTTCTTCATTGAGTACCTTCCCTCGTTCTCTCGATCTTCGACGTTCGAACCCATGACGAGACGCACAGCCCCCTCGTATCCGAACTGCACCCATACTATTCTTTTCAACGATTATAGTCAAACTCGAATATATCTCGGCAAGCATGTTTTCGGATAGAAATAACCTTTTATCCGAACAGAACGTTAGCGAGCCACCAAATCCACCACGCGGGTGGCGATGCGCTCGGTGAGCGCGTGCGAATGGGACACGAACACGAGGCCGATGCCGCGAGCCTGCGTTTCCGCCACGAGAAAACGCCAGATCTGCGCCTGAGTGACAGCGTCCAGCATGGTGGACACCTCGTCAGCCACAAGGTAGCGCGGGTTCGCCGCCAGCGCGCGGGCGATGCAGAAGCGCTGCAGCTCGCCGCCCGACAGCTCGTGCGGGAAACGCGCGAGCCACCGTTTCTGGATGCCCAGGTCGTCCAGCAAGCGCTGAGGCACCTCTCCTGCTTCGGCCAGCGTCTGGCTCATGCGCATGCGCGGGTCGACGGCGGTTTCGGGATGCTGCAGGATCAGCTGCACGGGACACATGCCGCGCTTCGGCAGCGGGGCGCCGTCCACGAGGATCTCGCCTTTCTGCGGACGATCGTATCCGGCCAGCATACGGCACAGCGTGGTCTTGCCGAAGCCGGACGGCGCGCTGATGGCGACGCGCTCGTCAGGGCCGACGGCCAAGTCGAAGTCGCGGTACAGCGGCGTGCGCGCGCCGGGGTACGCATAGGTTACGCCGCGCGCCTCAAGCATGGGAGCCCCCTTCCGTCGACCCGCCCGGCGCCTCGAAGCCGTGCTCGGGAAGCGCATGCCACAACTCGCGGCTGAACGGGTGCTGCAGCAGGTCGGGAGACGCGAAGTTCGCAACCGCCGTCTCCTCCACCACCGTGCCGTCGCGGAACACCGCCACGCGATCGGCCACGCGCAGGGCCAGCTCGATGTCGTGCGTGATGAGCATCACGCCGCCGCCCGCGTCGGCGAAAGCGCGGAAGTCGTCGAGCGCGCGCACGGCCAGATCCAGGTCGAGGCCGGGCGTGGGCTCGTCGGCCACGATGACGCGCGGGTCGTCCATGAGCGCGCAGCACAAAAGAACGCGGCGCGCCATGCCGCCCGACAGCTCGTGCGGATACTTCCCCGCCGTGTCCTCGGGCAGTCCGTAGCGCTCGAACAGTTGCGCGCGCCGACGACGACGCTCGGCGCGCGACTCGTGCGCGTGCGCGAAGCCCTCCACCTGGCGGCCCACCTTCATGAGCGGGTCGAGGTTGTTCACGCTCTGCGGCACCAGCGAGATGCCGTGGCCGCGCAGCGCGGAAAGCGACGCCGCATCCTGCTGCGCGCCGTCGAACCAGACGCGGCCGCGCACCGTGGCGTTCGGCTCGAACAGCCCCAACACGGCATCGGCCAAAAGCGTCTTGCCGGAACCCGACGCGCCTACCACGGCCACGATCTCGCCTGCATGCACGGAGATGCTTAAAGAATGGATGACCTCGACCTCGCGCTGCTTCGCGCGAAAGAAGGGGGCGTCCTCGTCGTACATGCGGAACCCCACGCTGAGGTCCTCCACCTGCAGCAGGTGGTGGCCGTGCTCGTGGCGGGAAACGGGCGCGTGCGTATGATGGTGGTGCACCTGCGCGTCTTTGTGCGAAAGAGCCTCGTGCGGCACGACGTCGGGCGCGAGGCCGTCGATCGGATCCTCGGACGCTATCGCGCAGTCGCGGCCGGCGCCTTCCGCACCGAACAGCTGGTCGGTCAGGCGCTCCAGCTCGGCAGCGGCCTCGTACAGCGCCCGCTCGCGAGCGGCCAGATGCTCCGGCAGCGGGTTCCTGCCGTCCGTTTCAAGCGGGTTCTTGCGGTTCGCTTCGTCCATGACGGCCTCCTATTCCTGCGCGCTGTGCGGGTCGACGAGCTTGCGCAGGCTGGATCCCGCCAGGTCGAACAGCAGCACGGTCGCGATGAGCGCGAGACCCGGGAACACGGCGAGCCACCACATGCCGGCCGACAGGTACGCCATCGACTCGCTGAGGATCACGCCGATGGCGGGTTGCTCGGGCGGCAGACCGAAGCCGAGGAACGTCACGGCGGCCTCGTGCAGGATGGCGTGCGGGAACAGCAGAATCAACCCCACGATGAACTGGGGCAGCACGTAAGGAACCATGTGCTTCGCCGCGATGCGCAGAGGAGTCTGCCCCAGCCGCCGCGCCGCAGCCACGAACGTCGACTGCTTGCACTGCAGGATCTCGGCGCGCACGACGCGCGCGAGGCTGGGCCAGTGCGTCACGGCCACGCCGATGGTGACGCCCCAGAAGCCCTTCCCCAACGCGAACGAGATGAGGATGAGCAGCACGATATGGGGGATGCCCAGCATGAGGTCGATGAGCCAGGTGACCGCGGCATCGGCCTTCTTCCCGCCCAGCGCCGCCACCGCGCCCATGACCAGCGCGATGATGGACGACACGCCCGCGGCCAGAAGACCCACCAGCACGCTGGTGGACAGCCCCGCCAGCGTGCGCAGCAGCATGTCGCGCCCCATCCAGTCGGTGCCGAAAGGATGGGCGAAGCTGGGAGCGAGGTTCTTCATCGAGAAGTCGGTTGCCGTAGCCGCATCCGCGACGACGAGCCCCGCGACCACCACAGCCGCCAGCGCCGCCAAAGCACCCAAAAACGCCGCCAGCGTCAACCTCCTATTCCCCACCCGAGCCGCGCGAGGAGCATGCAGAAGGGGCGGCGCGGCATCCTTGGAGCCGTTGGGCTCGGCAGTTCCCACCAAGCGAGTTTCCCCTTCGGGGACTTGCTGCGCTTCGCTCCGCGGCGCCGCACCCATCGAGCCGAAACGCCCTGTGGGCGTTTCGTGCGAGCCAGGACTGCCGAGCGACTGGGAACTGCCGAACCCGACGGCGGACTCGCAGGTTAAGCAGGTTTCAACGCGCTCGTCAGCCATGAGCAGCCCCCTTGCGCATGCGGGGATCCACCACGCCGTACAGCGTGCTGGCTATCAGGTTGCCGGTGAACACGAAGGCGGCGGAGAATAGCGCGATGCCCACCAACAGCGCCGCGTCGCCGCCGAGGCCGGCCGTGACGGCCGCCTGCCCCAGACCCGGATACGAGAATACCTGCTCCACCAGCACCGATCCGCCGAATATCTCGGATATGGACGCGAATTGCAACGTGAGCGCGGGCAGCGCGAGGTTGCGCAGGCCGTGGTGGCGCAGGGCGCCCCAGGTGCTCAACCCGCGCGCACGGGCGAACCGCACGTAATCGCTTTCCAGCACGTCGATAGTCTTCTCGCGCGTGTGCAGCGCGATGTTCGCCACGCCGATCACCGACAGCGTGAGCGCTGGCAGCGCCAGATGATGCAGCGCGTCGGCAAAGGTCACATCGGCCGCCGACACCCCGATGGGCACCGAGAAGCCGAACGGGAACCACCCCAGCTGCACCGAGAACACGATGAGAAACAGCAGCCCCAGCCAGAACGTGGGCACCGAAGCCAACAGGAAGCAGTACCCCTTCACGATGCGGTCGATCAGACGGCCGCGGTTCGCGCCCGCGAGGATGCCCAACGCGAAGCCCAGCACGCCGCTGACCGCCCAAGCCGTGGCCATGAGCGCCAGCGAGTTCACCGCCCGCGTGGCGATGACGTCGATCACCGGCGCATTGAAGCGCAGCGATGTCCCCAGATCGCCGTGCAGAAGGTCGACGAACCAGTTGGCGTAGCGCTCCCACAAAGGCGTGTTCACACCCCAATATTCGGCCAGTTGCGCCCGCTTCGCCTCGCTCATGTTGATATAGGCCGTCTGCCCCACGTTCGCCTGCACCGGATCGATAGGAGAAACGCTGACCAGCACAAACGTAACCAAACTCACCGCAAGCATGAGCAGCAGAAATTTCAAGATATTCCGAACAACAAATCGCGGCATGCGCCTACTATACCCTCACTAGTAAAAAAACCTCACAACAATCCCCTCAACAAGCGCAAACGGCGCCCAGTCCCCCAACGCGCAAGCTCGTTACGGTCAGCGGGAGGGGCGCCGCGGTGCCCACCAAGCGAGTTTCCCCTTCGGGGACTTGCTCCGCTTCGCTCCGCGGCGCCGCACCCATCGAGCCGAAACGCCCAGTGGGCGTTTCGCGCGAGCAGGACTGCCGAGCGACTGGATGTTGCCCGCCCCTCGCGCGTCGAGCACAGAAGCCTTACGCCCAAGACCACTGGTCGACGTTATTCACCAGCGACCAGCCGTGTCCGTGCGGATGAGGCTTCTGCTTCGCGATCTTGAGGTTGTCCTTCGCAAAGTACAAGTGGTCGATGTTCGCGAACCACACCCACGGCGCGTCCCCCTGCGGCGCGATGCCGGACTGGCCGTCCCACTGGGCCTTCTTCCACAGATCGAACGACTCTTCCACGGTAGGCTGGGCCAGCGCCTCGTCGAGGTACTTGTCGGTGGTTTCGCTCGTGTAGCAGGCGTAGTTGCCCGTGCCCTTGGAGTAGAACAGGTTGTAAATCTCGGTGGGCGCGTTCGTGCCCCAGCCCCACACCACCGGATCGGTGAACTGATGCGGGTACAGATCGTCCCAGCTGGCGCCCTTGATGGATACTTCGATGCCCAGCTCTTTCATCTGGTTGGTGAACTCCTCGGCGATGCCTTGGCGCACGGTGTCGCCGGCCGAATAGTACAGGTTGAACGAAGCGCGCGTGCCGTCCTTCTCGCGGATGCCGTCCGCACCGGCCGTCCAGCCGCCGTCGTCGAGCAGCTTCTTCGCCTTCTCGACATCGGTGGAGCACTTCATATCAGGCGAGGACCACGGCATGCCGTCGCCCACGCTGTAGGCCACGGTGCCGTAGCCGTTCAGCACGTTGTCGATCATCTTGTCGCGGTCGACGCCGTAGTTGATGGCTTGACGAATGGCCAGGTCGCACGTGACGTTGTTGCCGGCCGCCGCTTCGCCCTTCTCGTCGGTTTTCGTAGCGCCCGCCGGAATCACCGGCAGCGAGATGCCGCGAGAGTCGACCGACGCGCAGTTCAGCAAGTCGTAGCCGCTCGGCTGCTGAGCCGCGAACGTCGCCGAGGTGTATGCGACGTCGACCTGTCCGGACTTCGCCGCCGCAAGCGAGGCGTCCTCTTCCATGAACACCACCACGACGCGCTGGATGTTCGGCGCCTCGCCGTAGTAGTCGGGGTTCGCCTTGAGGATGACCTGCTGGCCTTTGTCCCACTGCTCCAGCATGTAGCGCCCCGAGCCGATGGGGTTGTCGCCGTACGTGTCGCCGTAGGCGTGCTCGGGCACGATGCCCACCACGGCCAGCGTGTACAGCAGCGCGTTGAACGGCTTCTCCATGTGCACGACGACGGTGGCGTCGTCGGTGGCCACGGCCTCTTTCACCATGGACATGTCGCACTCGGATGCTTCCGAGTTCAAGATGCCGTTGATGGTGAAGGCCACGTCGCGCGCCGTGAGCGGGGTGCCGTCGGTGAACTTCACGTCGTCGCGGACGGCGAACGTCCAGGTCATGCCGTCTTCGGACGCTTCGTAGGACGTGGCGAGGTCGTTCTTGAAGTTGAGGTCCGCATCGGTAGTGATCAGCGTTGACTGGATCAACGGCTCGTGAACGTGCTCGCCGCAGCCCCACGACACCATCGGGTCGAAGCCGGCGGCCGGCTCGGATCCGGTGGTCATCGAGACGATAACCTGCGAAGAGGCCTTGTCGGCCGCACCTTCCGTCGCGCCTTCGGCCGGCTTCTCGGCCTCGCCGCTCGCGCAGCTTGCCAGCAGCCCGCCCAACGACAGCGTCGCCGCCGTCGCACCCGTCAGTTTCGCGAAATCGCGTCGCGTGAGTGTTGCCATGCTTCCGTTCCCTTCCCTCAACGCCTCGGCGCCTTGAATCCGCCATAGGTGTTACGTATTCGAATTGCGTAACACACTATACCAGAGAGGGCTCCTTTCGAATGTTACGAATTTCATTTCCGTAACTCCCCCGGGCGAACGGCAGACGAAGAAGGGCGAACGCAAGCCAAACGTACGAATGCTTCACGTGAAACATCGACGGATTCCTTCTGCCGACATCCGACAAGGGAGCCAATGGCAAGAAAGCATCGAATTCGGAAGACGGGGCGCAGCCCGCTATCGCGACGTGGAACGCTTTTCCGCATAATGCCCGATCGCAACAACGCCTCCTCCTGCCAGAACGATCCGAGACCTTGCGGTAAGCGCTCTTTCTTCCGAATTCGATGACTTTTTGCCTTTTCGAAAGCAAAAGGATGCATGGGGGTCATCCGCAGGACATCGGATCCGTCGGAGACGGATCCTCGTCGAGCCTCATGTATCAAGCGGAGCATCCGAGCAATGCTCCCCGTGAAACATCGGGACGCGACGGAGCCCGGGCATCCTACTCCGGAGCCTCGCCGGTTTCGAGGATGCGCAGCAGGGCGGCTTCGTCCAGCACGGGGACGCCGAGGGCGACGGCCTTGTCGTATTTGCTTCCGGCGGCCTCGCCGGCCACGACGAAGCTCGTCTTCTTCGACACGCTGCCGCTGACCTTCGCGCCGCGCGCCTTGAGCGCAGCGCCCGCCTCGTCGCGGGTCATCCCGCTTTCCACAAGCGAGCCCGTCAGCACGAACGTAAGCCCCGCCAGCGTCTGCGGCAGCTGCTCGCCCTCGTCTGCGGCCTTGTCCGCAAGCGCCACGCCGTGCGAGCGTAAGCGCTCGATGACGGCGGCGTTGTCGGGCGTGCGCAGGAACAAATACGCGCTGCGCGCGATCTTCGGGCCCACGCCGTCGATGGCGGCCAGGTCCTCCTCCGAGGCCTCCATCAGCGCCTCGATGGACGGGTACGCCGCCGCCAGCAGCTCGGCGATGGTCTTGCCCACGTGGCGGATGCCCAGCCCGAACAGCGCGCGGGCAAACGGACGCGTGCGGCTCTCGTCGATGGCGGCCACCAGCTTCTTCGCCACGGTGGAACCCAGGCGGATGGGCTCGCCGTCCTTGTTCACGCGGCCCATGTCCAGAAGCGACAGCTCCACCTCGTCCAACGTGTAGTAGTCGGCCACGTCGCTCAAACGGCCGCTCTCCACCAGACGCGACACGATCTCCTCGCCCATGCCGTCGATGTCCATGGCGCCGCGGCTGGCCCAATGCAGCAAACGCTCCAGCGCTTGCGCCGGGCAGTCGATGGAGATGCAGCGGAAGTCCACCTCGCCCTCCTCGCGGATGACGGGCGAGCCGCACGACGGGCACGTGCGCGGCATCTGCCACGCCTCGGCGTCGGCGGGGCGCAGCGCCAGCACCGGCCCCAGCACCTCGGGGATCACGTCGCCGGCCTTGCGCACGATGACGGTGTCGCCCACGCGCACGTCCTTGCGCTGCACCTCGTCCTCGTTGTGCAGCGTCGCGCGCGCCACGGTGGAGCCGGCGACCACCACGGGATCGAGCTCGGCCACGGGCGTCAGCTTGCCGGTGCGTCCCACCTGCACGGTGATATCGCGCAACAGCGTGGTCTTCTCCTCGGGCGGGAACTTGAACGCGACGGCCCAGCGCGGCGCCCGGGCCGTGTAGCCCATCGACTCCTGCTGAGCGAACGAGTTCACCTTCACCACCACGCCGTCGATCTCGTAGGGCAGGTCCTCGCGCCGCGCCACGGCGCGCTCGCAGAACGCGTGCACCTCCTCGCGAGTCTGGCACAGCTCGACGTCGGGGTTCACGTGGAAGCCAGCCTCGCGCAGCCACGCCAAAAGCTCCCACTGGCCCTCTGCGTTCAGGGCGCGCTCGTCGGCCACCGCGTAGATGAAGGTGGACAGGTCGCGGTTCGCCGTGATAGACGGGTCCTTCTGGCGCAGACTGCCGGCGGCGGCGTTGCGCGGGTTCGCGAACGCCTGCTTGCCGTTCTCGACGGCTGCGGCGTTCAGCGCGTCGAAGCTGGACTTCGGCATGTACACCTCGCCGCGCAGCTCCACCGGCGCGTCCGCGTCGCGCAATCCGCCCAGCGCGCCCTCGCGCAGGCGCAGCGGCACGTCCTTCACCGTGCGCATGTTTGCGGTGACGTCCTCGCCCGTGGTGCCGTCGCCGCGCGTGGCGGCGCGCATCAGGCGGCCGCCCTCGTACGTCAGCGCGATGGACGAGCCGTCGATCTTGAGCTCGCACACCACGGGCACCATGCGCCCGAACGCCTCCGTCACGCGCTCGATCCACGCGTCCAGCTCGTCCAAGTCCATGGCGTTGTCCAGCGAGTACATGCGCCGGGCATGGCGCACGGGAGCGAACTGCTCGCCCACGTAGCCGCCCACGCGCTGCGTGGGGCTGGATGGGTCGATCAGCTCGGGATGCGCGGCCTCCAGCTCGCGCAGCTCGCGCATGAGCGAGTCGAACGCGGCATCGGATATCTCGGGCGCGTCGTTGGCGTAGTACAGGTAGCTGTGATGCTCGATCTCGCGCCGAAGCGCGTCGATGCGCGCCGCCGGATCGCTGGTCGCTTCCGCAAGCGCCTGCTCGTCGAGCAAAGTCTGCTGTTCGTCTGCCATATTCGCCACCGTTTCGTGCAATCGGGAAGAAGGCCCCGAAACGATCGGGGCCTTCGCCTGTTTTCTTCGGAATTCTACCACGAGCCGCGAAACGCTGCGCGCTCGCCTCGGGGTTTCAGCAAACGCTCCACGGTAGCGCGCTTGCGCTACGCCACCATGGCTTTGCCGGCGTTCCAGCCGTAGAAGATGAGCGACGCGCCGCGCATCAGGATGAACACCGACAGGAACACGCCCAGCATGGCCGGAGCGATGAAGAACGTCAGGCCGCACAGCGCCCCGACGATGCCCGAGAACAGCATCCAGCCCCACATCGACGCGCCCATGTTGCGCACTTTGAACGCGCCGACGACCTCGAACACGCCGAACACGATGAAGAACGCACCGATGAACCACGCCAGCGCGCCGGCCGACACCAGCGGGTTCACCAAAAACAGGATGCCCAGCACGATGTCCAGCGCGCCGTAGGCCAGCGCCCACCCCGACAGGTCCATGGCCCGGCGGAAGCGGAAGTAGTTGACGATGTCGAAGATGCCCGACACCAGAAACGCCGCGCCGGCGATCACCGTGATGGTGACCAGCGCCAAGCCCGGCGCGAAAAGGAAGAACATGCTGCAGATGACGAGCAGGACGCCCGCGATGACGAGGCCCCAGTCGTGCTTGTTGGTCGTATCCATGAGATTGCTCCTTGGTCGCAGCGACCGCGCCGCGCAACGCGTCCGAAAACCGGTGCGGCGCCTTGGTTGTTTACCGCCATTCTAGCGCAGCGGCACGTCCGAACCCCCAGTTCGCGCAACCGTTTACGTACGGTTACGGGCGAATTCGACGCGTTGTCGCCGATTCGGCCCGCAGTCGCGCTCAGGCGCGATACGCGGTAGAATGCGAGCACGCGGTTCCTCGGAAGACAAGGCGGTGCGACCATGCAGAACGTTCGAGAATACAGCAACGACGAGCTGGTGGCCCTCGTGCCGCTGCCGGCCGACGACGCGAACAAGTACTCGCGCGGCACGCTGGCCGCCATCGTGGGCAGCGAGCGCTATCCGGGCGCGGCGTGCCTGGCGGCCTACGCCGGCCAGCGCATGGGCGCCGGCTACACCGAGGTGTTCACCAGCCCGTCGGCCGTCCCGCTCGTGCAAGGCTTTCGGCCCTCGCTCGTGGTGCGCCCGCACGCGGCTCTCAAGGCGAACCTTCCGGCAGCGAAGCCCGGCAAACCGCGCGCCTACCTCGTCGGCTGCGGCTTCGACGCAGAAGACGTCGAAGCCGAGAAGCTCGTTCACTTCGTGTTGAAGCACGCCGACGCGCCCGTGCTGGTGGATGGCACCGGCCTGGACGCGCTCGTCTCCGCAAAAGGGCGGCGCTTGCTGAGGCGGCGCTTCCTCAACGGGAACCCCACCGTGGTCACGCCGCACGCCGGAGAGGCGGCGCGCCTCGCACGCCCCTTCGACCTGCCTGTCGACGATCCCTGCGCGCTCGCCGAGACGCTGTCGCTCGCCTACGGCGCGATCGCCGTGGTGAAAGGGCCCGTCACGTACCTCTCCGACGGCGAGCAGACGGTGCGCATGGCGCACGGCACGCCGGCGTTGGCGAAGGCGGGCACGGGAGATGTGCTGGCCGGCATGACGGCCGCGCTGCTGGCGCAGGGGCTCGACCCCTTCGAGGCGTCCGTGCTGGGCGCCGAGCTGCACGCCCGCGCCGGGCTGGCCGCCGCGGCGCGCTGGTCGACCATCGCCGCGACGGCGGAAGACGTCGTCGCCTGCATCCCCGACGCCATCGCCGAGCTCGTGGGCGCATCGTCCTGAGCGAGCGAGGGTTCAAAACGTGTCGAACCACCCGTCCCTTTGACACGGTCAGGACGGCGAGACCCGCGGCGGCCGATCCTACCAGTGGCTGACCACGACGTCGCCCACTTTGATAAGGTCGTACAGCTCCACCGCCTTCTCCGGCGGCAGGTTCACGCAGCCGTGGCTGCCGTAGCCCGACTTGTACCGCGAGTCGCCGAACGCGGGCTGCCAATCGGCGTCATGAAACCCGATGTAGTTGTCTACGAACGGCATCCAGGCCTTCACTTCGGTCTGGTATTCCGGCTCGCCCGTCTCGGGCTTCATCTGGCCGATCAACTTCGACGGGCTCTCCTTGCCGTTGATTACGTAGACGCCCTCAGGAGTGTCGTGCTCTCCGTCCGGCGTGCCGGTGACCACGTCGGACTCCCACGCGAGCGAGCCTTCGTCGTCGTAGAAGCGCGCGTGCTGCTCCGTCAGATCGACGTCGACGTAGCGCTTGCCCCAGTCGCGTCCGTGCAGCCCGTCGTAAGCACCCGCCTCCTGTTCGCAAGGGATGGCCATGTCGCCGGTCTGCGCGGAATCCACGCCGTTCATCAACGCTTCTTGCAACTTGTCCTTGTCGATGATCCAACCGTATACGCCGCCCGACACGGTCACCTCCTTGCCGTCGGCGCGCGTGAACGTGCGACGCGCCTGGTAGGTGTTGCACGCCGAAGCCAGATCCTGCACCCAGGCTGCCACCAGCCCCTCATCGACGCCCACCGTCACGTCGTCGTGCAAGCGCACCCAACCGGCGATGGCATCGGCATTCACCTGCGCCACGGGCGTATCGCCCAACTTCAGCGAGAAATCGGCTTTCAACAGGGAGTTCGCCTCATCGGCCGCCTTCGCCAGACGCTTATCGTCGGACAGCAGCGTGGGCTGCTGCAACGCATCCTCGGACAGCGTCGCGCTCGACTCCATCGCAGCGACGGCCGCGTTCACCGTCTCGACCACCTTGTCGGCATCGAGCGCAGTGCCGGCGGTCTCGGCGCGCACGACGAACTGCGAACCGCCGTTATCGTAGTCGAGCCCTGCGTTGCGCGGCGCTTCGGCCTGCTCGTTGAACGTCTCGACGGCTTTCCGCACGGCTTCGTCCAGCTTGCCGTTCGAAGTGACCAGCTTGTCGGTTTCGTCGTGCACGGCGAATACCTCGACCGGCCAGGCCCACGGGCTGGCATCGGCGTGCATGGCATCCGTCACGCTGCTGCTGTTGACAGCCGTGCCCATGTCAGAAGAGGTGAGCGTCAGCGAGAATCCCTCGCCCGACACGCTCAGCTGGTAGCTTTTCGCCACGTCGGTCAACAGATCCTGAACCTCGGCGGTGGTTTTCAACGACACGTCCTTGCCCATGATCGTGGTGTTGGGCATGAAGCGGTCCATGAACACGAGCGCGCCCGCCAGGTAGACGATCGCGATCACGGCGACGAGCGCGCCGCCCGCAATGAGCCCGGTCTTCTTCGCGAACGGAGGCTTCCGGTTCGACGACCCTTGTCGGCCGCCGCCCGGCGACTCCGGGCGCCCGCCGTGAACCGGCCCCGGTCGGCCGCCCCGCGACGCGGGCACGAACGACGCGTAGCTTTCCGGCGCGCCGTCGGCGAAGGGAGGGTCGATCGAGTCGATGCGCCGCGTTCGCTGCGGTGCCGGGCGCGGCGCTGGCTGCGGCGCCGGTTGCTGCGCTTCATGCTTGCCGCGCGTTTCGTGTTCTGGCGTCAACGTGCGCCTCCTCGCTTGCCAATGGCTCGTTCGAACCAAACTAGAAGGTTCGCCGATGGAATTCAATCCTTTCACTCAACAAAATAAAGAATCGGTTCAGACGCTCGACGAAGGGAGCGGCGAGACGAGACCGAGAGCGACATGTGCGCTTTTTCACCTAGCGTCGGCCGCCGTGCGGCTGGACAAGCTTGTCCGTATGCTCTAGCAGCGAACGCGAGGCGGGATGGCAGAGATCGCGCGCTATGCACGATTCTAGAAGCTTGTTGTCAGAGACAAAAAGGGAAAGCCCAGGTCGAAGTACATGGCGCTGGCGAAAAATCGTGCATAGCATTGAATCTCTTCCATGCAGGGGAAGGACGAGGCACCTCGACGAGGAGGGCTCGCCCGTGCGACCCGCGAATGCAGGCGCGCCGTGCGAACTCTCGAAACGGCGCGCCTCGCGCGGGACGATCAGTTTGCTGGATCCTCGGAGGCCTTCTTCGGCGCGTCCATCTCGTCCAGCAGGCTACGAGCTTCCTTGAACTGCTTCGCCAGCTCCTCCATAGGGTTCACGCGCTCCTCTTGGGCGCGGACCGACTCCTCCGTGATGGCGAGCGCGCAGGCCACGGCGTCGGTGTGCGTGTACGAAAGCGACAGCGGCAGCTCGCGCACGCCCTGCTCGTCGGCTACCTCCTTAGCGCGCCCATGCAGCACCACGAAGGGGCGACCCTTCGCGTTGCGGCGCACTTCCACGTCGTGGTTGGCGATGCCGCGCGAGAACCCGGTGCCCAGCGCCTTCAGCACGGCCTCCTTCGCGGCGAAGCGCGTAGCGTAATGCACCTCGGGGTTCGCCGTGGACTCGCAGTAGGAGCGTTCCTCCTCGGAGAACACCTTCTCGCGAAAGCTGGGCGTGCGCTCCAAGATGCGGCGCATGCGGGCAATCTCCACGATGTCCACGCCAAGCCCCACCGCGCCCTCGACGCCCTCGAACGCCGCCGAAGCCGCCTCGGTCACGCTCTTCTCGTTCTCACTCACAACAATCCCCAATCACATGTTCCAAAAACCGGTTTAAAGACTCAGCATCCAACCTGGCGATTCGCCGATGGGAGAAACAGCAACCGGAAGCCGAGAGGGCCGGGCGGCGTCCACCAAGCGAGTTCCGCAGCGCAGCGAGGACTGTCTGAGCGACTGGACGTCGCCCGGCCCTCTCGGCGGCCTTGCAGGTTCGTTATTCCACCGTCACCGATTTCGCCAGGTTGCGGGGCTGGTCCACGTCGCAGCCGCGCTCGACGGCGATGGCGCGCGCGAACAGCTGCAGCGGCACGCTGGCCGTAATGGCGCTGAACGCGTCGCGCACCTTCGGGATGTAGATGACATGGTCGGCATGGTGTCGAATGTCTTCATCCCCCTCGGTGGCGATGGCCACCACCATGGCGCCGCGCGCCTTCGCCTCCTGCAGGTTCGACACCAGCTTGTCGTACACGGGGCTCTTCGTGGCCACCGCGATGACCGGGAAGCCCTCGTCGATGAGCGCGATGGGGCCGTGCTTCATCTCGCCGGCCGGATAAGCCTCGGCGTGCAGGTAGCTGATCTCCTTGAGCTTGAGCGCGCCCTCGTAGCTGATGGCGGCGCCCATGCCGCGGCCCACGAACAGCGCGCTCGACGCGTCCTTGCACGCGCGCGCCGCCTCATCGATGGACGAGGAATCGGCCAGGATGCGCTCCACCTGCTCGGCCGTGTCGGCCAGCTCGTGGAACAGCAGGCGCACCTGGTTCGTCTTGAGCTTGCCCTTCACCTGGGCAAGCAGCATGGCGAGCAGCGTGAGCGACACCACCTGGCCCAGGAACGACTTGGTGGAGGCCACCGCGATCTCCTTGTTGGCCTTCGTGTAGATGACGCCGTCGCTCTCGCGCGCCACGGGCGAGCCCACCACGTTCGTGATGCCGAACACCTTCGCGCCCTTCACGCGCGCGTCGCGGATGGCGGCCAGCGTGTCGGCCGTCTCGCCCGACTGAGACACGGCCACCACCAGGGTGGACGGCGTGATGATGGGGTTGCGGTAGCGGAATTCGCTGGCCACCTCCACTTCCGTGGGGATGCGCGCCCAACCCTCGATGAGGTTCTTCGCGATGAGGCCCGCATGATACGACGTGCCGCAGGCGATGACGTACACGCGGTCGATAAGGTTGAGCTCCTCCAGCGTGAGGTCCAGCTCGTCGATGGACAGCGCGCCGTTCACCAGGCGCCCCGCCAGCGTGTCGCGGATCACGCGCGGCTGCTCGTGGATCTCCTTCAACATGAAGTCGGGGTAGCCGCCCTTCTCGGCCACGTCGAGATCCCAGTCGACGTGCGTCACCTCGGGCTCGTACGCCTCGCCGCGCACGTTGTAGAACGTGACGGCATTCGGCGTGAGCTTCGCCATATCGCCGTCGGCGAGCACCACCACGTCGCGCGTGTCGTCGATCATGGCGATGATATCGGAGGCCACGTGCGCGCCGTCCTCGGCCAGCCCCACCACGAGCGGCGAGTCCTTGCGCGCGGCCACGAGGGTGCCGGGCTCCTGGTCGCTGATAGCCGCAATGGCATAGGCGCCGATCAGGCGGTCGGCAGCCTCGCGCACGGCCTGCAAGAGGTCGTTGCTTTCGCGCAGGTTCTCCTCCACGAGGTGCGCGATGACCTCGGTGTCGGTCTGGCTCGTGAACGTATGGCCGCGGCCTTCCAGCTCTTCGCGCAGCTCGGCGAAGTTCTCGATGATGCCGTTATGCACGACGGCTACGCTGCCGTCGCAGGAGGTATGCGGATGCGCGTTCGCCTCGCTGGGGCGGCCATGCGTGGCCCAGCGCGTGTGGCCGATGCCGCAGGTGCCGGTCAGCTCGAGGGGCTCGACGAGCTGCGCGAGGCCGCTCACCTTCCCCTTGCAGTGCACGACTTCCAGCTTGCCGTCCTGCTCGACGGCGATGCCGGCAGAGTCATAGCCGCGGTATTCGAGTCGCGACAGACCTTCGATCAGGATGTCCTTGACGGGGCGCGTTCCGGTGTATCCGACGATTCCGCACATGATTAGCTCCTTTGTGCTCGGGTTCGCCGATAGTGTAGCGCACCGATTCCGCATGCGCGAACGCATGTCGGCCGAAGTCGCGCATCCGCTCAATAAACGCATCTTTCTCGTCAACGACGGAATCGGCGGCGCATGTTCGACAAGCCGGCCTCCGCGTCCTTCGACCCCTTGGCCAGTTTCGCAAGGACGAGCAGGAGATTGAGCGGATACATCAGAACGAGGACCTTCCAAACAAGCCCGGTCCCAACCGTGCAGACCAGCCCGAACGTCGTCGACGATACGATCAAAGCCGAAAGCGCCGCCATAGCCTCCGAACCCGGCGACGCGGCCGATTTCGATCGGAAGCGAGCCGTCGCATACCAGAACAGGCACGCGAGCATGCCGGCGCCCACGAACGTGCGCCCAGCCGTCGACACCGTTTCCATGCGAGACGAATCCGTCAGACACGCCGCGCACAGCAGCCCGAACGCCCCAGCGACGATCGTTGCCGTCTCCATGCGCCCGCTGGCCGCCATCCGCTCGCGATCGACAGGCAGAGCCGCCAGGAAGTAAGCGTTCAGCAGTGCGCAAACGAAAGGGTAAGCCGCCAGGAACGCCAAGATCCATGTAGCGAAGAACAGGTCGAAAGACCACTCGGCAAGCCAGCTTCCCTGGATGGCGCACAGGGGCACGGCGGCCAAGAAGCTCGCCGCCACCGAGAAGGACACGACCCCTTCGTCGACCATGCGAAAAAACAGTGAGAGACGAGCCGTGATTCCTCCTTCATTCAAGAATGACAGCCTGGAATGGTATCAGTATTTTTATCGTTTGATGATAAGAAGCCGGCACTTCCGGCGAACGGAACCCTTACTCTCCCCCGAGATCCAAATCAATCTCGTACACGCGCTCGGGGGCGGTCCGCCTCAAGCCTGCCTTGACGCGGGCCTCCCCCGTTTTACGACGCTCTTCGACGAGACGATCGAACTCCTCATCGGTGACGATCTTCAGGATATCGCCCGGCTGGCAATCCAGCTCGAGACAGATTTCCATGAGGGTGTCCATCCTGATGCCGCGCATCTTCGCCTGGCGTATCCTGGACACGTTCACGGTCGTGTGCCCGGTGGCGCGCACGAGGTCCTTGCTGCTTTTGCCCTTCTCGAGCAGCACCGCTTCCAATTCGACTATCAGGTGCTTCGCCATATTCAAGCCCCTACAGGTAATCATCCGAATCGGCCTGCAGCAAAGCCCCGTACTTCCAAACGGAAGAGAGCGAGAAGCAAACGACAGCCCCAACGACGGATTTGACGTCGATCGGCACTATGGGATAGTCGGTGAGCTGGTCGGAAGCGAGTCCGACATGAACCCCTCCGGCATCCACAACCGAGACAAAACCGGGCGAAGCTAGAATGCCGAGCACAAACCCTGCTATGAACAGCCATGCGACGACCCTAATCTGGCTTGCATGAGCGATAGTGAATGGCGAACAACCACAAGCAACGTCTTTCGCTATGCTCCGCATGACCAAGAGCATTGCTCCGTATATAACAAAATCTAGAAGAGTCGATATCAACTGCATAATCAGAGCAAGATTAGGCAGCTCTCCGGTTCCAGCAAAGTCCATCGCTTCGAGAAGAAGGAAAAGCGCAACTGACATGCATACTAGGACAAACATAATCGAGAATAAAACACTAAGTCTCGAGCCAAGAACTTCCAGCTTGGCTAAGGTTTCCCCAATCTTCTGCATAGATTTAGTCACGCAACTACACCATCCTTCAAGAGCTTGACAGGGCGAGGATGACCTTCCCGAAGAACTGAGAGACACTGATGCCTTGCTTTTTTATCTTGCAGAGCCTGCGATCAACGTCGGCATCTTTTGAGGTTGAGCACTGAATCCTATGTTAAAACAGACGACGCTGCCAAAACCAAGCAGAACACACGAGCCGTACGTAGACCCTTCGCTGTAGAACAACATGTTCATTTCTCCTTTCAAATGTTGACTATCCTGATCCGTATTCACATTCTACGACAAGAACCGGTTTAAACCATAGGGGTAACCAAAAAATTCGGCATCGCGAACGATGCCGAATTCCGAACCGCTTATGCTCTCGCCACGCCTACCCCAACACCCCCGGGGAGGCGTTGGCGTGTCGGACGAAATCGACGATACGCGCGATGAAACCGTCTTTGCCTCCGATCGCCTGTGCCCCTGCGCGCTGGTGAGACGGCGCGCCCAGCAGCGGGCTCTCGTCGCCGATGTAGTACAGAGTGGTGGTCAGCACCATGCCGATCAGCGCCACGGCCTCGAACGCTGGATCGATCTCGGACCGGATGAAGCCCTCCCTCTGACCGCGCGCCAGCTGACCCTCCAACACGTCCAACAAGCGCCCCTCGTAGTCGCGCATGGACCTTGACCACACGCGACCCTCGCGCCACAGCTCGGACACGAAGAAGCGCCCGAACGCCTTGTTCTCGAAAATGCTCGTGGCGAACAGCTCCACCATGCCGGTAAGCGCCTCGGGCGCGGTGGGAGCCTCCGCAGCGATGCGCTCGAAGCCCTCGATGAGCCCGCCGATCCCCTCTTCCAGGATGCTCTCGGCCATGACGGCCTTGCTTTTGAAGTGATAATACGCCACGCCCTTCGATACGCCGGCCGCATCGACTATCTCGTCGACCGTGGCCGCCGAGTACCCCTTCTCGCCGATCACCGCCAACGCCGCTTCAAGCAGCTGCTTGCGCGTCGCGCACGCTTTCTCGGTTCGCTTCGTTCCCATCATCGCATCACCCCCGCGGCCCGGCGTCCGTCGCCGGGCCGTTCGTCTGTCATTCCCCAGTGTAGCAGGTCGGAAACTAGCCGAGCTGCAGCACCGGATGCAAGTCCTCCATACGCACCGTGCGCTTGCGATACGCTACAAGACACGTCAGCGCGAAGCACGCGGCACCGATTGCGAACAGCACGAAGCAGTCGAAGCCCACGATGCCGTAATCCAATCCCGTCATGATCTGGCGCATGCCCTGCACCACGTACGTCATGGGCATGTACGGGTTGATAACCTGGAAGAAGTCGGGCGTCGTCTGGATGGGGAACGTGCCCGCGCAAGCCGTCAGCTGCAGCATAAGCAGGATGATGGCGACGAACTTACCGGGGAACCCGAACGCCGCCATGAGCATCTGCATGATGGCCGCGAACACGAGAGCCGTGAGGTAGCCCATAGCGTAGAACGCGGGAACGTTGTCGATTTGCAGCTGCAGGCCGAATTGAAGCACCACCATGAGCAGCGTGGCCTGGATGAGCGAGAAGAACGCCACCGGCAGGTAGTTCGAGAACGCCACCGTGACCGGATTCGCGCCCGACATGATGAGGCGGCTGTTGAGCGGCTTGAACACGAACCCTGCCACAAGACCGCCTACCCACAGACCCAACGCCATGAAGTACGGGGCGAATCCGGTTCCGTAGTTCTTCACGGTGGTGTAGTACTCGTTCGCAAGCTCGACGGGATCGCTCATCACCTCGGACTTGCCGTCGATGTTCGTCGTCTGCTCGGCGGCGGTCTTCGCGCCGTCTGCGAGGGCGGTGGACAACTCGCCGGAGCCGTCCACTGCGTCGGTCAGACCCGAAGCGAACGTACCGCTGCCCTCCTCCAACTGCACGGCGCCGGAAGCGATCTGCGCAGAACCGTCCTTGGCGCTTTGCGTGCCGGAAACCAGCTGACCCGCACCGTTCTTGGCTGCTTGGACGCCATCGACAAGCTGCGCCGCTCCGTCGTCGAGCTGGTTCGCACCCGACACCGCCGAGGACGCGCCGTCGTTCACCTGCGAGGCGCCGGACGCCACCTTCGAGGAGCCGGCTACAAGCGAGGACATGTTGGCGTTCACCTCGTTGGCGCCGGCGTCGAGCTGCAGCACGGCGGCGCGCAGCGCAGGAGCGTTGTTGACCAGCGGCGATATGGATCCCAAAAGGGCGTCCGCTCCCGCCCGCACCTGCGCTACGCCCGATTTTACGCCCGCAACGCCCGCTTTGAGCTGGCCGGCACCTTCGTCGACGCCCGCGTCGATCTGCGCAAGGCCGCCGTCCAGCTGCGCAGCGGAGTTTTTGAGCCCCGCATTGATAGCCTGAGCCTGGGCGAGGTAGGTCGCGGCGTTGGCTGGATCGGCCGCCGCGGCATCGAGCAGTTGGGCTTGCGCGTTCAATGCACCGTACAAAGTCGCCTGCGGGTCGACATCGGTCGAAGAACCGATTTTGCTGGAAATGGCAGCAGTACCGCCCTTGACGCGCGCGTCGAGCTGATCGAGCCCGGCGGAAACGTTATTCAACCCACCGTTGACCGTCGCTTGAGAGGCATCGTCGCTCGCGCCGAAACCTGCGTCCAAGCCGGCGACGCCCTGATTGAACTCGTCCACTTGCGCCTCGTCGGGCAGTCCGATGGTCGCTTTTGCCAGCTCGCTTGCGCCGGCGGCGACCTTGCTGGTGCCGTCGGACTGCAGCCTACCGGCGCCGTCTGCGACGCCGCTCGCGCCGGAGGCGACCTGGCCGGCACCGTCCTTCAGCTGGTTCGCACCCGCTACGAGGGATTGCGTTCCGTCTTTCAGCGCGAACGTGCCGCCGGACAAGGTGCCCAAGCCGCCGTCGAGCGACGATGCGCCGGAGACGAGGCTGCCCAGGCCGGCGTCCAGCGTCAGCGCGCCGTCCTTGAGCGTGCCGAGATTCGACGTGATGGCAACGCTTCCGTCATGTGCGGTGATCAGGCCGTTCTTCAAATCGCCCGCACCGTCGGCGGCCTTCTGGATGTCCTTGCCCGAATCGGCCACGCGCCCGAGCACGGTCGTCCAGTACTCGGCGGCCACCGTGTCGCTCACCCGCGTGCGCACTTCCTTCCACACCGTCTCGCCGATCTGGGACGCCAACATGTTCTCGCTCTGGTTGTAGTCGATCTTCAACTGGGCCTTCTCGGGTGCGGAGCCGTCGACCGAGGCGATGCTCTCAGAGAAGTCGACCGGAATCGTACACGTCATGAAGTACTCGCCGTCCTCGAGGCCTTTCCGCGCCTCGTCGGCCGACACGAAGTGCCAGCCCAGGCCGTCGTCGGTATCCTTGAGCTGCTGCACCACATCGTCGCCGAGGTTGCGCTGCTCGGCGGCGATCACCGCGCCCCTGTCCTCGTTCACCACGGCCACGGGCACCGTGTTCAGGCGCGCGTACGGATCCTGGAACGCCGCCAGATACAGCGCGCCGTACAGAAGCGGCATGATGGCTATGGCGGCGATGACCACCCACATGATCTTCGATGCCGTGATGTTCTTCCATTCGAGGCCGGCGAACCTGAGTCCCTTGAACGCCATGAGCTACTCACCATCCTTCGACAGATACACCGTCGCGTCGGCCATGGCGGCCAGATCGCGCTCCACCACGCCCACGACGACGGCGACGTTGCGCGTGCGCGCCGCGTCCAGCAGCAGATCGACGAGAGCCTCCGACTGCGACATGGTCAGCTGGCTCTCCACGTCGTCCACCACCACGGCATCGGGTTCGCCCACAAACGCAAGCGCGATACCCAGCTGTGCGAGCTTCTGCGATGTGAGATCCTTCACGCGCACGTTCGCCACGTCGCCCAGCTGCCACTGACGCAGGTAGTCCGTAACCGCCTCGCGGCGCGGCTTACGACCGTACAGCTCGAACTCGGCTCCCAACGCATATGCCGCCGTCAAGCTGTCCTGGAGGTCGTTCAACCCGCTGAACAACCCCAGGCCCACGTGCCGCTCCGCCTTCGAGCGCTGGCGCGGCAGCTCGAATTCGCCCACGTTCAACGTTCCCTCCGTCTGCTTCATGCGGCCCGCCAGCGTGAGCAGAAGCGCCGTCTTTCCGCTGCCGTTGCGCCCGCGCACGGCAACCAGCTCCCCTTTGTGCACGTCAACGTCCACTTCGCGGTACGCGTATCCTGCGTACGTCTTCAACCCCAACCCGCGTGCGCTGATGTACGGTGCGCCGGCGAATGTGGCGCCCTCGCGCACGAACGTGCCCGATTCCGGACGCATCTGAAGCGCGTCTGCCCCCTTCGACGGCGGCTTCGCTCCATTCACCCACGGCTCGATGGTAGCCGGCTTCTCCTGCATGCCCATCACGTCCTTCGCGTCGTTCGTCAGCCTTCATTTTTTGACTGACTAGTCAGTTTTTTAAACGGAGTATAGCACCGTCGCGGACAGGTGCAAGGTCTCGCACCGCAAATGCGCAAATGTCCAGGGCTCGCGCAAGGTCGACCTTCCGCAGCGCGCCATGACGCCGAAAACGTCCCCGCATGGAGCGAACAAGGCGGTTTGGCAATCATATCGAAACGGCAGGATACAGAGAGAAGCTGCCCCATCTGGTAAAACGTCAAGCAAACTGTTCCCACGCCCGCAGACGGGCGCGATGGGATGCTTCCGAAATTACCAAACCGAGCCGTTTTTACCTACAGCTCTCGATTTCGCCGTCCCCCTCCCGACAGGTGCGTTCGCAGCGCTCCCGCAATCGATCCTCGCTAACGCTTCGCGTAAAGTATTCTGGCATCGCCAAGCCTTCTCCTCGTTCTCCTTTAGTGGTTCCGTCGCAAAGCCGTCACGATGCCGTTATCTCGGGTATACTTCCAGCGAACGAACCGCGCGCGGATGCGCGCAATTTCGCGCAGAAACGGAGCTGCCATGAAAGCGAAGATGATCCATCGCTGCATCCACGTCCTCGACCTGGGCGCGTCGCTCGCGTTCTACGAACGCGCGCTGGGCCTGGCCGTTCAGAGGCGCATGGGGCCCGACGACGGATCGTGGGAAAACGTGTTCCTCGGCAACGAAAAGACCGATTTCCAGGTGGAGCTCACGTGGAACCGCGGCCGCACCGAGCCTTACGACAACGGCGGACGCGACACGCACCTGGCCTTCGAGGTGGACGACATGGACGCCGCGCGCGCCTTGCACGAGGAGATGGGCTGCGTGTGCTTCGTGAACGAGCGCATGGGCATCTACTTCATCGAGGATCCCGACGGCTGCTGGCTGGAAATCCTCCCGGCAGATCGCGCGGAGTAGCCTCCCGAACCCTTCTCGCATCATCGAGGCATCCAGCCTCCCCATTCCCCACAATCCTCATGACAACGGGCGGCATCCGCGCAAGGCGGGTGCCGCCCGCACGTTTGAAACGCGTTGGAATCTTCGGCAACGCACGGGTAAACCGCGTTGGAAACGGTTGCACGAAACGTGGAAACCGCGCTGGAAACGCGTGGCAGTTGCGCTGGATTCGAAGGTGCTCCGCGCTGGACGCACGCCATCAAAACGTAAGACCAGGTCGTTATCATGGAAGCACGGTAAATTGCAGCGGCGCCGCCATCGGCGAGACAGGGAACGGCCATGGCTCGGCGCCGCTGCAAACCGTACGAAACGCGGCGGGCGGAAAGCATCCAACTCGGCCGCCCGTCGCATGAAACCCTTACGCACCGCACGAGCTTGCTAAAATATAAATAGTATTGACAATAAAAGGGATCGGGGATAGGATGGTCAAGCGAAGAGAGGTCGTCAGATTTTTCCAGCACAACGGCTTCAAGAACGAAGGCGGCACGAATCACGACAAGTTCAGGCATCCCGACGGCAGAAGAACCGTTATCGAGCGACATAGCGAGATTTCAAACCAGCAATTTGAAGTCATGAAAAAACAGGCCGGACTCAAATAGCCCACCCCCTCCGAAGGAGACGAACATGAAGCACGTGTACGAGTTTGAAGTGTTCCTCGATGAGGGCCGCTACACCGTCTGGCCCTTCGATTTCGAGTGCGGCGGCACGTCGGGCGCCACGTTTCGCGAAGCGTGCGAGATGGCGGTCGATTGGCTGAAAACCGTCGTTGAGGATTACGCGATGCACGACGAGGCAACTCCCGAACCCACCTTCGACAACGAGCCGCGCTACGGCGGACGGATCATCACCGTCGCCATCGACGCCGGGCTGGAAACCATCCCCCGCATGACGGCTGCCGAAGCCGCGCGCGCCTTGGGCGTGTCCCCCTCGCGCGTCAGCCACATGATCCGCGACGGCCTCCTCGAGTCGTTCAAGTACGGGCACAACACCTGGGTGACGGGCTACAGCGTGGAGGCCCGCCTGCGCGAGCGCCCTCGCGCAGGCCGTCCGAAGCGCAAGCCCGCCGCCAGCGCGGAAGACCGGCCGCAGGCGCTCGAAGCCTAGCCGGCCCGCCCCTCGCACCCCACCCCCGAAACCGAGGAGGGAGCCGCACCGCGGCTCCCTCCTCCACTCTCAAACCCTCGACGGATCATGTCGCAAGCGCGCTAGTTCCCCGCAGCGCGCGCAGCCTGGTAGGCTTCCACCAGCTTCTTCGTCACGTCGGCCGGTGCCGGCTCGTAGCCTTCCAGCTCGATGGAGTACGACCCCGAGCCGCGCGTGATGGCCCGCAGATCCTTCGTGTACGTGACCACCTCGGCGTAGGGTACGCGCACCATGATGACCGTCTCGCCCGCGTCGTTCGAGTCGGTGCCCACGATGCGGCCGCGGCGCGTGGAGATGTCGCCCATCACCGCGCCGGCGTACTCCTCGCCCACCGTCACGTCGAGGTTCGCCATGGGCTCCAGCAAAATGGGGTCGGCCTTCTCGCACGCGGCACGGAAGCCGATGCGCGCGGCTGTCTTGAACGCCATCTCGTTGGAGTCGACGGAGTGGTACGAGCCGTCGTACACCGCACACTTGATGTCTTCCATAGGATATCCGGCCAAGAAACCCTCGCGCATGGCATCCTGCACGCCCTTGTCGATGGCCGGCAGGTAGCCGCGGGGAATCTTGCCGCCCACTATCTCGTCGACGAACTCGTAGCCCGCTCCCGGATTCGGCTCGATGCGCAGCCAGCAATCGCCGAACTGCCCCGCGCCGCCCGTCTGCTTCTTGTGACGACCCTGCGCCTCGGCCGTCTTGCGGATGGTCTCGCGATACGGAATGCGCACAGGGATGAGCTTCGCCTCCACGCCCGTCTGCTCCTTGAGTCGGGCGATCAGCGTCTCGATCTGCGCCTCGCCCATGGCCGTGATCACCGTCTGGTGCGTCTCTTCGCTACGGTTGATGATCAGCGTGGGGTCGTTCTCGGCCGCGCGAGCCAGAAACGTTCCCAGCTTGTCCTCGTCCTTCTTGTTCGCCGCCTCGATGGCCACCGGGTACTGAGGGACGGGCAGCGGCAAGGGGTCGATGGCCACGTCGCCCGACTTCGACATCGTGTCGCCGGCACGCGTGTCGGTGAGCTTCGGCACCACGATGATGTCGCCGGCCTTCGCGCTCTTCACGTCGGTGGCCTCCTTGCCCATCATCACGTAGAGGTGGCCCAGCCGGTCCTTCTTGCCTGTGCGCGCGTTGATCAGCTCCATGCCCGGTTCCAGCACGCCCGAGATGACCTTGAGGAAGCTCAAGCGGCCTACGAACGGGTCGGACACCGTCTTGAAGACGAACGCGGCGGGCTCGCCCGTCTCGTCGACGAACGTCTCCTCGCCGTTGGCCAGACGGAAGCGCCCGTGATGGCGAGGATGCGGGAAGTAGGTGGCGATGTCCTCCATGACGCCCTGGATGCCCTGCTCGATGATCGTGGAGCCCACGAACACGGGAATGAACAGCTCCTGCGCGATGGCCTTGTCCAACAGCTGCTCGAGCTCGTCTTGGGTGAGCTGCTCCTCGCCGTCCAGGTACTTCATCATGAGATCGTCGTCGGCCTCGGCCACGAGGTCGCACAGCTTGTCGCGCGCGGCTTGGGCGGCATCGGCGTACTCGGGCGGAATCTCCTCGATGCGCTCCTTCTCGCTGCCGGCATCGAAATAGCGCGCCTTCATGCGAATGATGTCGATGACGCCCTCGAAGTCCTTGTCGACGCCGATAGGAATGGTCACCGGCCCCAGACGCGAACCGAAGCGCGCATGCAGCAGCGCCATGGCCGTGTCGAAGTCGGCGTTCTCGCGGTCGATATGGTTGATGAACACGGCGCGCGACAGACGCATGTCCTCCGCCTCGCGCCACAGCTTGGTGGTCATGACCTGCGGGCCTGCCACGGCGTCCACCACGAACAACGCCATCTCGGCCGCTTGCATGGTGGCCAGCGTGTCGCCGATGAAGTCGGGGTGGCCGGACGTATCAAGCAGGTTGATCTTGTAGTCCTTGTACGGAATGGGGGCAATGGAGGTGCCGATGGTGAATTTGCGCCGGATCTCCTCATCGTCGTAGTCGAGGTAGGATTTCCCGTCGTGCGTCGTGCCCATGCGGGGCGTACGGCCGGAGACGTGCAGCATCGCTTCGGCGAGCGATGTCTTGCCGGCGCCGTCTTGGCCCACCAGCACAATGTTTCGCACGTGTTCGGTAGCAGGAGCTGCCATGTTGACCACCAACTTTCCTGTTGCGTGGCCCACGCCGTTGTCGTTTCTGCCAAGGCGCGAACCACAGTCGAGCCTAACCTACGAACTTCAAACGCGATCTTGAAACCTTGACCCATAGTGTATCGCAAAACAGCCGCTTTCGGCGTCCACAACGACGGAATTAGGCGGACTCGGATCACGCTCCCGATGCCCCTCGCATCCATCTTTGAAGAAGCCGCGAGCAACACGTTACCGAACGGTGACGAACTCGTAGCCGCGGGCGCGCCGCACGACATGCGGTTCGCGCAGCCCGTATAATCGAAGCAGACACGCGGCACGAAACCGCACCCCACCGTAAGCGAGGAGACCATGAGCGACCCAAGCCCCATCATCGACGTCAACCCCGTCGCAAGCGCCAGCGACGCCGCGAAAAGCGCAAGCCCGTCGGGCAGCGACACGTTCCGCGCGCCATCGTACGGGAAGGACGCCGCGCAGGCCGCCGTTAACGCCACTATCATCGACGAAGGGCGCGTCTCGAAGAAGAAGCCCAACCGCATCGGCGGCGCCGTGCAGACGGCCATCGGCGGCGCCATCATGTTGGTGGGCGTGCCCATGCTCATCCTGCCCGGTCCCGGCTTGCTGGCCATCGGCGGCGGCGCCGTCATAGCGGGCAACGGCATTAAGAAGGTGCTGGGGAAGTAAACCGGCCGCAGCAGAAACGAAGCGGGCCCATCATCGCGATGGGCCCGCTTCTTCATTTCGGAGCAGCTTAGAACGAGAGCGTCTGCGCCGCGTCTGGCTCTTCCCGATACTCACCGAACGCAGAGCGGTAACTGTAGTTCGTGAGCCCGCGCAGCTCATCGTCGTCTGCGGCGTAGTACGACACCATCTGGACGAACTCGCCGGTCATATAGTCGTGCTTGCGATACATGATGCCCGAATGGTAGCCGGTTCCCGTCTCGCCCGTCTCGGGATCCGTCCATGCGCTTTCCAAAAGCGTCACATCGTCTTCGGAAATGAGCTCCATGTACGGTCCCATAGCCTGCCATCCGTAGGGCTTGAGCGATATGCTCACCGTTCCATCGGTCACGTCCCAGCCGGTCAGCTCGTAGCCGCCGAACTCGCTCGTCTCCAATGTGGTGCCGATTCGAGAGACGTCCACATGTTGTACGTTTTCCTCATTCCTCGCTTTACGCTCCTCGACCGTCATCGAGTCCCAGTCGAGCGCGTTCAACATCGGCGTGAACGTGACGCTATGCGCTTCGGGCGAGAGATTGGAGAACTCGATAATCTGCGAACCCTCCGGATTGACGCCCGAACCATCGCCAGCTTCGACCGGAGTCAAAACGTTGCCCTGGTCATCGGTTACCTTAAGCAAATGAGGACTCAGCACGTTCTCGGGCGGGCCGTAGGAAGAACCGTATTCGCCTTGCTCTCCCGTCCACTCGTTGTCGTTGCGCACGACCATCACGGTGCCCAGCTCGGATGCCGTGAAACGCTGGATGCCCATCGTCTTGTCGCCGTCGCTCGTGTTGAACACGAGGTCGTGCGCGCCCAGCTCGCACGGACTGGCCACCGTGCTCAGGTCGAGGCCGACATCGAACGTGAAGGGCTCGTCTCCTTCTTCGAACTGCTTCCACATCGCATAGCCTTCCAGCGCGATGTCCACCTGGTCGGGAAGCGTCGCTTCCGGCACGATGCGCTCCATGATCTTCACCTTGCCGTCTTCTTGGTACGCATCGAGCACGTAGACGGAATCTTTGCCGATCGCCTCGCCGTTGCTCGAAAGACTGTACGAGAATCGCGGAGCAAGCCGCTGCAAGCGCGCCCATTCGTTTTCCTGGGAGCCCTCGTAGTTCGACTGCTCGGTCAGGTCGAAGCCGCCCTCCTTCTCCAACGTGAAGAACAGGTTGACGATGTTGCGATCGCACGACACCGAATCGAGCGTCACCTGCACGCCGTCGACTTCAACGGTATCGCCCACCTCGGCGTTCAGGCTGGAAACCCCGGACTGCAAGCTGTTGTAAATGGGCAGGTTGTTACCGCCCCCGAAAAATCCGACATCGCCCGGCTGCATCTGCACCAGGCGCGATGCGGCGAAGGCGACACCGCTCAACAGCACGACGAGCACGGCCGCAACCGCCACCATCGCACCACGGCGCGCCACGCGGGCGCCCTTGCGCTTGCCGTGCGCAGGCTCGGCAGACCGCCGCTTGACCGGCTGCCGACGCTGCGGAGCGCCCGCGCCCGACGGCGTGGGACGATCCTGAGGAATGGAGCCCAGCGACGCGTACACGCCGTCGAGCTTGACCTGCACCTGCGGGGGAATCGGGCCCGCGTCCAAATCCCGGATCACCGCCCGGCGCAGCTCGTCTTCGTTGTCGAACCTCTCATGGCTCATCGCGCCACCTCAACTTCCTCGTTCGAGCCTTGCGAATAGGCAACCTTGAACCGGTCCCGCGCCCGCGACAGACGGGTGCGCACGGCACCTTCCGACACGTTCATGATCTGGGAGATCTGTCGCACAGGGAAATCGTTCACGTAGAACAGCACCAGCACCAGCCGATCATCGGCCGACAGCGAGGCGATGGCGTCGCGCACGTCGAGCGCCTCGTCGCGGTCGGGATCGCGCCGCACGCCCGCGCCCGCCAGCATCTGGTCCACCGACGGCTCCCACCATACGCCCGAGCCGTCCACGTCCGCGGCGAACAGCCCCATGGCGCACGGCGTCTCGCGGTTGCGCTGACGGCGCATGTCGTAGCAGACGCGCAGCAGGATGCGCATGAACCACGTGTTCACTGCGCTGCGGCCGCCGAAACGCGGCATGGCGCGCCACGCTTTGACCGCCGTCTCCTGCAGCGCGTCGGACGCATCGTCCACATTGCCGAGCACCGCCATCGCAGCGCGCCACAACGGCTGCTTGCCATACTCGAACAACGCAGCGAACGCCTCGCCGTCGCCGTTTCGCGCTCGCTGTATCAGATCGTCCACGCGGGTGCCCCTTTCAAGGTCGGTTACCTATTAGACGCGCCCCGACGCGAAAAGGTTACACCCGGTTCAAGAAAATTCGCCCGATGCCCACGACCATGCGAAGAAGACCGGCAGCGGCGGATGCGTTGTCGCCCCAAAGCCTCGGAATATTGCCCGAAACCGCGGCTTTGGGGCGACAACGCATCCGCCGAGCCCAAAGACCGCACATCCACGGCGCAAGCCGCTACAGCGGGCGCATGCGCACGCTCATGTCGAGCGGCTTGGCGGAGAAGGGAGCCGTGGTGGCCAGGCCGTCCACGCCGGTTGCCGCGTACGCGCCCGCGTTCTGCGGGTTCACGCCGCCGGCCGCGATGAGCGTGACGTGCGGGTCGATGGCGCGCAGCTCGCGCACAAGCGGCTCCAGCTCGTCAACGGGGACCTTGTCCACCTGGATGCCGTCAACGCCAGCGCGCGCCAGCACGCGGGCACGCTCGGCATCAGCCTCCACAAACAGCTTCTTCTCAACGCAGCGGCCCTTGATATCCGGCAGCTGCTCCACGAACGCCTCGAAGCCGCCGAAGAACGTGAGGTGATGGTCGAACACCAGCACCGTCTCGGACAGCCCCAGCCGGTGCGGGAACGCCCCTCCCGCCATGACGGCCTCGGTCAGCAGGTCCTTCGCGCCCGGCATGCTCTTGCGCGTGGTCAGCACCTCGCAGCGCGGGTTCGCCGCGTGGGCCGCGTCCACCATCGCGCGGGTTTTCGTGGCCACGGCCGACATATGGTCGAACACGTTGAGGCACACCTTCCACGCCGCATGCAGGTCGCCCGCGGTGCCGCGCACGCGGAAGAACGCCTCGCCCGCAGTCGCGCGCTCGCCGTCGCGACGCGCCTCCACCACGTCGCAGCCCAGCTTCCCCATGATACGCGCGACCACGTTCGCGCCGGCCAGCACGCAGTCTTCGCGCGTGAAGTACTCCATCTCGCCCGGCTCGTCGCCGATGCCCAGCACCGCGCACGTCAGATCGACGTACGGCACGTCCTCCGCGATGAACCCGTCGATGCGCGTATCGGAAATCCTCAGCATGCCGCCCCTTCCCTCTTCACGATTGTATTCATCCCAGAATAGACCAACGCGCCCACCGTGCCTAGCCGTACTTTGCGCACAACACCGCGCGAAAATGCTTTCACCCGAAACAAAACGAACCGATGTTTCACGTGAAACATGCGCACCGAAGCGCCGAGAACGTGCGAACCATGTCGGAAACGGCGGCAAGGCGTGTGGAAACGACGTTGGAAACAGGGGCAAACGGCATGGAACCCACGTGGGAAATGCGTGAGATTCGCAGCAGATCGAGAAAGATCTGCGCTAGATGCACGCCATCTGCACGTAAGACGAGCTCGCTATAATAGGAGGCACGAACTCGCCAGGCGGGGAGGATAGCACCCTCTTTACATCCATTTCCGAATTCTAGATAAACGGAAGGGGGTGTCCTCTATGGATGGCATATTGCTGGATCTTATCGGGGTGATCTTGCAGGTTCTCGGCCTCATCGCTGCCTTCGGCAGCCTGACGGTCGGGGTAGCCTCGCTCACACTTCAAGCGCGGCTGAAAGATACGCCCCGGTCGTCCCAAAAGGACGAACCGGGACCAAAATAAACATCCGAACCGCCGAAGCGAGTCCGAGAGCCGTGGGGAGTACCCGCTCCCTGCGGCTCGCCTGCCAGTATACGCAAAGGCCCTCCGTCAAGCAAGCCGCCCACCCGGCAGCACTCGCCCTACAGCTCGCCGATGATGCGCTTCGTGCGGGCCTCGACCTCGGCCTTCGCTCGCTCGATGTCCAGCGTGGGCCACTCGCCCTCGCGATACACCACGACCCCGTCGCACATCGTCAGGCACACGTCGGCGCCATGCCCCGCGTACACGACGTTCACCAGCGGGTTCGTCATCGGCGCCCACGACGGCCCCGACGTGTCCAGCACGCACAAGTCGGCCTTCGCCCCCACGGCCACGTACCCGCAGTCGTCGCGCCCCTGCGAAAGCGCGCCCACGCGCGTAGCGGCCGTAAGCGCCTGCTTCGGCGTGACCACGGCCGGATCGTTCGTCGACCCCTTCGCCGTCAGCGCCAGCAGGTACATATCCTGCATCATGTCGTGGTTGTTGTTCGACGCCATGCCGTCGGTGCCCAGGCACACGTTCACGCCGCGCGCGAGCATCTTCGCCACAGGGGCGAAACCGCTGCCCAGCTTCATGTTCGACGCCGGGTTCGCCGCCACGAACACCCCGCGCTCCGCCAGCACGTCGATGTCGCCGTCGTCCACCCACACGCAGTGCGCCGCCGTCACGGGCACGTCGAGCACGCCCAGGCTCTCGAAGTAGCGCACCGGCGTCAAACCGTCGTGGCGCTGCTTGCACTCCTCGTGCTCGAGGCGCGTCTCGGAGACGTGCACCTGCAACCGAAGCCCGTGCTCCTTCGCGTACGCCGCCAAATCGGCCACGGCGCGCGGGTTCGACGTGTACTCGGCATGGATGTTGCAGTCCACCACGATGCGGCCATCGCCTGCGCCCTGGACATCGCGGATGAGACGGTCGAGGTTCCCCTTCACCGGCAGGTCGTCCAACCCTTCGCCGTTGAAGGCAAGAAGCGAGTCGGACAGGTTCATCTTGATGCCGGCGTCGAGCGCGGCGCGGGCGCCCTCCTCCATGTGATAGTACATGTCCGAGAAGCTCACGCAGCCGTACCGCGCCATCTCGGCGCAGGACAGAAGCGTGCCCCAGTAGCAGTCTTCGGGCGTGATCTTCGCCTCGAACGGAAACACCATGTCGTTCAGCCACGCCTGCAAAGGCAGGTTCTCGGCGTAGCCGCGCAACAGCGTCATGGGCGCGTGCGCGTGGGCGTTGTAGAACGCAGGACACAAGAGCTTGCCACGTCCGTCGTACACCTCTCCGTACCTCGCCGCTTCCTCGCCCGCCGGAGCCGCATCCCCCACGTAGGCGACGCGCCCGTCGCGCACGCCCACCCAGCAATGGGAGCGGAAATCAAGGTTCTCATCCAACAGGTCGATATCAGCGAACAGCATGCGCGCTCCTCCGTCTCCGCGCGCGCCCGGCGCGCAGGTCGATTCCTTCCACCTAAGTATAAAGCTTATGCTATCATCCAGGTGAGACGAGTGGCGCTCCCGCCGCACGGGGGCGCTGAAAACCCAGAAAGAAGGAATCATGGCAGAAGAATGCACGCACGAGTGCAGCAGCTGCGGCGAGTCCGGATGCAGCGACCGCACCGCCCAGGGCCCCAGCACCATCGAGACGAACTCCCGCTCCAACATCAAACACGTCATCGGCGTCGTGTCCGGCAAGGGCGGCGTGGGCAAGTCGCTGGTCACCAGCCTGCTTGCCAGCGAAATGCAGAAGCGCGGGAAGAACGTGGGCATCCTGGACGCCGACGTCACCGGACCGTCCATCCCGAAGACCTTCGGCATCACGAACCCGCTGACCGCCGACGCCGACGGCATCCTGCCCGGCCAGACGCAAAGCGGCATCAAGGTGATGTCCACCAACCTCATGCTGCCGAAAGACGACATCCCGGTGGCCTGGCGCGGCCCGGTCGTCTCGAACGCCATCCGTCAGTTCTACAGCGAGACGAACTGGGGCGAGATCGACTACCTGTTCGTCGACATGCCTCCGGGAACCTCCGACGTGCTGCTCACCGTGTTCCAGTCGCTGCCGGTTGACGGCATTGTCACGGTATCCGCTCCGCAGGAGCTGGTGGCCATGATCGTGGGCAAGGCCGTGAACCTCGCGCACGACATGAACGTCGAGCTGCTGGGCCTCGTGGAGAACATGGCCTACTTCGAGTGCCCCGACTGCGGCAAGCGCCATCACATCTTCGGCGATCCGCAAGGTGCGGCCGTGGCCGAGCGCTACGACATCCCCGCCTACGCCACGCTGCCCATCGACCCCAGCTTCGCGCGCCTGTGCGACGCCGGAAAGGTGGAGGACTACGACGTAGCCGGCGCGCTTGACCCCATCATCGCGCAAATCGAGGCCGCGAAGCAGGACTAGCGCCGCATCGGGTGCAGCCGTCAAGCAAACCGCCCGCAGTTGAAAGCCTCTCCGGAACCCCGGAGAGGCTTTTTCACGCCGGGAGGCCTTACGGATGCGCGTCGAAGTAACCCGTCTGACCGCGCACTTGCCAAGCGCACACGGCTAGCGCGATGACGAACAGGCCACTCACAAGCGAGGTGAGGTCGCACGTGCCCGCGGACACGCTGCTGGCCAGCGCCCACGCCGTCAACATCGCATCGACGAACGTGATCCAGAAGAACAGGGTGATCTTGCGCGGATTCCGCGCTCCGCGAAGGCCGAGGAATCCGATGGCCAGGTTGAGGCACGCTCCCGCCATAGCCATCGCGCCCACAACGGGCTCGGCCAGCACCGAGGGCTCGACGTCAAGCACCATGCGCGCGAACAGGTAAGCACCCCACAACGCAGCGCCCAACAGCACTTCCGCGATAGCCCACACGATCACGAACAGGCAGAGACGTCGAAGCCACACCTGCCAAATCGTCATAGGAGCGCCGTTTTCGCCCACCGACTGAGGTTCCGCACGGCTATCTGCCGCCTCGACCATATCCTTCACCCCGCTTGCCGTCATCGGACGCAATGCGTGCACAATAAAAAAACGACGGATGCATCGCATCCGTCGTAGCAAATATGGTGGAGCCTAGGGGGATCGAACCCCTGACCTCATGGCTGCCAGCCATGCGCTCTCCCAGCTGAGCTAAGGCCCCGTAAAAGTGCGAAGCCTAGTATACCGGAAGAGGAAATCCGGTCAAGCACTTTTTTCGAAAAAAATTATGCAACCGCTCAAAGAGGAAAATCGATCGATGGGAGCCGCGCTGAACCTTGACCTTATCGCACCACGTCATACGCAAAAAAAGGCGCGCACATCCCCCGACAAGTCTTTCTGAGAAGGCCATGCATATGGTAAGGTAAGTTGGTATCAACCATTCTTAGACACCGTCACATCGATCGGAGCGAAGCATAGCACCGGCAAGAACATTCATCCCTTCGCGGCTTCAACCGATGATGTTTGCCTGGGCGTTCGTCATCGCGTTCACCTGTACGGTCGCAACGACCACGTATCCCGGATCCTCGCGGGCTTTCGCCGACGAGTTCGCCACGTTCGGCAAGCGCGTCGTGACCGTCGCCTACTTCGAAGACGGCGACTATATGTCCACCGACGAAGAGGGGCGCTACGTTGGGTACAACATCGAGTATCTCAACGAAATCGCACGCTACGCCGACTGGACATATGAATACGTCAAGTACCCTAGTTGGGAAGAGGCCTGTGCCGCGCTTGAAGCGAGCAAGGTGGATCTGCTTCCCATGGTGTACTACACCGAAGACCGAGAGAGGCGGATGATCTTCTCGGCATCATCGCTCTGCGAGATTTCCACCACGCTCAACGTGAGGCTCGACGACACGCGTTACGCCTACGAAGACTTCAAAACGTTTTCCGGCATGCGCGTGGGGGTAATCGCGAACAGCCAGGACGCCGAAGCGTTCGCACAATACAGCGAGAAGAACGGCTTTTCGGCGGATATCGTGGCCTACAGCGCTACCGGAGACCTGCTGAGAGCGCTCGACGAAGGAGCGGTGGATGCCATTGCCATCACATATCTCGGGACGAATTCGCGCTTCCGAACCGTAGCTCAGTTCGCCCCCGAGCCTTTGTACATCGCCCTCTCGCCCGAACGCACCGACATAGCCGATGAGCTCGACAGCGCGATGAGCCGCCTCAAACTGCGCGACCCCGACTTCGCCACGTTGCTGTACGACCGCTACTTCGGCATCAACACCGACCAGGATCCCGTCTTCACCGAAGACGAGTACGCCTATCTGGCATCGGCTCCCACCCTGCGCGTGGCCTACGATTCGTATCGCGCGCCGCTTTCCTACACCGACCCCGAAACCGGCGCGTTCGCCGGCGCGGTCGCATTGCTGTTCGAAGACATCGCGCAGATCACCGGGCTGAAGTTCGAATTCGTGGCTGCGGACTGCCACGACGAGGCCGTCCGCCTCGTCGAACGTGGCGACGCCGACATCGTGTACGACGTCGATCGAGAATCCGACCCCCAGGCGATCAAAAGCCTCGACACCACCGGCCCCTATCTGCGCGACCCCATGGCCCTTGTCGCAGGACCGAATCCATCCGGTTCGCGCGTCGCGCTGCCAAGCGGCTTCTCGCTCGCCGCGAGCACGGCGTACTCTTCGTACGCCGAATACGACATCGTGTACTGCGACACCCCGAAAGATTGCTTCGATGCAGTGCTTGAAGGCAAAGCCGATATCGCCTTTGCCGATACCCACGTGGCGAACTACTTGCTGGCGGAACCCCAATACGAGAGCCTGAGCGTCACCACCATCACCTCCTTCTTCAACAGCATGAGCATCGGCGTAAGCCGCAACGCCGACCGACGACTGGTGAGCATCCTCGACCGCTGCGTGCAGTACACTGCCGAAAGCAAGATGACCACCTGGCTTTCGCAAAGCAGCCTCGCCGTACATCCCATCAGCCCTTTCGACTTCTTGCGCCAGTATCCGGTGCAATTCATGGCCGGCATCGTCGCACTGCTCGGCTCCGTGCTCGGCGTTGCCCTGTACGTCAGCCATGTGAAGCTTCGCGCGGCGCGGCGAGTGGAGGACTTCTCGTTCACCGATCCGCTGACCGAAGGCTGGAGTCTCGCCCGCTTCCGCTCCGAGGTGGGCGCTCAGATGGCGAACGCCCGCGATGGCGCTTACGCCATCGTGTACCTCGACGTAAAAAGCTTCAAAGGCTTCAACGCAGCGTTCGGCTACGCCACGGGCGATCGCGTGCTGCTCGACCTCAACGGCACGCTGGCCGGCATGAAAGCACCCGACGAACGATACGCGCACGTCATCGCAGACGAATTCGTGCTGTTGGTTCGCTGGAGAGGCTGGGACGCGCTGCTGGAGCGCTTCGATGAACTGGATCGTCGCTTCAACAACACCGAAACGCTTACCGAGCTATCGCACCGGCTCATGCTGCAGGCCGGCGTCTGCATCATCGAGCGCAGCGCCGAAACGCCACGCATCGACGTGCAAACCATCATCGAGTTCGTGGACGCCGCACGCTACGCCCGGGACAGCATCGGGGAGGCCTCGCGCAGCACCGCAGCATTGTACTCGGCGAGCATGAAGGATCGCGACATCGCCGAACGCGCGCTGGTAGCCGCCGCGCACGACGCGCTCGAGCGCGGGGAGTTCACGGCCTATTACCAGCCGAAGGTGGAAATAGCGACGAACCGCCTCGTGGGCTTCGAAGCGCTCGTTCGCTGGGAATCGCCTGAACGCGGCCTCGTGCCGCCCGACGAGTTCATTCCCCTGTTCGAGCGCACCGGCCTGGTTGTCGACTTGGACTTGCAGGTATTTCGTCTCGTCTGCGCCCGTATCCGGGAGCAGCTGGACGCGGGAGAACACCCGCTCGTCATCGCCTGCAACTTCTCGCGCTTGCACATGCGAAACGACGCGTTCCCTGAAACGGTGAAGAGCATCGTCGACGGATTCGGCGTGCCCATCGAGCTGCTGGAGCTCGAACTGACCGAGAACATCGTCATGGAAGACCTCGAACGCGCCGAACGACTGTGCCGCCGTTTAAAGGATCTGGGCTTCCGCATCGCCATTGACGACTTCGGCAGCGGGTACTCGTCGCTGGGCACGCTGCAGAACCTGCCGATCGACGTGCTAAAGCTCGACCGCAGCTTCCTCATGAGCAGCGAGAGCGGCGAGCGCTGCAAGGCCATTCTGGACGGCGTGGTGTCCATCGCCGACAAGCTGGCCGTAAACGTGGTGGTGGAAGGCGTGGAAACGCGCGATCAGGCGTCCATGCTCGTGCGCATGGACGATCGCATCATCGCGCAGGGGTTCCTCTACTCGCGCCCCGTCCCCCGGGACGTCTCGGACGTGCAGTTCGCCGTCGGCTTCATCGAGCCGAACGAACGCCCGTAGCGGCCACGCGGTTGCCGGAACGAGAAACGGGGGCGGCCGTTCACGCGGCCGCCCCCGTCGTCGTTACGCTTTTTCAGATGCGTAGAATACCGCTTGGTCGAACACGTCGGTCACCGACTTGCCGTCGATGAAGGGGAGCGTCAAGAACTCGCTCACCGTCGGCACCAGCTCGCTCGCGTCGACGTAATGTCCCTTTTCGTTGAGCTTCGCGGTGTCCTGCGCGCGCCAGTATCGATCGTTGACGTCGGTCAGGTAGTACGTCTCGCTGCCGATCTCCATGTACACGGAGTGCTTCGCGTGCAGGTAGTTCGGCAGCTCGTCGAAGGATACGTCGAGCGCCTCCGCTGCTTTCGTTCCCATAACGGCCCCTTTCGTCCGAAAAACACCTTGGCGCTATCATAGCAAGAACTGTCAGCGGTTTCATCGGAAATGGAAGAATCGGTCAGCCGGTTTTGCCGGAGAAGAAGCCTTCTGCGGACGCACCGCCCCGCCAAGCCGCACCTTTTCACCACGAGCATGCTGCAGGATCGCTAGTTCTGCCGCACGAGCTTCCGCATCGAGCCGATGGGGGCGAACGTCAAGATAGCTCCGACCACGCACAGCAAGAACACGACAGCCGCCGTGAACGCCGACGCGCCCGACACGTTCACGCCCACGCCGATGAGCGCCCACAGGAACACGAGCTGGAACGCCATGTCGTCGTAGGCCTTGCGCATCACGTAGCCGAACGCCAGCACGCCCGCCGTCAAGAGGATGGTGAACAACCCGTTGAAGAACGGGATGCCGCCGTCCAGCGCGCGCGTGACGAGGATGGCCATGTTGGCCAGCGTGGCCACCGTGACCCACGCGGTGTAGATGGACACGGGCACCCGTCCCGAGGCGGTCTTCATCGTGCGGCGCACGTTCAGGTACAGCGCCGCCAGCACCAGCCACTCGGCCAGGATGACGATGAACGACACGGCCACCAGCTCGAAGTGCCACAGGGCAAGCCACAGCACGTTGAGGGCGCAGCTTGCGATGAACAGGATGGACGTCATGGTGAAGCGGTCGGCGCGGACAGGCGCCGTGCGCGTGTACGCGACGAGCCACACGACCATCGCCACGTAGATGAGCGACCAGATGGCGAACACGTAGCCGGCAGGCGTGAACCACGTGAACACGCCGTACGCGATATCCGCCGACGTGGTGCCTCCCACCCGGCCTCCTTCGATGACGGCATTGCCGATGAGGGTCAGAGCGTACACGATCCACATGGTGACGGTCTCGACGGTCAGGTAACCGCCGCGCTCGAGCTTGCGGCCGGTGCGCGTGTTGCGGGCACGCTGCACGACGCTGGGCGCCGATGCGGCGCGATACGCATGATTGGGCATGATGCACCTCGCTTTCTGAAAGAAGGATGATTCCGTTCCTTTTCGTCAGGGTGCAACCCAGTGTAGCGCCGGCGCATGCACGCGCCTTGACGGCTACTTAGCAGTACTTTATCGCTTTAGCGCAGATCAGAAGCCTATCGCTCAACGTTGATACGCATGCGCAGAAAGTCGCCGGGAGCCAGCTCCTCCCCCGTTTCGAACGCATAGCGCTCGGCCGAGCGGTTCGCCACGGCAACCGGCACCCGCTTTGGCTGCGCGTCGTCCCCGTCGGGCTCGGGGAGCCAGGCGAGGTTACGCACGCGCACGCGAGGGACGTGCGGACCCGGCGACAGCGCCTCCAGCTCGTCGCCTTCGCAGAAGCGGTTGTAGCACCGCGCGATCACGCGGAACGCGCCTTCGCCGGCCGGTTCGCACGCTTCCACCGTGGCGGCATGCCGGCATTCGGCGGTGTAGCCGTCCACGTCGGGCGATTGCCTGGCGTCGCCGTAGTAGAAGCCCGTGCCGTACGGGCGATGCGACACGGCCAGCAGCTCGTCGGCCAGCTCGGAGGAGGGAACGCCGTCCAGGGCCAGCCGGTAAGCGCGCACCACCGAAGCCACGTAGAACGCCTTCTTGTTGCGGCCTTCGATCTTGAACGAGTCGATGCCGGCCGCGGCCAAGTCGTCGAGGTGCGCCAGCATGTTGAGGTCCTGCGCGTTCATGACATAGGTTCCGCGCACGTCCTCCTCCACGGGAAAGAACTCGCCGGGACGCTGCTCCTCCACCAGCGCGTAGCTCCACCGGCACGGCTGGGTGCAATGGCCCTTGTTGCCGGAGCGGCCGGTGAGCGCGGCGCTGATCAGGCAGCGGCCCGACACGGCCATGCACATGGCGCCGTGCACGAACGCCTCCAGCTCCAGCTCGCGCGGGGCGCCGGCGCGCAGTCGCGCGATGTCCTCCACGCTCATCTCTCGCGCGCACACCACGCGGCTCGCGCCCAGCTCGTGCCATACGCGCGCCGCCTCGGCGTTGCATACCGAGGCCTGGGTGCTCACGTGCAGCTCGACGTTCGGCGCGTGCCGCTGTGCCAGGCGCAGCGCGCCCAGGTCGCTCACGATGAACGCGTCGACGCCGGCCGCGGCCAGCGCTTCGAGGTACGCGGGAAGCGCCTTGAGGTCGTCGGCGTCCATGAGGGCGTTCAGCGTCGCGTACGCCTTCGCGCCCGCATCGTGCGCGCGAGCTGCCGCAGCGGGAACGTCGTCCAGCGCGAAGTTCGCCGCGCGCTGCCGCAGCCCGAAACGATCGGCGGCCAGGTACACGGCGTCCGCACCGAAGCGCAGCGCGGCCTCCAGCTGCGCAAGCCCGCCCGCGGGCGCGAGGAGCTCGGGAGTCCTTGTCGATTGAGTTCGCATGCGCCGTATTGTAGCGCATCGACGAACCCGCGAGCCGGCGACCACCGAAACCCCTCGCTTCGGGCGGGACAACGCCCCCTACCCGGCAATCCTCCGCATCTCCGAGCCCTGCGGCACATTCCCGGGTCTTTCGCACCCTATCGCATTCCCATCCTGGACACGAGCGCGCAAGGGAACCCCGACGGCGAGCGATTGCACGTTCCGCAGGCGCTATGTGCGGCAGAATCGGGCTTTTGGCAGTGCGAGCCCGCTTCGCACTGTTGATTTGCAAATGCCGAAAAAACGCGATCTGGGGTTTCACCTCGAAACGATTCGGAGAAAGACGCTTCTCCTGCCAAAAACTCGATTTTGCCGCACATAAGGAAGAGAATCCGTGCACGACGACGAAGGGCGGCCAACGCGGCCGCCCTTCGAGAATGTTCCACTCGGGATAACGCTCGCCTTACCCCTCGTAGGTCACGCGCGCACCCTGCGGGGTGTCCTCGATCACGAAGCCCAAACCGCACAGGCCGTCGCGGACGGCGTCGGCACGGCTCCAATCCTTCGCGGCGCGGGCGTCGGCACGGGCCGCCAGCAGGGCGTCCACGGCCTCGGCGGCATCCGCGCCTTCGTAGCCCGCGATATCGGCCGCCAACCCCACGACCTCGGGCGGGTACCCTCCTGCGGCGCACGAGGCGGATGCGGCCTCCACGTCGATGCCGAACACGCCCATGAGCTCCACGATGACGCCGCGGGCATCGCGCACGGGCGGCACGTCGGACAGCGAGATAGTCTTGTCGGCCGTCTGCGCGTTCACCGCGGCCACGAAGTCGAACACCTCGCCCAGCGCCTTGCAGGTGTTGAAGTCGTCGTCCATGGCCAGGATGAACGCCAGCTTCGCCTCCTTCGTACGCTTCATCAGCTCGCGCGTGTCCAGCGGCGAGGGGATGTCCTGGGCGTTCTGCAGCTGCCAATCGAGGTTCTTCACCGCGTTCTCGATACGGCACAGCGCCGCGCCCGCCTCGGCCAGGCGCTCGTCGGAGAAGTCGAGCGGGCTGCGGTAGTGCGTCTGCAGCATAAGGAAGCGCAGCACCTTCGGATCGGTGACCTTCAGCACGTCGCGCAGCAGCTTGAAGTTGCCCAGCGACTTGCTCATCTTCTCGGAGTTGATCTGCAGCATGCCGCCGTGCATCCAGTAGTTCGCGAACGTGCAGCCGCACGCGGCCTCGCTCTGCGCGCGCTCGTTCTCGTGGTGCGGGAACACGAGGTCGGCGCCGCCGCCGTGGATGTCGAAGGGAAGCCCCAGGTACTTGCGCGACATGGCCGAGCACTCGATGTGCCAGCCGGGACGGCCCATGCCCCAGGGCGACTCCCACGCCGGCTCGCCGGGCTTGGCGGCCTTCCACAGCGCGAAGTCCAGCGGGTCGCGCTTGCGATCCTCCACGCCCTTGCCGTCGGCGCGCAGCTCGCGGTGGCCGCTCTCCATCTCGTCTACGTTGCGGCCCGACAGCTCGCCGTAAGCCGGGAACGAACGCACGTTGAAGTACACGTCGCCGTCGGCATCGTAAGCGTGGCCTCCGTCGATGAGCTCTTGGATGAGCTCTATCATTGCGGGGATCTCCTCGGTGGCCTTCGGACGGATATCGGGATCCAGCACGCCGGCCGCGCGCATGTCCTCGATAAACGCCTCGGTGTACTCGGCGGCCACCTCGGCAGCGCTGCGGCCTTCCTCAAGCGACTTGCCGATGATCTTGTCGTCCACGTCGGTGACGTTCTGCACGAACGTCACGTCGAAGCCGCGCCACATAAGGTAACGGCGGATCACGTCGAAGCTGATGAACGTGCGGGCGTTGCCGATGTGAATGTAGTTGTACACGGTAGGTCCGCACACGTACATGCCCACCTTGCCGCGCTCGAGCGTCTCGAAGTCGACCTTCGTGCGGGTCTTCGTATTGTAGAGTCTGATCATGGCGTCCTCGCATCCTGCATAGCCCTGGCGCCGCGCTCCCGCGACGGTGCGTTTCGACCGTAGATTGTAGCACAGGAAGGTTACGGAGCCCGCCTGTCCACCAAAGTCAGCGAGGGCTTTCGCAGTGCTTCGGATTGGCGTGAAAGACCGACGAAGCGTGCTCATGCACGTGAGGAGGGCTTGGAGCGCCAAGCCGAGGCGCTACGGAAGCCCGCAGCGTCGGCTAGTCCCGTTGCTCGTCAGGACGGCGGCACAGCAGGCAGACGGCGGTCGCGGAGATGCCCTCCTCGCGGCCTTCGAATCCCAGGTGCTCAGTGGTGGTGGCCTTCACGCCCACATTCTCCACCGCGATGCCCATGGCGGCGGCCAGGTTCTCGCGCATGGCCTCGCGGTACGGCGACAGCTTCGGCGCCTGCGCGGCGATGACGGAGTCGACGTCGAGGATGACGTAGCCCTCCGCGCGCACCTTGTCGGCCACGGCGGCCAGCAGCTTCAGCGAGTCGGCGTCCTTGAAGGCTGGGTCGGTGTCGGGGAACAGCTTGCCGATATCCCCGCCGCGAATGCCTCCCAGCAGCGCATCGGAGATAGCATGCGCCAACACGTCGGCATCGGAATGCCCCAAGAGGCCGCGCACATGAGGAACGTCCACCCCGCCCAGGATAAGCTTGCGCCCCTCGGCGAACGCATGCACATCGTATCCCTGCCCCACGCGCAACCCGGCAGGATCGAAAACAACAGGTTGCATCATTCGGTTCCTCCGATAACGACATGCGCGGCCTTGGCGACGGTGCCCACCAAGCGAGTTCCGCACGAGCCGAAACGCCCAGCGGGCGTTTCGCGCGAGCAGGACTGTCTGAGCGACTGGGCACTGTCGCCAAGGCCTCCGCGGATGATCATTCTTCCGCCCCTTTCATGTACATGGTACGCACCGCAGCGGCCAGCATGAGGTAGTCTTCGGGGACGGTCAGCTTGATGTTGTCGCGCTTCCCTTCCACTACCAGCACGCGCCCGCCCAACCTCTCGATGAGCGACGAATCGTCGGTGCCCATGAAGCCGTCCGACAGCGCCGAGGCGTGCGCGCGGCGGTAGATGCCGGCGCGGAACACCTGGGGCGTCTGCGCGTTCCAGAACACGCGGCGGTCGGGCGTGCCCACGATCACGCCGTTCTCCACCACTTTCAGGGTGTCGACGGCCGGATGCGCCACCACGGCGCCGTCGCAGTCGATGTTGCCCTTCAACGTGGCGATGGTATGCGCGATGAGGTCGGGGCTGATGAGCGGGCGGGCGCCGTCGTGCAGGATGACGTACTCGTAGTCGTCCGGCACGAACTCCAGCCCCGAGAACGCCGATTCCTGACGGCTGGGGCCCGAAGGCGCCACCACGATGGGCGTGACGAACGGGAACGGGTCGATGGCGCGCTTGAGATACTCGCTGCAGCGGTCCTCGGGGCACACGATGACGATGAGCCCGATGTCGCCCACGGCGTCGAACGCCTCGGCCGACCAGGTGAGGATGGGCTTGCCCGCGATCTCCACGAGCTGCTTGCCGCCTTCCTTGCCGAACCGCTCCCCCGTGCCGCCCGCCAGGATGATGGCGGCCGTCTGCGGGTTCTTGTCGACCTCGCCCTTGAGCCCTCCCATCGCCTGCGACAGCGCGTCGAAGTCGAGGTCGTTCAGCGCGAGCTCAGGGGCGCTGAGCACCGCGGACGAGAACACCGGGTCGATTGTCTGCGTCATAAGGTTTTCCTCTCCGCCTTGCATCGTTCTTGCCACCGCTCCATTTCCCTCGCTTGCCGATCGAAGAGCCTAGTCACGCTCGCCCGGCTGGCGCACGGTGATCTCCTGCGCCTTCAGCGACACGCGGGAATTGGGGGGAACCGAAGAGGTGACGAACGTGGATCCTGCGACGACCGAACCGGCGCCCACCACGGTTTCCCCGCCCAGAACCGAAGCGTTGGAATAGATCGTCACGTTGTCCTCGATCGTGGGATGGCGCTTCACCCCGGCAAGCCGCTGCCCGCCGCGCGTGGACAGCGCGCCCAGCGTGACGCCCTGGTACAGCTTCACATGGTCGCCGATGACGGTGGTCTCGCCGATGACCACGCCCGTGCCGTGGTCGATGAAGAAGTACTCGCCGATCTGGGCGCCGGCGCCGATGTCGATGCCCGTGCCGCTGTGCGCCAGCTCGGTCATGATGCGCGGGATGATGGGCACGTTCTGCTCGTACAGCACGTGCGCGATGCGGTACACGTAGATCGCGTACAGACCCGGATACGAGAAGATGACCTCCTCCTTCGACCCGGCCGCCGGATCGCCGTCATACAGCGCCTGCACGTCGGTGAGCAGCACCCGCTGTATGCTGGGAAGCTCGTCGAAGAACACCGTGCACACTTCCGAGGCGCGCTCGCAGATATGCTCGGGCGTGGTGCCGCCGCACAGGTAGCGCGCCGGGTCGACCTCCGCAGCATCGCGATCGTCCGAGGTGTACGTCATGGCGAGCACGATCTGCTCGCGCAGCACGCGTTCGATCTGTATGAGCGTCTCGCCGATGAAGTACTCCGGACTGGTGAACGGCGTCAGCATCTCGTCGCCGAAATAGCCCGGGAACAGCACCCGACGCAAGTCCTTGATCACGCTTTTCACGGCCAGGCGGCTGGGAAACCGCCGGCCGGGCTTCGTGAAGAATATCTCGTCGGCCTCGTAGTTCTTCTCGATGCTTTTCACGATGCGATCGAGGTTGTCTCCGAACATGGAACCTCCTGGAATCGAGTTGATCCGCTGCACTTCCCGCAGTGCACCTCGGCCGCCTTGCACGTGAAAGCGGCCGCTCCGCGGTCGGCTTGCGACGTGCCTAGTATACGACAAATGCAAGCGCAGAACACAAGAAACCCCTGCTCCTCGGGCTTCGAATTTCAAGCCGAGGAGCAGGGGCGCTTAAGAGGCGAAGCTTAGTCGGCCGCGCCGCCCGAGAACGAGCCGCCGGAACTGACGCCGGCATGGCCCAGATCGTAGTTCGTCAGCAACAGCTCCGCTTCCCGCGCGATGCTGTCGCGCTTGCGGGGCGCCGGGATGGAGCCCGATCCGGCGGTGAACACCAGCTCGCCGTCCACCGCGTCCACGTCGATGACCGAGCCGCTCGTCCACGTGCCTTCGAGGATCTGCTCGGACAGCGGATCCTCCAGCAAGCGCTGGATGGCGCGGCGCAGCGGACGCGCGCCGAACGTGGCGTCGGTGCCTTCCTTGGCGATGAGCTTGCACGCCGCCTCGGTGAGGTTGATGGACATGTTCTGCTCGATCATGCGCTCGCGCAAATCGGCCACCATGAGCTTGACGATCTCGGAGATCTGCTCGTCGTTCAGGGACTTGAACACGATGATCTCGTCGATGCGGTTCAGGAACTCGGGCCTGAACAGCTTCTTCATCTCGGCCATGACGCGGCTCTTGATCTCCTTGTCGGACAGCCCCGCGTGCTCCTCGGTGGAGAAGCCCAGCGTGGTGGGCTGCGCGATCTCGCGGGCACCCACGTTCGACGTCATGATGATGACGGCGTTGCGGAAGTCCACGGTGCGGCCCTGCGCGTCGGTCAAGCGGCCCTCCTCCAAGATCTGGAGCAGGATGTTGAACACGTCGGGGTGCGCCTTCTCGATCTCATCGAACAGCACCACCGAGTAGGGGCGCTGGCGCACGGCCTTCGTCAGCTGGCCGCCCTCGTCGAAGCCCACGTAGCCCGGAGGCGAGCCCACGAGACGGCTCACGCTGTGCTTCTCCATGTACTCAGACATGTCGAAGGACAGAAGCGCGTCCTCGGAGTTGAACAGGAACTCGGCAAGCGCCTTCGAAAGCTCGGTCTTGCCCACGCCCGAGGGGCCCAGGAAGATGAACGAGCCGGCGGGACGCTTCGGGTCTTTCAGGCCGCTGCGCGAGCGGCGGATGGCCTTCGACAGCGCCGTGACGGCCTCTTCCTGACCGACGACGCGCTCGTGCAGCACGGCTTCCATGCGCAGCAGCTTCTCGGTCTCGGCCTCGGTGAGGTTCGAAACGGGCACGCCCGTGGTCATGGACACCACGTCGGCGATGTCCTCCACCGTCACCTGATGCACGGACTTCTGGGCGTCCTCTTCCCACTTCTTCTCGGCTTCGATGCGCTTGGCCTTGAGCTCGGACTCCTGGTCGCGCAGCTGAGCGGCGCGCTCGAAATCTTGGGAAGCGATGGCCGAATCCTTTTCGCCGCGAATAGTGCGCAGCTCGTCGTCGAGCTCGCGCAGCTCCTTCGGCAGCGTCATGTTGCGGATGCGCATGCGCGCTCCCGCCTCGTCCAGCACGTCGATGGCCTTGTCAGGCAGAAAGCGATCCTGGATGTAGCGGTTCGATAGGTTCACGGCCGCCTGCAGCGCCTCGTCGGTGAAGTGCACCTGATGATGCGCCTCGTAGCGGTCGCGCAGACCCTCCATGATGCGCATGGCCTGCTCCTCGTTCGGCTCGCCCACGGTGATGGGCTGGAAGCGCCGCTCGAGCGCGGAGTCCTTCTCGAGATGCTTGCGGTACTCGTCGATGGTGGTGGCGCCGATCACCTGGATCTCGCCGCGGGACAGCGGAGGCTTCAAGATGGCGGCGGCGTCAATGGAACCCTCGGCCGAACCCGCGCCGATGAGCGTGTGCATCTCGTCGATGAACAGGATGATATCGCCCGCGTCCATCACCTCCTTGATGCACTTCTTCAGGCGCTCCTCGAACTCGCCGCGGTACTTCGACCCGGCCACGAGCGCGCTCACGTCGAGCGTGAACAGGCGCTTGCCGCGCAGGATGTCGGGCACCTGGTTCGACACGATGAGCTGCGCCAGGCCCTCGGCCACGGCGGTCTTGCCCACGCCCGGCTCGCCGATGAGCAGCGGGTTGTTCTTCTGGCGTCGGCTGAGCACCTGCATGACGCGCTCGATCTCGCCGGCGCGGCCGATAACCGGGTCCAGCTTGCCGTCGCGCGCCTTCTGCGTGAGGTCGGTGCCGAACTCCTTCAGCACGCTGTCGGACGTGTTGCCGTTCGGATCGAACGGGTTGCGCCCGGCGTAGACGGGGCTCTGCCCCACCAGGTCGTTCAGCGCGCTGCGCACGTCGTCGCCCGACACGCCGAGACGCGTGAGCACTTCGAGCGCGGTGCCGTCGCCCTCGCGGACGATGCCCAGCAGCAGATGCTCGGTGGAGATGTACGATTGCCCCATTTGCATGGCCTCGCGCAGGCTGTTCTCCAGCACGCGCTTGACGCGGGGCGTGAAGGACAGATGCCCCGACACGTCGGTGTCCTCGTCGATGGCCACCACCTGGCGGATGGCCTGCACGACGGCATCGTACTTCACGTTGAGACGATCGAGGGCCTGGGCGGCCAGACCGTCCTTCTCCTGTATGAGGCCGAGCAGGATATGCTCGGTGCCCACGTAGGGCTGATGAAGCGAGCGAGCCTCGTCCTGAGCCAGGACGAGCACCTTGCGCGCTTTGTCGGTGAATTTCTCGAATGACATGCTAGCCTCTATTCTCGCAGAGTCTATCGTTTGGTTCCGTGCCATCTTAGCACTCTTGTATTGAGAGTGCCAATACCGCATATGACCGCACACGGCTGCTCCACAAGCGCCGACGGACGGCCCGCTATCCATCCTACCATGTCCGCCGCCCGCATGAGCCCCTGCCCCACTATGCCTCCAAACGTGCTCGCTTCTGACAAAGACCCGAAACGTGCGCGAGCGATTGAAAGCTCGGAGACGCGTGCAAGCGCGACGACGTGCGGCGCAGCGCAGGCCTCCGAACCGCGGAAAGGCCGCTTGCGCGGCATATGCGCAAGCGGCCTTTCGGAAGCGATTATGCGGCGGCGCTTTAGTACAGCTTGGCGCCGGCGGGGATGCGGTCGTCAACCATCAGGAGGTTCAGGCGCTCTTCGCCCTCCTCCTCATGGATGGCCGACAGCAGCATGCCGCACGATTCCACGCCCATCATCTTGCGCGGCGGCAGGTTCGTGATGGCGATGAGCGTGCGGCCCACCAGCTCTTCCGGCTCGTAATAGGCGTGGATGCCGGACAGGATGACGCGATCGGAGCCCGTGCCGTCGTCGAGCGTGAACTGCAGCAGCTTCTTGCTCTTGGGAACGGCGACGCACTCCTTCACCTTCACGGCACGAAAATCGGACTTGCTGAACGTATCGAAGTCGACCTCGTCCTGGAACAGGGGCTCGACGACCACCTTCGAGAAGTCGATGGGCGCCTCGGCAACTGCGGGAGCCGCAGCGGCAGGCGCGGCAGCGCGCGGACGCCCGCCGGCCGGAACCTCGTCCCTCATGTGGGGGAACAGCAGCACGTCGCGGATGGACGGGGCGTCGGTGAGCAGCATAACCAGACGGTCGATGCCGATGCCGCAGCCGCCCGCCGGGGGCATGCCGTACTCGAGGGCGCGCACGTAGTCGTCGTCGTAGCCCATGGCCTCGTCGTCGCCGAGGTCCTTCGCCTCCACCTGCGCGCGGAAGCGCTCGGCCTGGTCGACCGGATCGTTCAGCTCGCCGAAGGCGTTGGCGTACTCGTGGCCGCAGATGAACAGCTCGAAGCGCTCGGTCAGGTTCGGATCGCCCGCCAGCTTCTTGGCCAGCGGCGACACCTCGATGGGATGCTCGGTGACGAAGGTGGGCTGGATGAGCTTCTCCTCGGCCACGGCCTCGAAGATCTCGGCGATGAGCTTGCCCTTGCCCCATGCAGCTTCGGCGTGGCCGCCGTTGCGCTCGAGGATATCCACCAGCTCGTCGCGCGTGCGCTGGAAGCTGACATCCTCGCCGGCTCCTTCGCTGGCCAGCTCGATCATGGTGGCGCGGCGCCACGATCCGCTGAGATCCACCTGATGGCCCTGATACTCCACCTGCAGCGTGCCGCACGAGGCAAGCGCCGCCGCCTGGATGACGCCCTGCGTGAGCTCCATCATGCCTTCGAGGTCACTGAACGCCTGGTAGAACTCCATGGTGGTGAACTCGGGGTTATGATACGGATCCATGCCCTCGTTGCGGAACTGGCGCCCGATCTCGAAGACCTTCTCGAAGCCGCCCACCAGCAAGCGCTTGAGATGCAGCTCGGTGGCGATGCGCAGGTAGAAGTCCTTGTCCAGCGCGTTGTGGTGCGTGACGAAGGGACGCGCGTTCGCGCCGCCGAGGATAGGGTGCAGGATGGGCGTCTCCACCTCGTAGTAGCCGTGATCCTCCATGTAGCGGCGGATGGCGGAAACCACCTTGAAGCGCTTCTCGAACGTGTCGCGCACCTCGCGGTTCATGACGAGGTCGACATAGCGCTGGCGATAGCGCGTCTCCTTGTCGGCCAAGCCGTGGAACTTCTCCGGCAGGGGGCGCAGCGACTTGCTGAGCAGCTCGAACGATGCCACGGACACGGACAGCTGCCCGCGCTTCGTGCGCATCATCGTGCCCTCGACGCCGATCCAGTCGCCCACGTCCAGGTCCTTGAGCTCGGCGAACGCGTCCTCGCCCAGCGCGTTGATGCGGCAGAACAGCTGCATGTCGCCCGTGGAGTCGCGCAGCTCGAGGAAAGCCAGCTTGCCCTGATCGCGCTTCGCCATGACGCGGCCGGCGACCTTCACCTCGTCCTCGGTGGACGCGCCGTCCTCGAGGTCGGCGTACTGTTCGGCCAGGTCGGCCAGGTGGTGCGAGTACGCGAACGCATGGCCGTACGGGTCCTTGCCCGCTGCCATCAGCGCCTCGCGCTTAGCGCGGCGCACGGCGATGGGGTCGTCTTCGATGATCTGCTCGGTGGTGTCGATGGTATCGCTCATTGATTGTCCTCGAAATCACGGGTTGGCGTAGTAAGTCAGCGAGAGGCGCCCTGGTGCCCGAGATCGTGGGGAGGGCGAGGGCGAAGCGTACTTCGGTACGCGAGTCCCTCGGCCTCGCCGCGAGATCGGGTGCAAGGGCGTCTCGCAGCGTCGGCAAGTTGCGCCGTTCGCAGAACGGCGCAACTCACTAGTGTTCCAGCTTGAGAATGGTCATGGTGATCTTGCGGCCGGTGGGACCCGTGGTCTCCACCACGTCGCCCTTCTTGTGGCCCAGCAGCACCGAACCCACCGGGGACTCGTTGGAGATCTTGCCGGCGGCGGCATCGCTCTCGGCGCCGCCCACGATAGTGAACACGCGCTCGCGCCCACCCATGTCGACCGTCACCGTCGAGCCGATGTGCACGCTGTTCGAGCGCTTCGGGGTGTTGACCACCGTCGCCTCGGAAAGGATGCGGCTGATCTCGGCAATACGCGCCTCCATCATGCCCTGCTCGTTCTTGGCGTCGTCGTACTCGGAATTCTCCGAGATGTCGCCGAACTCGCGCGCCACCTTGATGCGCTCGCCGATCTCGGCGCGTTTCTCGGTTTCCAGGAAGTGGAGTTCTTCCTCGAGCTTGTCCTTGCCTTCTTGCGTGAGAATGAAATTGCCGTCTGCCATGAATGCTCACCTGTCCATTTACAAAAACATGCACGCTCGTCCGCAAGCGTGCTACCGGTACCTGATATGAAAAAAGCGGTATGTGCAGAGCGCCGAGCGACTGCACATACCGCGAACCAGACGAATGTAAAACTACTCGGCTTTCTTCTTAGCCGCGGTGGTGGTCTTCTTGGCCGCGGTCGTCTTCTTGACGGGCTCCTCGACCTCTTCGATCACTTCTTCCTCGTCATCGGCCTCGACGATGTTCTTATCGCCGCCGCCCATGCCTTCGCGCAGGTTCTTGACGGTCTTGCCGATGGCGCCGCCGAGCTTCGGGAGGTTCTTCGGCCCGAAGATGAGCAGGATTACCGCGAGAATGATGAGAAGCTCAGGCATTCCCATTCCCAGGATTTTCATACGTTCCTCCAAATTGCTCGTGCGAAGCGCTTCTGCGACCTCGCTCCCCCTGACGCAGCCAGGGTCACATGCCTATGCAAAAAAGGGATGTTCCCCATCCCCTTTAGCAACCAAATAACTGCTTTCGCAGCGACGGTTATGATAGCACAATGTTATAGAAGGTAAAAGAAAATGCAGCGATAATCCCCTTTCCACGCCTTCTCCACTGATATGCCCCGGCTTCGCCATGGCGAGAAGCCTTTGCCGTAGAGCACAGCCAACCGGACGAGACGCGGTCATCAACCAATTGAATCCATTTTGAACCCCGTTTTGAAACCGCTATTCGGTCGGAGACCACCGACCCTATGCAGAAATCTTGAGTATCGAGGCCCTACTTCGCAGAGAACAGCCCCGAAAGATAGCTATAACTACCGGGCATTTTATCAATCGGCTTGCTTCCGATGAGCTCTACGCTTTCGGCATCGTATTGGTATATCGCCCAATCTCCGAGCACGTATATCGACCCTTCAGTCACAACCATTTGTATCGCTTCGTGCTCGAAAGCATGCTCTTCGATAGCCCCCGTCTCTAGATCCACGATGCTCAGCGCGCTATCGTCTTGACCTTGAACGACATTGTAGTGGGCAATGTAAAGCTTGCCGTCCGCGATAGCCACGCTTGAAGGACCGCCCTTGCTCAATGGAATGAAGCTCAACGTGTTGCCTTCGGTGTCGAGTACGCCAATCTGTCTTTCCACAAGGCCAACGCTGCAGAAATAGATTTTGCCTTCATGCACAACCGCCCGGTAGGCGTCCGCAACCCTATAGGCGTTCGAATCATAGGTGCTGCAATCGATTGATTCTTTGAGGGCCAAGTCTTCGTCGTAGCAATAAATCATCGAAGAGTCGTCATCGAGAGACAATGCGAAAGCATACAGACTGTCTTCGCACCAAACGATTTTCGATACATAAACCCCCTCGATAGCTATCTTCGACACGTCCCCGTTGTCGATTCGGCAGCGGTTTATATAAGACGAATCGCAGGTGAAGACGTACTCATCGTTCACGGCCACATCATTCATGCCCGATCGACCGATAGCGTGTGTTTTGGATGCAAGGGAAGCTACATCGACCTGAAGGACGGCCTCGCCGTCTCTAACCTTAGACCTTCCTTGGGGAATAACAAAAAGACTGCCCTGGTAAACCAGGGGATTGTGAAAAACGTCACCCAAGTTCGCATAGCGCAGCGGAAGCTGCGCCACCTCGTTCAACTCCCCATCGTAGAAGACGATCCTGCTCGTTTCATCCGTCCCTCGCGTTTCGATGATGCCGATAGAGGCGTCGACGGGCGCAACCCGCTCGCCATCCGAAGCGCAACCATACAAGCCGATCACCGCGAAGAGCATCGCGCCGATTAGAAAGGGTACCGAAACTCGTTTCATAGTCAATCCTTTGATCGCAGGCATCAGGGCAACTTCTGGAGACCCGAAAAACCCGATCGGATGAATGATCGACCCTAAGAATAACACGAGCCGAGAACAAAACCTGTATGTTTGGGTATCGACGGGAGCCAAAGACAACGCTGGTCAGAAGAGCTCAAGCGAAGCGCCGAAGGCGTGCTGACCGCGCGATGCGAAGTGAGGGTTTTCTGCCCGGAGCCGTTTATGTTCCGATTGAACCCACACGGGAAAAGAAAAAGGTCAGCCGCGAACGGCTGACCTGCAATTTCTGGTCGGGTTGACAGGATTTGAACCTGCGGCCTCTGCGTCCCGAACGCAGCGCTCTACCAAGCTGAGCCACAACCCGATGTACTGCTTCAAGCAGCGACGGATATGATAGCACAATGTAATCGAAGGTAAAAGAAATTACGACAATATTTCTTTTTCCACGCCTTCTTCACCGGTGCTGTAGGGAGTATTTGCATGCATTGGGAAACTGACCGTTCTTGCGAAGCGCGGCGACTTGTAAGCGATCGGGCGGCGCAGCTTATTCGGTGCGCAAAGCCTCGATGGGGTTCTTGCGGGACGCCCGGTAGGCGGGGAAGATGCCGAACACCAGGCCGATGGCCGTGGCTGCTGCAACGGCAACCGCCACCACGCCCCACGACACCACGAACGCCAGCCCCACGGTGCCCATGAGCAGTCCCAGCGCGATGCCCGCCGCGATGCCCAGAACGCCTCCGATGATGCTGAGCACGAGGGCTTCGAGCAGAAACTGCACGAGGATGTCGAAGCGGCGCGCGCCCAGAGCTTTCTTGATGCCGATTTCGCGGGTGCGCTCGGTCACCGACACCAGCATCACGTTCATCACGCCGATGCCCGCAACCACAAGCGATATGCCCGCGATGCCCGCCAACAGCAAAGTCATGGTGCCGTCGATCTCGTTGCCGGCCCGCAGCATCTCGTCCTGGGAGATGATGTCGAAACGTCCGGGGGGAATATGCACCGTGCCCGTGAGGTACGAGCCTATCTCCCCTTTCGCCGCCTCGATGGCGTCCTCGCCGCGCGCTTTCGCGTAGAAAGAGGTGATCGTGCCGCTCTCCCCCATGCTCACGGCAGTGGAGAAGGGAACGAGCGCCACGTTGCCCGTGTTGAGGCCCATCGACTGGCCCTGGTTCTGCAGCACGCCGACCACGGTGAACTCATCGCCGTCGAGCTTGACGGTGCGGCCGACCGCGCCGTCGGCCGAGCCAAGCAGCGTCTTCGCCACATCGGAGCCCAGCACGATGACCTTGCTACGATTCTCCCGGTCGACAGCGCTCAAGTTGCGGCCTTCTTGCAATTTGAGGTTGCGCACGTGCAGGTAGTGCTCGTCAGTGGCCTCCACGAACGCCTTGTTAGCAACCGTCGTGCCCACCGAAAGCTTCTTCATCAGGGACTTCGAGGGCGCCACGCCATCCACGGCACCGAGGTCGTTCATGCCCGAAAGGTCGTTGTAGCCCATGTCGCCGTCGAACAGGTAAGCCGACAGTGCGTCTCCGCCGAGAGCTTTCATCTTTTCGCTCACCTGCCGGTTCGTCCCGTCGCCGATGCCCACGAGGATGATGACCGACGAAATGCCGATGACGAGACCCAGCATGGTCAGAGCCGAGCGCAACCCGTTGCCGAACACAGCCTGAACGGCAGTTCGCGCCAATTGACTATACCGCATGCGAACCCCTTTCCATTTCCTGTATCAAGCCGTCAGCAATGCGCACGACACGCTGCGCCTCGTCGGCGAGCTCCTGGTTGTGCGTGATGAGGATAACCGTCTGACCCTCGGCGTGCAGGCTCTTGAACAGCTCCATGATCTCCACGCCGGTGCGCGAATCGAGCGCGCCGGTGGGCTCGTCGGCCAGGATGATCTCCGGCTCGCACACCAACGCACGGGCGATGGCCACGCGCTGCTGCTGGCCTCCGGACAGCTGGTTCGGCAGGTGGTGCTCGCGCCCTTCGAGACCCACGAGCGAGAGCTGCTTGCGGGCACGGGCGTCGGCTTCTTTCAGGCGTACCCCGGCATAGCTCAGCGGCAGCTTCACGTTCTCGAGCGCCGTGAGCTTGCCCAGCAGATTAAAGCTTTGGAACACGAACCCTATCTTTTCGTTGCGGATGGAGGCTAGCCGATTGTCGGACAAAGCCCCGACATCCATGCCGTCGAGCAGGTAGCGACCCTCGTCGGGCACGTCGAGCAGCCCGAGGATGTTCATCAGCGTCGACTTGCCAGATCCGGACGGCCCCACGATAGCGAGGAAATCGCCTTGGTCGACTTGAAGATCCACATGATCGAGGGCGCGAACGACCCCTTCGCCCATCTCGTAGGTTTTGGAAACGCTCTCCAAGAGGATCATCGCCGACCGCCTACTCTAACACCGGAGTCACGGTTATAGGCCCCTCTTCGGCATCGCCTTCCGAGAAGCCGCCGCCCGCAGGCTCTGCCTCGTTGAGAACCACGAGATCGCCTTCCTTCAGACCCTCGCCCGACACCTCGACCATGGTGCCGTTGGATATGCCCGTGGTCACCGGCTCCGCACGCTGCTCGCCGGATGCGAGATCGTACACCTGGACGAACTTGTCGTCGCCCGCGCCGATCACGGCGCTCACCGGCACCGTGAGCACGTCGGAGGCTTCCGCAACGGTGATGGACAGGTTGGCCGACATCCCCAGCTTGATGCTGCCGTCGTTGGGCACTTTGACCGTGACCGTGAACTTGGAGCCCGTCGCGCCGTACGTACCCACCTCGTTGATGTTGGAGATGGTTCCGTCGTACTCGCGGCCGTTATCGGATCCCAGCTTCACCTTCACGCTTTGCCCTTCGGACAAAAGCCCCAGATCCTTCTCGGAAACCTCCATGGTGACCGACACCGTGTCGATGCGCTGCACCTCGATATAGTGGTCGTCCTTCGTCACGGCGCCTTTGTTTTTCTCCGGAAGCTCGCGCGAGGTGACCACGAGGTCGTACGGAGCCGCCCACTTCTCGCCGTTGGCGTAGGTCACCAGCGTCTCGCCTGCAGCAACGCGCTTGTTAAGCGGCGCGTCGAACGATTGCAGCCAATGCCAGCTGTCCGCAGGCCTGAGCTTCACGGTTTCCAGCGGCTTCACCTCGCCAACGCCGGTGACGGTCTGCTGCACGGATCCTCGCTCCACGGGAGCGGTCAGCGGCGAAACGGTCTGAGGCTCACCGGAAAGCGCCGCCGATATCTTGTCGCCGAACACGAGCCAAGCGGCCAGCCCGCTCGCAACGGCCAGCAGAAGCACGACGGTCACGGACTTGCCTACTATGCTTTTCACAATTGCGTTCCTTTCTATAGTTCACGATGCCAAGATTGCCGATGTCGATCAGGGAACGTACGTCTCGCCCTCGACCGAGGGCGTCGGCTCCGCTATGACGTCCTGAGCCGTGGCTTCGTTTCGGGTTTTCGCAGTCTCCGGCGCATCGGTTCCTCCCGCTTCGGGAAGCAGGTTCTTGGCAACCAGCAAACCTCCCAGCACGACGATAACCGCAACCAGCACTCCGACGAGCACCTTGAACCCTTTCGACCCCATCGTCGACTCCTCACTGCGCACTTCTGCGCGTCGTCTCGATATCTTCCGGCGGCCAGTCTAACGAAAGCCGCCTTAAAACTTCCTGAACCGCGGCGATGTTTTTCGCGTCTCCCCGCCGAAGCTTGCCGAGGGGGTCGGTTTCAGGATCGTTTCAGGTTGCGCGTGCTAGAATGACCGCATGAAACTGCTGATCGTGGAGGACGACCGACTCCTCTCAAACGCCCTAGCCCGCAGCCTGCGGGACGCTTACGCCGTCGACCAGGCGTTCGACGGCGAAGAAGGCCTGTTCTACGCCGCTCAGGACGTGTACGACCTCGTCGTGCTCGACGTTATGCTGCCCGAACGCGACGGCTTCTCGGTGCTGGAAGCCTTGCGCGCACAAGGCGTGGACACGCCCGTGCTCATGCTGACGGCTCGGAGCGCGACCGCCGACAAGCTTCGCGGCCTGCGCTCGGGAGCCGACGACTATCTCGCAAAGCCCTTCGACCGGGACGAGCTGCTCGCCCGCATCGAGGCCATCCTGCGCCGCACGACGGGCCGGCGCGACGTGGGCATCGTTGCGTTCAAGGAGCTTGCGCTGCACACGCGAACCCGGCAGGCCTTCATCGCAGACGAGCCCCTTGCTCTGAAAGGCAAGCAGTACGACATTCTCGAATACCTGGTCAGCCACCAGGGCAGTCTCATCTCGAAAGAGCGGTTGTTCGACAAGATATGGGGATTCATGTCGGACACGTCCTCGAACGTCGTGGAGGTGTACGTGAGCGCGCTGCGCAAAGCGCTGGCTCCGACCGGCTACGATCGCTACATCAAGACCATCCGCGGAGCAGGCTACCTGTTCACGGAGGACGATCATGACTGAGCGCGCGCTGATCCGCCGAGAGCTGGTTCGGCAGACGGCGCTGCTGTTCTTCGTGTTCGCTTTGCTGTTCGCGCTGCTGGGCGCAGGCGTCTACTCCATGGTGAGCTCGAATATCTACCGAAACGCCGACGAAAACCTGCAGGCCATTGGCATGGAATCGGATTACATAACCCTCGATGCCGCCGGCAGCGGATCCGCGATCGTCGACGACGTCGTGGTAGAAGAGCCCGACGGCGCCGCCCCCTCCGACGCCACGGCGATCGACGACCTCTCCCTCACGCTTCAGCAGAGCATCGTGGACGCCGATCCGCAGTTCATCACGCTCATACGAAACGAGCAGGGCGACCTTCTCGAGACCGTGGGGCTGTACGCCTCCTATCCTTCCTTCCTGCGCCATATCCCCTTCGACAAGAACGACCTCGAACGCGTCTACCAGATTGCCGCGGGGGGTCACGAGTACCGCGGCATCACGTATGCGGCAAGCGACGAAGGCGAGACCACGTATCTTCAGACGCTGGTGAACGTCGACTCGGAGATCGCCATTCTAGACGGCTTCACGCGCACGTTGATCGTCTACTTGGCGGCAGCCGTCGTCGTGGCAGCGGGCGCAAGCTACTTGCTTTCGCGGCGCACGCTCAAGCCCATCGTGGCGAACATGCGCGCGCAGACGGAATTCGTGCAGAACGCCTCGCACGAGCTGCGCACGCCGCTCGCCGTGATCCAGACCACCGGCGAGCTGCTGCTGGACAGCCCCAATAGCCGCATCGTCGACCGCTTCGAGGACGTGAACGCCATCACCTCGGAGACGAAGCGTCTCGCGCGGCTGGTGGACGACCTCATGGAGCTGTCGCTGGGCGATGCCGGGCGCTCGTCGCTCGATGCGAGCGCGGTGAACCTCGACGCGCTCGTACGCGACGCGTGCGCAGCTTACGAAGACTTCGCCACGCTCCAAGATAAGCGCCTCGAAGTGGAAACGGGCTCGCGCGAAACGATAGAGGCCGATGCCGACAAGTTGCGGCAGCTGCTGGGCATCGTGCTGGACAACGCGCTCAAGTACACCGCGCCCGGCGACGAGATAACCGTGCGCACGCGCGCATCGGGACCGAAACAGTGCGTCGTCGAGGTGGCCGACACGGGCTGCGGCATAGACCCCGAAGACCTCGCGCACGTATTCGAGCGGTTCTATCGCGCCGACAAGGCCCGCTCGCGCGAGACGGGCGGCTACGGGCTGGGACTCTCGCTCGCGCAACACATCGTGGAAGCGCACGGCGGCTCCATCGCCCTCGAACCCAACGAACCGCGCGGCACGGTCGTCGTCGTCACGCTGCCCGCAAACGCGTCTAAAAGAGTCGATTCGCTCTAAGACGTCCGCTCCTGCTCCTTCTGGGCGAGGCGGGCGAGCGATACGATCTTCGTCATGATCACGCCGTCCGACACCACGTCGCCCGCATCGTCGTACGCCGCCACGTTCCAGTACTGCTTGATGGCCCCCGTGCGCTCCGACACCTCCTCGCGGTCGAGGTCGGCCACGCCGCGCAGCGTGCCCTCCTTGCCGCTTTTACGATGGCGAACCTGCACGTCGATTCCGAAGGGGCGCTCCTTGTCGAAATCCGTGTTCTGCTCGGTGCCGATGCTTGCCACCGTTTCCAGCAGCGCGATGGTGGCGCCGCCGTGCAGGTAGCCGTGCGGCTGGAACACCTCGGGCACGATGGGCATCGTCGCCTCGACGTGGCGCTTGTCGGCGGAAACGGTCTCGATGTGCAGCGTATCGGTCAACGCCATGGAAGCCTCCTTCGTTAACGAGGCCGCATCGTCGCGGCCTCCGTGCGGTTTTTCGTCAAGTATACCCGCAGCGCGCCATCGCGGCACCGGACAGACCCGCGCTGCCGTCCCTCCCCTACCGCCCGTCGTTCAGGCTGCGGATAAGGCGCTTGACCTCGTCGTCGACATCGCGCGGCTCAGGAGCAGGCCGTCCGGTGAGGTAGCCCTGCACGTAATCGGCGCCCAATTCGCGCAACGCTCGCAGCTCGGCCTCGGTCTCCACTCCTTCCGCGATCACGCGGATGCCGCGATCATGCGCGTACACGATCAGGTTGCGGGCGATGTCTTGATGGTCTTTCGCCACGTCGATGTCGCGAACGATCTCCATGTCAATCTTCACGAAGTCCACGTGGTAGTCCAAAAGCGACGTCTCGCCGTTGTTGCCGCTGCCGAAGTCGTCGATGGCGAGACGCGCGCCGAAGCGCCGCGCCAGCGCCTCTTTGTACAACGCCATCTCGCGGCTGTAGTCGCTCTCGGTGATCTCGATGACGAGGCGCTTGAGCAGGTCCGGATAGCGCTCGTTCAGTACGAGCTCGTCGTCGGACGACAAGCGCTGCGTAGCGATGCTGTTCACGAACAGAGTGGCCCCATGCGCCTCGGGATAACGGGAGAACGCCTCGAGCGCGCCGAAAAACGTGAGGTGTTCCACACGGTAGAGCTTCGACTGCGAGCGCGCCAGCGCCAGAACCTGGTCGGGCGTCGGAATGGTGTCCAACTGCGAGCGCATGAGCGCTTCGTACGCCACCGGCTCGCCCGCACGCAGGTCGACGATGGGTTGGAAGTGATACTCGACGAGACCCTCCTCCAGCAAGCGGTTCAAGTCCTCCTTGTTGTTGACGATGAACGACTTCTCTTCGTAGCTTTGCCGATCGAACGAGAACAGATCCCCCTTGCGGCTGCTCTTCGCCAGGTACATGGCGAAGTCGGCGTATTCGCGCAGGTGAGCGAAGTCCGTCGCATCCTCCGGATAGAACGCTGCGCCCATGGACGCGCGCACCTTGAGCGTCTTTCCGTCGGGCGCCACGATGGAGCTGGCATCGAGCATGGCGCGGAACGTGGCGAAAAGGTCTTCCACCGATGTGCGATCAGGGCATACGTCGACGAACACGAGGAACTCGTCACCGGAGATGCGCGAGTAGAATCCCTTGTCCCTGAACGCCTCGTCCACCACGCGGCCCGCCGCCTTGATGTACTGATCGCCCCAATCGTGCCCGTAGATATCGTTGATGAACTTGAGGTTGTCGAGGTCGAGCATCAGCATCGCTCCCAGCGCAGGCGGGCGTTGCGCGAGCAGGTCGGTAACCTCCTGCTCGAATGCACGGCGGTTGAACAGCCCGGTGAGGATGTCATGGTCGCGCTCATGCTCGATGCGGCGACGCGTCTCGATCTCATGCGTCACGTCCTCCACGAGGCCGAGCACGCGGTTGTGCTCGCCGCTTTCCACCACCACGAGACGAACCCACGAGGTTCGATGCGGGCCCGTGAAGAGGTAGCGGCCCCCTTCCTCCACCTCGATGTAGGGAACGTACCATTTCATAAGGCTCTCGAACTCGCTCGCGCTCAACGACCCCGTCGCAATGCGCTGCGGATCGAAGTACGAGGGATCAGGAGGTTCCAGCGTCGACAACGTGGCGAAGAACCCGTCGGTAAAGGTGATGGCATCTGTTTCGTAGCTGTACTCGAAGGCGCCGATGCCGCGGTCGGACAGGCGCAGGATGCGCGATAGGCGCGATGCGGTCATGGCCACTTCCTCCCCCATCGACTCGATGGCCTCGGACAGCTCGTCGACCTCCACGATGCCCGTGGGAGTGAACGCAATAGGCTGCTCGGGCTGCGCCGCGCGCACCTCGGACATGAGATGCCGCAAACGTGAGGACGACAGCCACGCAGCGACGACGGCAATCAGCAAGCCCACCACGAGCGATGCGGCGAACACGGCGGTGAGGTTGTCGGACAGCGTCTTCGATGCGGAGAACATCTCGCCTTCGCGCTCAAGCCCGACGAGCGCCCAATGCTCGTACGCGAACGGGGACGTGCTGTCGTAGAGCTGGATCTCGGCTGCACTGGCGACGGCTCGCGCGTCGGAGGAAGCGTCGTCCGCCGGATCTACCACCATGCGTCCGGCGCCGTCGATCGACGCGGAGAACGCAGACTCCTTCAGGTACAGGCTCTGCGATGCGCCGGTGGTGGTAAGCGCCTCGTACACCCGCTCCTTGTCCGGCAGCGGCGCCACGCCGCCGTCTCGGACGAAGCCGCCGTCCTCGTTCGTGATGGCCAGCACGTACGAACCGTTGCCGCTGCTGGCGAGATCGCGATACGGGAAGAAGGATGCAACGCGGTCGAGGCGCACTTCCACGCCTATGACGCCCACGATGCCCCCTTGCGCATCCCTGATAGGCTTGCTGTACGTAATGGAAGGGGTTCCCGCCCATCCGAAGTCGACCGGACGGCCCCAGTAACCCAGATCGTTCGTGCTGGCCTCAGGGTAGCGCTCGGCAGCGCGCACGGGCTCGTAATAGAATGCGCTCCGGCTTTCACCCTCGGCTGCCAAGGGGAACGTGGCGGACCACATGCTGTCGAGGGTGACGCCCAGCTGTCGCCCGATGCTGATGGGGCAGGCGGCCAACATGAGATCGGAACCGTTGGCAACCTCCACCTTGGGGTTCGAGTCGCGGATGTACAGCGCCGTCCGATTGTCCGATTGTCCTTCTGCGCCGTCAGCCAGCACGAGGAACACGCCGTCGACTTCGGCGCGATGAGAATAGGCCAGAAGGTCTTGGGAAGTCGCCTCGATTATGGAGATGGCCAGATCGGACCTGGTTTCGATATCCGCCGACGTTGCCTGAGCCGCGGCCAGCGCCTTGTCAATGCTGGCGGTCGCGCTTTCCACCACGGGATCGAAGTCCGACCAGCGGAATATCATATCGTTTTCCAGATAACCCGCACGGCTCGCCACGCGCTCCGAGAACAGATCGTACGCGTCGATCTCCATCTGTTTGAGTATCTCGCTGCGCGCGAGCACGGTAGCGCAGACGACGCCCTGGATTCCCAACGCGACGCAGAACGGCAAAACGACGAGAGCTCGAAACGTCACTCCTCGCCGTCTAGCCGTGCGCTTCTGTCCGGAACGCATCCTCAATATTAAGCGATCGCTTCCCTGAGCTGGGTCTCCAGGTCGGCGAGCCAAGCGTCGAACCCTGCGTCGTCTAGATACGGAGCCACAGCCTCTTCGGACGATGCTCCCGCCGCCATTGCTTCGACCACCGCCGCACGATCGGCCACCGCCCTGTCCGACAGCGCGCGGTCAAGGACGGCGCGCGCCTCAACGCCGCCTTTGAACGGCGGGTTCGCGTACACACCGGCCTCGATGGTATCCAGCGTGGCAGGCAGGTTCACCAGATAGTTGCCCGAAGCGCCGTCGATCGACTCGGCCGCCGCCTGGAGGTTCTCAAGCGTCAGCGCATCCTTGGTGACCGGCACGTAGCCGGCGCTCACCGAGAAGTCGGTGTTCTGCTCTTTAGCGGTGAACCACTTGAGGAACTCGACGCACGCAGTTTCCTTTTTCTCGTCGGACTTCGTCACCACGAACCCGGCGCCCTGCTGCGGCGAGCACGGCTTGCCGTGCTCGAAAGACGGGTTGGGCAACGCGCCCAACTGGATAGGATAGCTCGTGGCATCGTCCACCGTCACTGTTTGCGGGAAGTACACCACCGAGGACGATGAGCCCACATAGCAGATGAGATCGCCCGTCTTCACCGCATCCGAACGGAACTTGCCCTCCGCCGAGAACCAGCCCTGCACCATGGGCACGTAGTAGTTGTCCCAGAGCGTCTTCATCGTAGCGCGGTCGAAGTTCAGCGCGCACACGCCGTTCTCAATTTCAAAAATCTCGTGACCCAGCTGTTTTGAACCTGTGATCAGGTAGTTCGCCATAGCATCGCGTCCGAAGAACGGACGGCCGTCACCCATGACGCCCGGCGTCTGCGCGTCGGTCCACTCGTAGTAGCGCTCCGCGACTCTCACGATGCCCTCAATGGTGCTCATCTCGTCGAGCGAAGTGCCGGTGGCATCGGCGAACGTCTGGAAATCGGTCATGTTGATCTGCAGCGTCTCGGTGGACTTGCCCACCGGGAACACTTTGAGGCTGCCGTTGCCGTTCAGATCGCCCTCTTCCAGAAAGCCCTCCACGAATCCGGCCTTCTCCTCTTCAGTAAGGTAGCCCGACAGATCGGCCACCATGCCGAACCCGTCTATGACCGACGCCGTATCGGAATACGACAGGAACGCGTCGGGCATCGCCTCCGAACCCACAAGCTCCTGCGCGGAATCGGTGACAGCGGAGGCCAGGTCGTTGACGCCGCCTTGGCTGGAGCTGGTCACCACGATGCCGAGATCCTTGCCTTTCGTCGCATTGAAGTCCTTGACGAGGTCTTCGAAAGCCTGCTGCTGCGTGCCGTTGTAATAGGTCCACAGCTCCACCTGCACCGGATCGGACGGGTCGAGCACGGACGAAACCGCATCCTCCGAGGGCGCCGAAGAACCCGAGCAACCCGCAAGCGCCAAAGCGCCGACAAGCGCGAAAGCCGTGCCCGCGCGCCCTATGACATTCTTTTTCATAGTCCCCTCGTTCCGTACGGCAGCCGGAGCCGCGCTGCATGCATCCTGCCATTCTAGAACATGGAGCACACCGAAACGTCGTCAATTTACCATTGAGGCCGCGGAGGAAGGCTGGATGCGCCGAACGGATGACGGGCTTCGGGCTTAACGGCGCAAGCCCTTGCCTTTCTGGTCGCGCACGGCCCGCTTCGCGTCGTGCTTGAACGTCTTGGTGGTTTGGATGAGGATGGCGCCGATGAGGAACGGCATCCAGAACACGATGCCGCGGTACACGAGCGCGATAGACAGGCCCGCCGCGCCCGACACGCCGAACGACGTGAACGCCACCACCACGGCAGCCTCCACCACGCCTACGCCCTGCGGCGTGATAGAGATCATGGCGAACAACGTGGCGACTACGTAGCCGCAGATGAGAGGTTCGGGCTGATGCACGCCGAACGCCACGCCCACCAAGCTGAAGCAGGCCAGCTCGCAAGCGCTGGCCGCAATGGAGCAGCCGAACGCCTTCGCCGTTGTCTTGGGGTTATGCGCGATAAGGCCGGCAGCGTCGGAAAACGAGCCCACGATGCGCTCGACCCAGGGGTCGAGGGGCTTTTTCTTGAAGCGCACGAGGACGCGGTCGACAAGCCGTTCGATGGGACGCAGGGCGCGCAGGACGAGAGCCGGACGCTTGCGTCCCAGCACGAGGATAAGCACCATCGCGCTGACCAGCGCTATAACCAGCAGCCCCAACAGAAACCACAAGGGCGACAAACCCACCGTGGCCGCCAAGATGCCGAACGCGATGAGCATGATGGTAGCGAAGCCCGAGTCCACGGTGATCTGCATGAGCAACGCAGCACTCGTAGCCTTGCCGGGCGCGATGCCGCGACGGCGCGCATCGTCCACCACGAGCGTGGTGCCTGCCAAGTTGAGAGAGGGCGCGATAGTGTTCACGAAGAACGTACCGAACACGAGCGGCAGCGTCTCGCGCGGATTCATGTGCTCGTCGACGGCCTCGAAGGCGTACGAGTACGAGAAGCTTTGCGCGAAGTACTTGCCCAACTGGGTGCACACCGCCGCGATAAGCGGAATGACGGCACCTTTTTTGATGGTCTCGACGAGCTCGACCAGCTGGTCGCCGCGCAGCAGCACCACGGCCAGCACGATGACGATGACCAGTCCGATGAGCAGGTTTCGAATGTTGAGCTTCTTCACCGATCAGCCCGTGCGCCGTGCGCTCCTCCGCCTTAGCGGAGGAACTCCTTAAGATCGGAGCGCATGAGGAAATCCAGCTCGTCGGACGTGGACGGATCCGTCTCCAAGAACAGGAAGCCGTAGTTGCCCACGCGCTTCACGTCGAAGGGGCGCATCTCCAACACGTGGGAGAATCGACCGAGGAACGCGTCGTAGTCGAAGTCTTCGTCGCCCGAGGCATCGGCCGGCGCGTTCAGCAGCGACATGGAGTACACCTTGTCGGTCTTGCCGTCGAACGCCGCATCGAAGTCGGGCTCGTCGTCTTCGAGGAACGCCTGGTAGGTGCGGTAGCCGTAGCCGTACCAGCTGACGTCGGTGCCGCCGAGGCCCGCAAACCGCAGCGGATTGAACTCGATGGGGCTCACATGCCCGTCCGACACGCGCACCTCCACGTGCACGGGGAAGTTCCGCGCGCCGATGAGCGCGTTCACGCGGTCGAGCCAAGAGGCGAACATCGTGGAGGTGTCGCGCACGATGGAGGCGCTGGTCACGTACATGCGATCGGAGGTATCTTCAGGCGAGGTGAAGTCGTGGCGCAGCACATTGAGGATGTGCGCGCGACCCGTCTCGTCGAAGTACGCGTCCAGCGCGTACTCGGTGCCCTCAAGATAGCCTTCGAGAATGAACGACCCGGCGCCGATGACGCTTTCGGGGTACATGTCGTGCCACGACGAGGCGTTCTGCTGGATGTCGGCCAGAGCGCGCTCCCAGTCCTCGCGGTTCTGGATGGCGTAGACGCCCATGCTGCAGAAACCCACCGACGGCTTCAGCACGAAAGGCGCCGGAAGCTGGGAGAAATCGAGCTTGAACAACTCGTCCACCGAACAGGATTTGAAGAACAGGTCGGGGTCGAGGCCGGCCAGCGCAGCTCGCATGGCGGCCTTGTCCTTGAACAGGCCGATGGCGCGCGACAGGCTTTCGTTGTGGGCGCTCTCGACGATCCAGGCCAGGGCGTTCTCGGAGTTCGTGTACACGCGCTCCCCTGCGTCGATACGGCGAACCGCCTCGTCGGACGATACGAGGTTCAGAGCGCGTCCGTCGGCGATCGAACGCGCGAAAGCGTTGTCCAGCACGGGATGCTGGGACTCCTCAAGCCAGGCGATCAGAGGTTCGGACACGTAGGGCTCATCGAGCACGATCATGGTTTGACTCCTCCTTCATTGCTGCAGAATCGGCGACGCCTGCCGTTGCCGCCCCCGCGGGCGCCGGCTCGGCATCATCGCCAAAGGGCAGTATACCCTCATGTCCCGCTTCGCGGATGATCTCCGCGCCTTTTTCGGCACGTTGTTCCCAACCCGTTTTCCTTTTCGCAGGCGAGCGCGCGCCGCCCTCTTCTCGGCGCGAGGCTATGGCGCTGCCGATGCCGGCGAGCGGCTGCTCACCCGCCGCCTTCGCCGCAGCCCGCCTGGCGCGCCAAGCGCGGAACCGCTCGACGTTCTCGCGGAACTCGCGCACGAGGCGCGGCGCGTCGTCTTGCGGAGCGATAGGACGGTCGAACGCGTCGCGCTTCCAGAACAGCCACATCACCAGCAGCAGAGCCGCCACGGCAACCTGCACGGTGTTCACGTAGAGGAACTCCGCGCCAGCCACCAGCACGAGCACGCCCAACGTGAGCGCCCACGCCGTACGGAAGCGCAGGATGAGTCCCACGGCCAGCACCACGAGCACGATGCTCCCCACGATAAGGAACGGACCGATGAGCAGGCCGCCCATGTTGATCCAATCCGTGAGCGCGGTGAACGGCCTGAACGTCTGCGGAATCAACGCCATGCCGATGTTCACGAGTCCCACGATGAGCACGATGGTGCCCGAAACCCAAGCCGTGTCCTTCGCGCGCTTCTCCTCGGTAGGGCTCTTCTTGTCGGCGAAGAACCCCGACTGCGACAGCAGCAGCGCGCCGATGCAGAAAGGGATCCAGAACATGATACCGCGGTACACCAGCGCGATGGCCGTGGCTGTGGCCAGCGAGCATCCGTGCGCCGTGAGGATGGCGGCGATGGCCGCCTCCACCACGCCCACGCCCTGAGGCGTGGGGCTCAGGATGACCGAGATGGCCGACACCGCGAACGCCGCCACGAGCGCGGCCACGTTCTCGAAGCCGAACGCGTAGCCGATGGCCACGAGGCACGCCATGTTGAGGATGGCCGAGAACGACGCGTAGGACACGGTGACCATGGTGCCCTGCGGGTTCTTCGCGAGGATGCCCGCCGACGAGATGAAGGAGCTGGCCATCTTGCGCCCCCAGGCCGGCTTGAGATGTTTCTTCAGCAGCCCCAGCGCCTTGTTGATGAGCGACTCAATGCCGATGAACAGGCGGAACAGCACGCGCGGTTTGCGGTAGCCCACCACGAACATGCTGGACAGCGCCGCCAGCACCGCCGCCAACGCCAGCCCCCCGACGAGGAACAGCGTGTTCATGCTGCCGGACAGCAGCATGGTGAGAAAGCCGATGACGGAGATCACGAGGATGGCGGCGAAGTAGCCGATCTGCGAGAGGATAGCGCCGCTGGTGGACGTGCCCGCGTCCGCGCCCGTGCGGTGCGCGTCGTCGATGATGAACGCCACGCCCGTCGCCCCCGAGAACAGGCAGAACGTGTTGATGAACACCAGCGAGAAGATGAGCACGACGTTGTGCCAGAAGCCCGTCTTATGGCCGACCGCCTCGAAGGCCGCGTCGTAGGACGCCGCCTGCACGAGGTGGCGCGCCAGCATGAGCACGCAAGCCACGACCAGCGGCACGAGCGCGCCGGTCTTGAGCGTCGCGAGGAAGCTCGCCAGGTAATCGGCGTTCGCGATGAGAAAGCACACTGCGACGATGCCGATGACGAGCAGCAGCGCTTTCTTCAACCAGCGTCCCCTTTCGACGAACCATGACGGAATGATTCAGTATAGCATGAGGGTGCGCGCTGCAAGCGGGACGCGGCGGTCCCGCCACAGAGGCTCCGCTAGGACGTCGCCCGGCGCGCGACGCGCAGGGCGCGCAGGAGGTTGCGCACGTTCACCACGTCGAACAGCACCGCGAACAAGAACGCAACGGCCAGCCCTGCGGTGACGACCCCCTGCCGGGGCGCGATGATGAACACGAAGGGCGCGCCCAGCAGCATGAGCGGCACGATGAGACCGATGAGGCACGAGCCGAAGCGCTTCCACAGGCCGTATACGATGGAGATCATCACGTACAGGAACAGCCCGGTGGCCGCGGTGCCCGCGAGCGCCGCCACCGCCAACAGCGCCACCTTGCCCGCAATGACGAGCCCTTCGCGCCCGAGGTCGTGCTTGACTTCGTCGAGAGCTTCCTGCGGGGTCTTGCGCGGCTCGGCCGTTGCGCGGAAGGGCGCGAACGGGTCGAAAGGGTCGAACGGCTGGCTGCCCACGCCGGAACCGCCGGAGCGCGGCACGTCCCACGACGTCCATACGTAGGTGGTCTGCCCCTGGCCTTGGCCAGGGGCCTGGCCGAACGGCCAGCCCGCGAAGGGATCGCCACCCTGACCCGCGCCGCCGTAAGGGTTCTGCGTGGGGTGGGCGTACGGGTTGTTCGCGTAGGGGCGAGGATCGCGGCGCGGATCGAACTCGGGCGTCCATGAACGGTTGAGCAGCACGTCACGCGCTTCGTTGATGCGCTTCGTGAACTCTTCCGCCTCCTCGCGCTCCTTCGATCCAAGCGCGAACTTGTCAGGATGGTGCTCGATCACCAGCTTGCGGTGGGCCTGTTTGACCGCATCGTCGGTCGCGCCGTCTGAGAGCCCCAGGATGTTGAGCGCTTCGGATTTCTTCATGTTCCCACTATACGCGCCGCCCCTCCCCCGCCATCATCCCGTCAGAGAACATCCACAAGCCCCGACAAGCCGCGGAAACATCGTCGTCCGGCGTGGAAGTTGGGCGCAAAACGGTAGCCATGGCAATCATCGGGTCGCGACGAACGTTATAAGCGTCGTGAGCATCCACGAAACCCCAGATCGCGTGAAATCCAAAGTGCGAAATCCACTTGAAACCAAGGCTAACTTTGCCACAGCTGCCGTTTTGCGTCCACGTCGGACGAGAAGGCTGCAACTTGACGCGTCGAGCGAACCGAGGAAGTCGGATCCCGCTACGGGGCGCCCGCAAAAAACGGCAGCTTCGTTTCCGAAGCTGCCGCTTGCAACATGGTATGCCGCCGGATCTAGTGCCTGAAGTGGCGGTGGCCGGTGAAGACGAGCGCGATGCCGTGCTCGTCGGCGGCGGCGATCACCTCTTCGTCACGGATGGAACCGCCCGGCTCGATGATGGCCGTCACGCCGGCCTCGGCCAGCGCGTCGAGGCCGTCGCGGAACGGGAAGAACGCGTCGGAGGCGGCCACGGCGCCCTTGGCTTCCTCGCCCGCCTGCTCCACGGCGATGCGCGCGGAGTTCACGCGGTTCGGCTGACCGCCGCCCACGCCGATGGTCGCGTGGCCCTTCGTGATGGCGATGGCGTTGGACTTGATGGACTTGCACACCTTCCACGCGAACAGCAGCTCGGCGAGCTCTTCCTCGCTGGGCTGGCGCTTTGTGGGAACCGTGAACGTCGCGGGATCCTCGGCCACGGCGTCGGAATCCTGGGCCAGCAGGCCGCCCTCGACGGAGCGGTACTCCACTTCCCCGCCGGCCGGGTTCACGCCGCCCGTGGACAGCAGGCGCGCGTTCTTCTTCGCGCTGTACATGTCAAGCGCGTCGCCCGCGAACTCGGGAGCGATGATGGCCTCGACGAACTGCTTGTTGTCGAAGATGGCTACCACCACGTCGGAGGTGACGGGGCGGTTGAACGCCATGACGCCGCCGTAGGCGCTCACCGGGTCGCACGCGTGCGCGCGCTGGTAGGCCTCGACGAGGTCGTCGTTCTGGCACACGCCGCAGGGCGTGAGGTGCTTGACGATGACGCAGGCCGGCTCGTCGAACTCGCGCACGGCCGTCCAAGCCGCGTCGAGGTCGAGGTAGTTGTTGTACGACAGCTCCTTGCCCTGATGCTGCTTGGCATGGGCCAGGCTGTGCGGGGCGTCGGCGTAGTCGTCGCGACGGTAGAACGCGGCGGACTGGTGCGGGTTCTCGCCGTAACGCAGGTCCTGCACCTTCGAGAGATGCAGCGTGCGGTCGGCGGGGAACTTCACGTCGCCCTCGTCCTTGAGCTGGGCGCCCATCCACGCGGCGATGGCGCCGTCGTAAGCCGCCGTGGTCTCGAACACGTCGAGCGCCAGCTTGGCGCGCGTGTCGCGCAGGGTGGCGCCGTCGTTGGCGCGCATCTCGGCCAGGATGGCGTCGTAGCTCGCCGGGCGCGTGACCACGGCCACGCTCTCGAAGTTCTTGGCCGCGGAGCGCAGCATGGACGGGCCGCCGATGTCGATGTTCTCGATGCAGGTGCCGAAATCGGCGCCGCTTTCCACCGTCTTCTCGAAGGCGTAGAGGTTCACCACCACCATGTCGATCATCTCGATGCCGTGCTCGGCCGCTTGGGCCATGTGGGCCTCGTTGTCGCGCTTGGCCAGCAGACCGCCGTGCACGCGCGGGTGCAGCGTCTTCACGCGACCGTCCATCATCTCGGGGAACTGCGTCACGTCGTCGATGGGCGTAACCGGCACGCCGGCGTCCTTGAGCGCGCGGGCGGTGCCGCCCGTCGAGATGATTTCCGCCCCGAACTCGTCGACGAGCGCGCGGGCGAAGTCCGCAACGCCGCTCTTGTCCGTGACGGACACGAGCACGCGCTTGACCTTAGGATTGCTCATATGGCCTTACATCCTTTCCTCTTGTCTGCGACTGAACGGCCCCTTGCGTCCAATCTCCTGCGACGCATGGTACCACCCGAACCGCGAGGTCAACGAGAAAGCGCGCGCATATCCCGCAAACGCGCACGACGAAAAGGTCAGCGAGCGGCAAGCTCTTCGACGACGCCGTCCGTATCCAGCACGCGCGCATAACGGCCGTCCCAGATGCGATCTTCGAAGTAGGCGGTAAGAACTTCGCCAGGGGCGAACCCGCTGTCGAACGTGGTGACGGCCTCACGTGGCACGGTCACGTCGTAACCCAGCTCGAAAGCCACCTTGACGGACACGTCGAAGCAAAATTCCGTCTGCATGCCGCACATGACGATGCGCTTCGCGCCCAAAGATTGCAGCGTTTCATGAAGGCCTGTCTGCCGAAAAGCGCTGTTGAATCGCTTGTCAACGACTATTTCTCCAGCCTGCGGCGCGACGGCGCAATGCACCCGCCAGCCATCCGTCCCACGTTCCAGCTCATCGCCCGCTCCTCCATCGTGGCACACGTACAGCACAGGAACGTCTGCGCGACGACACGCATCGATCATCGCGCCCACCGCAACGAGGAACGAATCCTCCTTCGACGGATGACCGTCGACAAGAGCCTGTTGCACGTCGATGACAATAAGGGCGTCAAAGAGTCGTTCGCCCATGTCAGCGGCCCAGGCTCTTCTCGTGGCGCTCGCGCGCTTCGGCGCTGTAGCGTTGGCGGTAGCGCACGTCCACGAGCTCGGCGACGATGGCGATGGCCAGCTCGGCGGGCGTCTTCGCCCCGAACTTCAGGCCGATGGGGCGCTTGACGCGCTCCCAGTCCTCCTCGGTGGCGCCGGAAGCCAGAACCAGCTCGTGCACGCGGTCGTTCTTGCCGGCGCAGCCCATCATGCCCACGTAGTGCACGTGATGCCTCGTCGCCCAGACGCAGCCCTCGGGGTCGAACATGTGACCACGGGTGAGCACGCATACGTAATCCTCGGGAGCGGCGTCCAACTGCTCGAGCGCGTCGAAGTTGCCGCCCTCGAGCACGATGCGCTTCGCCGCAGGGAAGCGCGCTTCGCTCACATAGGCCGGATCGTAGTCGACCACCGTCACGGCGAAGCCCACGTGGTCGGCGAGCGCCGCCACTTCGCTGGCCGCGTCGGACGCGCCCAGCAGCCAAACATGCACCTGGTCGAACAGAGGGACGCTCGCCCAGGTGAGACCCTCGAACTGCTCGTTGTGCATCGAGGGGCCGCGCGTGACGTCCTTCATCTGGAACGTGTCGCGGGGCGAGTACGGCCGCGACGCCACGATCTCCTTCGCGTCGTTGCAGAAGAACACGAGCGGCTCGCCGTCGGCCGAGCCCTCGTCGCCGTACTTCTTCGTCACCTCGTTGTCGGTGTTGCGCTGAGCCGCGTCCGCATCGTAGACGATCTTGAAACCGAGCCAGGCGAGGTCGCCCTCCTCCATCGCGCGCAGGGCGCGCTCGAACGTGGGCGCGTCGTCGGCCGTGAGGCTTTTCGCCACCACGTCGAGATACGTCGGCTCCACGTGCTGGTTGCCTTCGGTCGCCTCGGGCGAGAAGCACGGGAAATCCTCCACGCTCAAGGACGGCGTGCGGCCCTCGCGGAGGGCGGCGATGACGGACTGGAGGGCTTCCTTGTTCATGAGGGCTCCTTCGAGGTTCGAGCTGGCGGGCATTTGCCTGGGCGGACGACAAGCTTACGCGCGGAACGGACGGTTGACCTGCGGGTTTCCCCGCGGGTTCATCGGGCGGGGGCGATATGGACCTTACGGTCCTCGCCCACGGTCACGCGGCCTTCGGCCACGAGGCGCAGCACTTCGGGATACAGGACGTGCTCGACCTCGTGGATGCGGGCTTCGAGGTCGTCGTGGGTATCGTCCTCGCGCACCTCCACGGCGCGTTGCGCCACGATGGGGCCTTTGTCGTAGTCCTCGTTCGCGAAGTGGACGGTGATGCCCGTCACTTTCACGCCCGCGTCGAACGCGTCTTGGATGGCGTGCGCGCCCTTGAACGAGGGCAGCAGCGCCGGATGCAAGTTCAGCACGCGGTCGGGGAACGCGTCCAGCAGCACGGGCGTCACCTTGCGCATGTACCCTGCCATCACCACGTACTCGGCGTGCGCGTAGCGCAGCGTCTCGGCGATGCGCCTGTCGGCTTCGACGGGGTCGGCGTACACGTCGCGGTTGAGCACCGTGACCGGGATGCCCGCCCGATGCGCGCGCTCGATGCCGAACGCATCGGGGCGCGACGACACCACGTGCACGATCTCCACGGGCAGCCCCTCGGCCGCCGCATCGATGATGGCTTGCAAATTCGTGCCGCTGCCGCTCAGCAGCACGCCGATTTTCAGCGGTTCGGTCATGCCCTTACGCCTCCGCACCGAAGCCGTACAGCTTGCCGTCGTTCGCGTAGCGGACCTCGCCCTCGCCCGCCACGATGCGGCCGACGCGGTACGTGGTCTCGCCGGCCTGCGTCAGCGCGGCCTCCACCTCGTCGGCGCGCGCCGCGTCCACGATGAGCACCATGCCGAGGCCCATGTTGAACGTCTTGAGCGCCTCGGCTTCGTCGAGGTGCGCCGCGTCGCACACGAACGACGCGATGGCCGGCACCGGCCACGTGCCGAGGTCCACCTCGGCGGCGCAGGTCTTCGGCAGCGCGCGGTCGAGGTTCTCGGAGATGCCGCCGCCCGTGATGTGCGCGAGCGCGTGCACGGCGCCCTCGCAGGCCTCCAGCACGGCGCGCACCGGCTTCACGTAGATGCGCGTGGGCTCCAGAAGCGCGTCCTGGAGGCTCGCGCCGCCCAGCTCCTCGCGCTCGATGCGCAGCTCGTAGTGGGTCTTCCCCTCCACGCACACCTTGCGCGCCAGCGAGTAGCCGTTGGAATGCAGGCCGCTGGACGCCAGGCCGATCAGCACGTCGCCTTCGCGCACGGTGGCCGGGTCGAGCATCTTCGTGCGGTCGACCACGCCCACGCAGAAGCCGGACAGGTCGTAGTCGTCGGGGTCCATGACGCCGGGGTGCTCGGCCATCTCGCCGCCGATGAGCGCGCAGCCGGCCTGCTTGCAGCCCTCGCCGATGCCCGCCACGATCTCGGCCACGTTCTCGGCCTTGAGCTTGCCGATGGCCACGTAGTCGAGGAAGAACAGCGGCTCGGCGCCCGTGGCGAGGATGTCGTTCGCGCACATGGCCACGAGGTCGATGCCCACCGTGTCGTGCTTGCCGGCCAGCTGCGCCACCTTGAGCTTCGTGCCCACGCCGTCGGTGCCGCTGACCAGCAGCGGGTCGTCCATGCTCTTGGCCGCCGCGATGGAGAACAGGCCGCCGAAGCCGCCGATGTCGCCCACCACCTCGGGACGGTACGTGTCGTGCACGACGCCCTTGATGGCTTCGACGGCGCGCGCGCCCTCGGCCGTGTCCACGCCCGCCTGCGCGTAGGTCACCGCGTCTTCGTCCATCCAGCTGGGCATGTGCGGGCCGTCGTCGGTCTGCGTCGCGCTTACGGTAATTCTCTCAGTCATCTTGGCTCCTTGTGCCGTATCGTCCAGGTCGGGGCGATCCCCCACTGTCATGCTGCTGTCGTGCGCGGCGCGCCTAGCCCGTCGCGTCTTCGCCGTACGTCTCGTCGAAATCCTTCTTCGTCAGGAAGCTCCTCTTGGCCACCGCGTCGGGGATGGCCACCGGGTAGTCGCCGGTGAAGCACGCGTCGCAGAACCCCTGGCGGCGGGCGTCGGGAACGGCGGCGCGCAAGCCCTCGAGCGAGATGAAGGCCAGCGAGTCCGAACCGATCCACGCGTTCATCTCGCCGAGGTCCATGTTCGCGGCGATCAGCTGATCGCGCGTGTCGGTGTCGATGCCGTAGAAGCACGGCCACATCACCTCGGGGCTCACGATGCGCAGGTGCACCTCCGCCGCGCCCGCGTCGCGCAGCATCTGCACGAGCTTCTTCGACGTGTTGCCACGCACGATGCTGTCGTCGATGACCACGAGGCGCTGCCCCTCGATAACCGAGCGCAGCGGGTTCAGCTTCAAACGGATGCCCAGCTGGCGCATGGCCTGGGTGGGCTCGATGAACGTGCGTCCCACGTAGCGGTTCTTCACGATGCCGTCGGCGTACGGGATGCCGCTCTCAAACGCGTAGCCCATGGCCGACGGCACGCCCGAGTCGGGCACGCCCAGCACGAGGTCGGCCTCCACGGGCGCCTCCTGCGCCAGGATGCGCCCCATGTTGCGCCGCGCCTGGTACACGCTCTGGCCGTCGATCACGCTGTCGGGGCGCGCGAAGTACACGTACTCGAAGATGCACGCCGCCGACTTGCGGGCGGCGACGCCCTGCTCGGCGTGCATGCCGTCGCGGTTGAAGCGCACGATCTCGCCCGGTTCGACGTCGCGCACGTACTGCGCGCCCACGATGTCGAGCCCGCACGTCTCGCTGGACACTGCCCAGCCGCGGCCGTCGGGCAGCTCGCCGATGCACAGCGGGCGGATACCGTTGGGGTCGCGGAACGCGTACAGCGAATCGGGGCTGGCCAGCACCATGGCGTAGGCGCCCGACAGCTCCTCCATAGCGCGGCGGATGCCGTTGCGCAAGTGGTGCGTTTCCTGGGTCACCCGGCCGATTGCCTTCGCCGCCACCTCGCTGTCGGTGCCGGAACGGAACTGCACGCCCTCGTCGACGAGATGGGCGCGCAAGGCGTTCGTGTTGACGAGCGTGCCGTTGTGCGCGAGCGCGATCAGCACGTCGTCGATGGCCGAGATGTGCGGCTGCGCAGCCTCCCACGACGCGGCGCCGCCGCTCGTGGAGTAGCGCGCGTGGCCCACGGCCACGAAGCCCTCGAGCGCGGCCAGGCTTGCTTCGTCGAACACCTGGGTCACAAGGCCGAGGTCTTTCGACACCATGACCGTCGCACCGTCGCCCACGGCGATGCCGGCGCTCTCCTGACCGCGATGCTGCAGCGCTTGCAAGCCGAAGCACGTCATGCGCGCCACGTCTTCGCCGGGAGCGAACACGCCGAACACGGCGCACTCCTCTTCGAGGCGGTCGGGGCGCTCGCCCGGCAGGATGGACGTGCTCATGAAGCGATCTCCTGTTCTGCGGAATCGATGGCCGCGACGGCATCGGGGTCGATGACGTCGCCGTCGCCCTCGCCCACCGTGCTGGCCTTCACGTACGAATACAGCACGTAACGCCCGTCCGACGGCAGATTGTCGCACGTGGCAAGGGCGAAGGTGTGTTTGATATCGGAAGCAGCAGGTATGTCGGAAGCGGGCACCACCGATCGGTCGATCTTGTCCTGCACGTAGGCCACGCGTTCGTCCTCATCGGCGAACCGCATCTGTGCCAACGGATCGTCGGCCGCCACATGCACGAGCGCGAACGTGCTCAGCTCGTAGTTGCCCTCAGGCGTGAGGATGTACACCGTGCGATGGTCGTTGAACTGGGCGGCATCGCTGAAATCGGCGACGCAGGCGAACATCGAGCCGTCGTTCAGATGATGGCCGTAGATGATGTTGTTCGGGTCGGAGAAGTCGGAGCTGTTCTCGGCCGCCAGGAAGATGGCGCCGAACGTGGCGATCCAGCCTTCCGATCCCTTGAAGTCGTGCGTAAGGTACTTCTCGTCGTCGGCCGCTTGCACGATGGGGTAGTTCACCACGGTGCCGGGAATGTAGATCCACCCCACCGTGTCGGGATTGATGGCCTTGAGCGCATCCCAGTCCACCGTGAAGTCGGCGAGCGACGTGGCCGACAGATCGTCGGGCGGCGTGAAACCCTCCCGCGCGACATCGTTATAGGTTTGCTGACCCTGCCAGTAACTGAAGCCGATGGCACCGAGCGCGGCCAGCGCCACGACGAACACCACGAGCGCGATCCAGAACACCACGCGCCACGGCCCGCTCTTCTTCCGAGGCCGTCCGGAACCGGGCTGCTGATAGGTCGGTTGCTGTCGATACGGGTAGCCTCCGCCTCCAGCCGATCTGCGCTGGGCAGGCTGAGCGGAGCGGTAGGCGGCATGCTGCGCGGTGGCCGGCCGGTAGGCGCCCGGTTGCGCCCCTGCCCGCACGTCGGGCGCGGCGCCCCTCGGCACGCGCTGCTGCGCAGGTCGCCCGCTTGGAGCAGGGCCGGGATGCTGTCGGTACTCGGACATGTTCACCTTTCGGGATGATCTTCAAACGGCGGAACCCCGCCGTCGCCAGACCGTTACCATAATAAACAAACGCCCCCATGATGGGGGCGCGATGTTCGCAAAAACGCAATTTTCACGATAGGGACCGCTGTTCGCCGAAGCGGCTACTTCTTCATCTCGTCGATGAAGCCTTTCGCGATGAAGCCGACGATGACGAGGACGATGATCGCGACGATGACCCAGATAGCCTCCATGGGCACGGTGATTCCGAACAGAGTCATGACTGTTTACCCCTTTTTTTCGTTCAAGCGCGCGAATGCGCACGGTCGTTTCGAGTACTGCTGCCCATAGTAACGCGATCTCAGTTTTCGCGCAAGCGCGCTTCCAGGGCGTCGTTGATAATTTTGAGCGCCTTGACGCGCGCGTAGCGCTTGTCGTCGCTCTCGAGGATTATCCAGGGGGCGAACGGCGTGCTGGTCAAGCGGAAGATATCCTCGACCGCGGCTTTGTACTGGGGATACTTGTCGCGGTTGCGCCAATCCTCATCGGTGATCTTCCACTGTTTCGCAGGATCTTGCTCGCGGTCGCGAAAGCGTCGCAACTGCTCTTCGGGACTCACGTCAACCCAGAACTTCAGCAGGATGGCGCCCCACCGCACCAGATCGCGCTCGAATTCGTTGATCTCGTCGTACGCCCGCGTCCATTCCGACACCGAAGCGAAACCTTCGACGCGCTCCACGAGCACGCGACCGTACCAGCTGCGGTCGTAGATGCCCACGTGGCCCGCCTTCGGCAGACGCGTCCAATAGCGCCACAGGTGCGGATGCAGCAGCTCGGGCTTCGTGGGGGCGGGACTGGGAAAAATGGTATAGGCGCGGGCGTCGAGCGCTTGGGCCACGCGCTTGATGTTGCCGCCCTTGCCCGCGGCGTCCCAGCCTTCGTACATGATCATGAGCGGGATGCGCTTCTGGTACATCTCCATCTCCAGCCTGTTGAGGCGCTCCTGCTGGGCCTTGAGCTCGACCTTGTACGTCTCGGGGTCGAGCGCGAGCGCGTGGTCGACGCTCTCGAGGCACGGCGGGTCGTCCACCTGACGGAACCTCGAAACGCGCGGAGCGCGGGCGGAAGCAGCGGCTGCGGCGGCTTCCGCCTCCTCGCGCACGCGCGCCTCCTCTTCGGGAGAACGGCCGAACAGGGGCGCTTCATCGAGAGCGCCGGCGGAGTTGGCCTGCGCCTTGGCCGCCGCTACGGCGGCTTCGGCGTCGGGCGCTGCCTCGAACGCGCTCGTAAGCGCGTTCACCAGCGTCTCGGCGATCTGCAGGTTGGCGCGGCGCTTGTCCTCGCCGTTCACGAGATGCCATGGGGCGAACGAGAAGTCGCTGCCCTTCAGCAGGTTGTCGTACAGGCGGTACGCCTCCTCGTAGTTGCCGATGGTGGCCAGCTTGTCCTCGCCCACGCGCCAGCGCGTGGCCGGATCGTCATGCAGGCGCGTGAGGCGCTTCTTCTGCGCCTCCTTCGTGACGTGCACGAAGAACTTGACCACAAGGTAACCGTCGTCGGCTAGCTGCCGCTCGAAATCGGACGCAGAGGTGAGGTAGCGGCGCAGCACGTCGATGTGGCGTTCGTCGCGCGCCTCGGCCATGGCGGCCGCGACGGCTTTCTGGCCCTTGCGCTTGGAGGCTTTCAGGGAGAGCTTGCCGAACTCGGTGTACAGCATGTGCTGAACGGCGGCGGTGTACCAGCCGCGGTCGAAGAACGAGATGGTGCCGCGCTGGCCCAGGCTCTTCCAGAACTCCTGCATCACGGGATAGAAGCCCGTTACGCCGCTCTTCGCGCCCGCGAACGCGCGCGCGGCTTTCACGTCGAGGTTTTCAGTGACGTACACGCTGGTGGCGCGCGCGTCGAGGTGGTACATGAGATCGGAGATGCGGCTGCCCTTGCCGGCGCCGTTCCATCCTTCGAACAGCACCACCAGGCCGACGCCCTGCACGCGCGCCTGCTGCTGCAGCACCACCAATCGCTCCATCAGCTCGTCCCGACGCGCCTTGTAGGCGTCCTTCGAGAGCGGTTCGCGTGAGAAATCGACGGTTTCCAGCATGGCGCTTCCTTTCCTTCGAGAAGCTCATGGTACCACAAGGATCGCGAAGAACCGGACCGCCATCCTGCAAGGGCCGGCCCATCGCCACCCGAACGAGCGAACCAGACCGTCGTCCCGAGCGCAGGCGATAAAAAGTAAAATCCAGCTTTCAGTTCGCGCTCGGCCTGGCCGCGACCGGCGCGGTTCACTACAATGAAGCGATGGAGCACATCGCGGATCGCCCCGGGCGAGCCGCTTGATTTCGGACGGACTATGCCATGCCCAACTACGCGGTGGTCGACCTCGGGTCGAACTCGATACGCCTCGTCGTCTACGACGTGAAAGACGCGCATAAGCGCACGTGCACGAACAAGGATTTCAAGAGTCTCATAAACGACAAGGTGATGGCGGGCTTGTCGGCCTACGTCGTGGACGGGGTGTTCACCCAGGACGGCATCGACCGAGCCGTCAGCGTGCTGCGCGGACATGCGAAGCGCGCACGGTACTTCGATTGCGAGAAGATGGAGGTGTTCGCCACCGCGGTCATCCGCAACGCCTTGAACTGCGAGGAAGCCGTCGCGGCCATCGAGGAGGCAGCCGAGCTGCCCATCTCGCTGCTGTCGGCTACCGACGAGGCGCACCTGGGCTTCGTCGGCGCCACCTGCGACCGCGCAGTAGAGCGGGGCACGCTCGTCGACATAGGCGGCGGCTCGACCGAGCTCACACGCATCGAAAGCAGCCTCGATTTCGACAACGCGAGCATCGGGCAAGGGTCGTTGTCATCGTTCGCCCAGCACGTACGCGCTATCCTGCCGACCCCCGGCGAGATGGACGCCATAGCCGAAGCGTTCCGCAAGCGCTTCGCCGGTCTGCCCGACCCCGACGCGTACCGCTCGGAAGCGCTGTACGGCATCGGCGGAAGCGTGCGCGCGGCCGCCAAGATGCATGCTCAAGCCACCGGCGCGGCCGTACGTCCGAAAACCATGACGAAACAGCAAATTCATGCGATACTTGCATGGTGCCGCACCGATCCCGACACGTTCGCGCACGCCGCGCTCAAGGCTTCGGCCGAGCGCGTGCACACGCTGGTACCGGGCTGCATCATCCTCGGCGAGCTGTTCGACGCATGCGGAGCCGAGCGTCTGGACGTGTGCAAGTACGGCGTGCGCGAAGGGTACCTGATCGACCGCATGCTGCGGTAGCGGCGCGCAGGAAGCGAACGTTTACGGGAAGGGGACGTTCATGGACACAGCCAAGAAATCCACGACCAGCACCGCCGAGACTCCTGCCGGCCAAGCGCCGGACGCTCTCGCGGAAACGAGCGCGGACGAGATGCGCGCGTCAATCGACAAAGTCGAGGGCGCAAACCCCTCCGTCGAGGGCGAACCGAGCAAAGAATCCTACTTGCAGAACCGAGAGCTGTCATGGCTCACGTTCAACGAGCGCGTACTCGACCAGGGAGCCGACGAGACGGTGCCGCTGCTCGAGCGCCTGAACTTCATCTCCATCTTCTGGAGCAACCTCCAGGAGTTCTTCATGGTGCGCGTCGGCAGCCTGACCGACCTGTCGTTAGTGAAGAAGCACATCATCGACTCGAAGTCCGGCATGACGCCCGCCGAGCAGCTCGACGCCATCTACGCGCGCTGCCACGAGCTGTACCCCATCCAGGAACGCACCTACGAAAGCGTGCGGAAACAGCTGTGCGCGCGCGGCGTGTGCAGCCTGCGCCCCGAAGACCTCGACGACGAGCAGCGCGCCTTCCTGTCCGATTACGTGCACAAGAACGTGATGCCGTTCCTGTCGCCGCAGATCATCAACTCGCGCCATCCCTTCCCTCACCTGGAGAACGGCGCGCTGTACGTGGTACTGCGCCTCAACGAGGAGCCGGGCGCGAAGAAGAAGGCGGCGAAGACCAAGGACGGCGAAAAGGCGCCCAAGGAGGAGAAGGGGAAGAACCTCGGAGCCGAGGGCGTGACGCTGGGCCTCGTCCCCATGCCGCGCCAATGCCAGCGCGTGATCGCGCTGCCGGGCGAAGGACTGCAGTTCATCCTGCTGGAGCACGTCATCGAGATGGTGGCGAGCGAGATATTCTCCATGTACGCCATCAAGCACACGAACGTCATCTGCGTCACCCGCAACGCCGACCTCGACGCCACCGAAGGCACCGACGAGAGCGACGAGGACTATCGCGAGCACATGAAGCGCATCTTGAAGAAGCGCTCGCGCCTGGCGCCGGTACGCCTCGAAAGCGAACGGCCGCTGTCGCCCACCTTGGAGAAGCTGCTGCTCAAGCGCCTGAACCTCAAGCCGCACCAAGCTTACGTCACGAAGGTGCCGCTCGACATGAGCTATACGTGGGGGCTGGCCGGCCATCTGCCTGAAACCGCGCGCGCGGAGCTGACGAACGTACCGTTCACGCCGCAGTGGCCCGGCTGCCTCGACCGCAACCGTCGCATCATCGACCAGGTGGCCGAGAAGGAAGTGCTGCTATCGTACCCGTACGAGAGCATGGACGCCTTCGTGCAGCTTCTGCGCGAGGCTGCGAACGACCCCACCGTCATCTCCATCAAGATCACGCTGTACCGCCTGGCCAGCCAATCGCATCTAGCCGAGGCGCTCATCGCGGCAGCCGAGAACGGCAAGGAGGTGACCGCGCTGTTCGAGCTGCGCGCCCGCTTCGACGAGAGCAACAACATCGAATGGTCGCAGCGCTTCGAACAGGCGGGATGCAACGTCATCTACGGCTTCCGCGACTTCAAGGTGCACTCGAAGATATGCTGCATCACGCGTCAAACCGACCAGGGGCTGCAGCACATCACCCAGCTGGGCACCGGCAACTACAACGAGAAGACGGCGAAGCTGTACACCGATCTGTCGTTCATCACCACCGACGAGACGTTCGGGCGAGACGCAACCGAGTTCTTCCGCAACATGGGGCTTGAGAACACCTCCGACAACTACGACATCATGTGGGTGGCGCCGTTGCAGATCAAGCCGATGATCCTCGCTGGGATCGACGCGCAGATCGAACGCAAGAAAGCCGGCGAGCCGTGCGGGCTGTTCTTCAAAACGAACTCCATCACCGACAAGGACGTGATCGAGAAGATCGTGGAGGCGTCGCAGGCCGGCGTGAACGTGACGCTGTTCGTGCGCGGCATCTCGTGCATCGTGCCGGGGCTGGAAGGCTACACCGAGCACGTGCGCGTCGTGTCCATCGTGGGGCGCCTGCTGGAGCACAGCCGCATCTACGGCTTCGGCCCGCGCGACAATATGAAGGTGTACCTGTCCAGCGCCGACCTCATGACGCGCAACATGGACAAGCGCATCGAGATAGCCTGGCCCGTCCTCGACAGCGAACTGCGCGAGCAGATCCTCGGATACCTCGACGTGAGCCTGAGCGACACCGCCAAACTGCGTGAGCTCATGCCCGATGGCAGCTACACGCCGCTCGGCGCGTTCGCGAAAGAAGACGCCGACGGCGAGACCGTGCTGTTCGAATCGCAGGAGTTCTTCATCAAGCGCGCGCAGCAGCGCCGCCTGGAAGCAGCCGAGGACGAAGCGGCGCGCGATGCTGCTCGGCGACGTTCGGCCCAGCTGATGGCGGCACACGAGATGACCGAGGACGAGGCGAGCATCCGCGCGGAGGAACGCGCCGCGGCTGCGGCCGCGCGCGAGGCGGAAGCGGCTGCGGAAGCCGCCGTTCAGGCATCCGTGGCCGCATCGTCCCGGATCGCGCCCGCAACCGCGCCCGCTATTCCGGTCGGCCCTGCCACCGCCCCGGCACTCGAAGCCGACGCCATCGAACCTCCTGTCGGCGAGCGCCCGTGCGCCGAGCAGGGCATGGTGGCAGCCCCGCCCGCAACGCGCGGTGCGAAGAAGCCGAGCCTGCTCGTGCGCTTCCTCAGCCTGTTCGTGCGATAAGAGCACGCTCCCTCTCGCATGAAAACGCCCTCGGCTCTTCGGAGCCGAGGGCGTTGCTTTCGGATGATGCGGCAGGAGCGCAGTCCGAGGATGCCGCGGTCGACCGGCGCGCATATCGCGGCCGCGTCCCTGTCGCAACGACCACGATCCCATGAAGCGCGCGAGTGCGCAAGAGGCCGCAGCTGAGCGTTGCCGCCTTGCCACCCTCCCGCTACTCGCCTTTCCTCATCGGCCCGACGTATTTCCAGAAGCGTTCCGGATCGCAGCAGAAGCACAGCACGCGACCCGACTCGGCGTCGAAGCGGTAGCCGGCGCTTTCGAAGACGAAGCGCCATTGCTTGATCCTGCCTGCGATGATCGGCCGAACGCGAACGTGGCGGCACCCCGTCAAACGGGGCGCCTGCAACGAAAACCGGAGAAATCTCCTCTGTCCATGACTTATGCGCACCTCTGCCACGCCGAAACGGCCTTTTCAGACGACGCGGCAAAGCGTCGCCCAATAAAAGGCCTGGTCAAAAGTTAGCTATGAAATACTTCGATCGCGCAGGCCGCTTCCGAGGTGCACATAAGTCGCGTACATGGTGCTTTTTGGGCGTTTTCGATGGCAGAGGTACGCATAAGTCGGGAACTTGCCCGCACGCAGGGGGGGGCAACCCTGCTTGCTTTTCGCCCCGAAGCGCGCACTACGCAATAGAAGGATCCCGAATACGGCACCGGCAGAAAGACTTCCTGCTGACGCCGCACGGGATCCTTCGCGTCCCCGCTTCGCGGGGCCTCCCTGCGCTCGCTTCGCGTGCTCGGGAATTCTACAGTCCGCTGGACTGTCGAATGCTTGCGCTCGCTCAGGATGACAGCGGAATCACGCCTCGCGCTCGACCACGGCGGCGATGGCCTGCGCGTGGCGGTCGGCCTCCTCGGCGCTGGCGGCCTCCACCATGACGCGCACCACCGGCTCGGTGCCGGAAGGACGCAGCAGCACGCGACCCGAATCGCCCAGCTCCGCTTCGGCAGCTTCGACGGCGGCCTGCACAGCCGCATTGCCGTCCACGGCGTGCTTGTCGTTCACGCGCACGTTGATCAGCGTCTGCGGGAAACGCGTCATGACGCTGGCGACATCCTCGATGGAGGAACCGGCACGCCGGCAAGCGGCCAGGAACTGCAGGGCGGTCACCAAGCCGTCGCCTGTGGAGTTGTGCTCGAGGAAGATCATATGGCCGCTCTGCTCGCCGCCCAGGACGAAGCCGCCCTCGCGCATGGCCTCCAGCACGTAACGGTCGCCCACCTTCGTCTGGACGAGCTCGATGCCCGCATCGCGCAGAGCATGCGAGAGCCCGAGGTTGCACATGACGGTGGACACGGCGGTGCCGCCGGCAAGCAGCCCGCGCTTGTGCAGGTCGATAGCGCACACGGCCTCCACCACGTCGCCGTCGATCTCGTTGCCGTTCGCGTCCACAAGCATGACGCGGTCGGCGTCGCCGTCGTGCGCGATGCCCACGTCGGCGCCCGTCTCGGCCACGAGCGCGCGCAACGGCTCGAGATGGGTGGAGCCGCACTGCACGTTGATGTCGGTGCCGTCGAAGTCCTCGTTGATCGAAACCACCTCGGCGCCCAGACGGCGCAGCGCCTCGGCGCTGGTCATGCAGGATGCGCCATGGCCTGCGTCGAGCGCCACCTTGAGGCCCGCGAAGTCGATGCCCTCGCCGGCCACCGTGGACACGGCGTGCGCGATGTACAGCTCGCAGGCATCGTCCACCGGCAGCGCCACGCCCACCTCGTCGCCGTTCGGCAGCTCGTCCGCCGACGGGCCGCCCGCCGCCAGATAAGCCTCGATCTCGTCCTCAACCGCATCCGGCAGCTTGAAGCCCTGGCCGTCAAACAGCTTGATGCCGTTGTACTCGGGTGGGTTGTGCGACGCCGAGATGACGATGCCGCCGTCGCAGTGCAGCTCGCGCACCAGAAGCGCGATGGCGGGCGTCGGGATGATGCCGGCCAGGAGCGCCGTGCCGCCCATCGACATGATGCCGGACGCCACGGCCGACTCCAGCATGTCGCCGGACAGGCGCGTGTCCTTGCCGATGAGGATGGTCTTGCCCTGGAAGGCCACGGCGGCCTGACCCAGCTTGAAGGCCGTCTCGCACGTCAGCTCCTTGTTCGCGACGCCGCGAACCCCATCCGTTCCAAATAAACGTGCCATGCTCTTTCCTTTCCAGCAGGTTCAACAAAGTAAGCGGGGCTTTCGAGGCGGCGGATAACCGCCGGAAGATCTACTTCCCCCGTTTCACATGGTCTTCATGCAAGCGGACGCCGCCCTCGGGGCGTTCCGCGTCGGTCATGCGGTTGTTCAGCTCGGCGGCGAACTCGTCGAGACCGATGCCGTAGCGCTCGAGCACCACGAGCAGGTGGTACACCACATCGGCCGCCTCGTAGCGCAGATGATCGATGGCCGCGTCGTACTCGGGCGGCAGATCGACGGCCAGCTCGTCGGTCTCGTCGACAGCGCCGCTTGCCGCGATCGATGCCGCCAGCGACGAGCACGCCCACGACTCCACGTCCTTCGCCGCAAGCGCCGTCTCGCCCGCCTCCTCCATGACCTTCTTCAGCACCCCGTCGGGAGAGCCGGTGAGCAGACGATAGGTGTAGCTCTCCTCCCCCGCCTCGCGCCGGGCTGCGATAGTGGCGGCAAGCGCCTCGAACGTCGCCCCGATCTGCGACGAAAGCACCGTCTCGCCGGAAGGAATATAGGTTTTCTGAGACATGATGCTCCTCCTACTAAAGAGAACCGCGCAGGTAGAACCTTTCTCCAGCGAGTCCCGGTCTGACCGCCCTATCGCAGGTTGCGGCCGCACCCGCCGGCACCGCGCGGGATCCTTCGACTCCGGCAGCTGCGCCGCCTCCGCTCAGGATGACAAGAGACTCGCGAAGGAGGGTGCGACGCGGTGCCCACCAAGCGAGTTTCGCACGAGCCGAAACGTCCAGCGGACGTTTCGTGCGAGCAGGACTGTCTGAGCGACTGGGCATTGCGCCGCATCCTCCGCCACAAGAGCCGCAAGCAAAGGGGGCGCGCCAAGCGCGCCCCCAGGTCGAACTTATTCCTCGACGTCGTCGTCGGCGTTGGAAGCTTCCTCGGACTCCTTGGTGGTCAGGCCGAAGCCGAGCGACCCTACCGAGCCCAGCAGAGCGTCGAGCTCTTCCAGGTTGCGCTGGTAGGAGCGCGGCGGCAAAGCTTCGCCCAGCATGTCCTCGCCCTCGGTGTTGAAGGTCGGGGGCTCGTCGCCGCCGATGAGGATGGTGTCATCGGGCGAGAACACCATGTCCAGCAGCTGCGACATGTCGTCGCTCGTAGCCGCGAGGTCGTCCTCGATCACGTGCGTCAGATCGTGGGCCTCGAGGCCCTCCTTCAGCTCCTCGATGGCCTTCACGCCGATGCCCTCGATGCGCAGCAGGTCCTCCTCGGTGTGGCCCACGAGGTCGGCCACCGTCTCGATGCCCGCCTCGGAGAACTTGTTGGCCCAGCGCTGCGACACGCCCAGGTCGTCGTAGATGTACAGGCGCGCGTCCTCGTCGGACAGCTGCGGGCCGCGATGGCCCAGCGAAAGCCCGCTGTAGTAGCTGCCGTAGTTCGTGCCCATGTTGAGGTAGCCGTCGCCGTCGAGCGACCAATCCTGCGGCTGGGGCAGCAGCTCCTCGATATCGCGCAGAGCCTCCGGCGCGAAGTCGGGCAGCGTCTCGCCCACCACCGGCGAAACCGGACGACCCTTGTAGGTGAGGCCCACTTCGCGGTAACGCGACAGACCCGTGCCCGCCGGGATCGGCTTGCCGATGATGACGTTCTCCTTGAGGCCGGCCAAGTGGTCGATCTTGCCCTCGATGGCGGCGTCGGTGAGCACCTTCGTCGTCTCCTGGAACGAGGCGGCCGACAGGAACGAATCCGTGGCCAGCGACGCCTTCGTGATGCCCAGCAGCAGCGGCTGGCCCACGGGCGGCTCCTTGCCTTCGGCGATGAGCGCGTTGGCGGCATCCTCGAACTCGAAGCGGTTCACCTGGCGACCCGGCAGGAAGTCGGACTCGCCGGCGTCCATGACGGCCACCTTGCGCAGCATCTGGCGCGCGATGACCTCGATGTGCTTGTCGTTGATGTCCACGCCCTGGGACACGTACACGCCCTGGACCTGGCTGACGATGTAGCGCAGCGTCGTGTTGGGATCGGTGAGGCGCAGCAGGTCGTGCGGGTTCACCGAGCCCTTGGTGAGCTGCTGGCCCACCTTCACTTCGCAGCCGTCCGTCACGCCGGGCAGCATCTGGGCGCGCGCCGACACGACGTACTCGCGGAAGTTGCCCTGCTGGTCGTGGATCGTGATGGTCTTGGACTGCTTGTCGCCCGAGATCTGCAGCGTGCCGGAGATCTCCGCGAGGACGGCGAGGCCCTTGGGCTTGCGCGCCTCGAACAGCTCCTGGACACGAGGCAGACCGTGGGTGATGTCCTCGCCGGCGACGCCGCCGGTGTGGAACGTGCGCATGGTCAGCTGGGTGCCGGGCTCGCCGATGGACTGGGCGGCGATGATGCCCACCGCCGTGCCGATGTTCACCGGACGCGACGTGGCGAGATCCCAACCGTAGCACTTCTGGCACACGCCGTGCTCGGCATGGCAGGTCATGACCGTGCGGATGACGAGCGTCTCGACGCCCGCCGCGTCCATGGCCTTGAGCTGGTCCATATGGGTGATGTACTCGCCCGCGGCCAGCAGCACCTCGCCGTCGACGCCCGCCACGTCGTTGAGCAGGCAGCGGCCGATGAGGTTCTCGTCGACGTCGCCCTTCTCGTTGTGCAGCGGGTACGGCACGCCGTCGGCGGTGCCGCAGTCGATCTCGCGGATGATGACGTCCTGGGCCACGTCCACCAGACGGCGGGTCAGGTAGCCCGAGTCGGCGGTACGCAGCGCGGTGTCGGCCAGACCCTTACGGGCGCCGTGCGTGGAGATGAAGTACTCCAGAACGGACAGGCCCTCGCGGAAGTTCGCCTTGATCGGGCGGTCGATGATCTCGCCCTTCGGGTCGGACATGAGGCCTCGCATACCGGCCAGCTGGCGGATCTGCTTGATGTTGCCTCGAGCGCCGGAGAACGCCATCATGTAGATGGGGTTGAACTTGTCGAAGTTCTCGGCCATGGCCTCGCCGACTTCTTCGTTCGCGGCGTTCCAGATGTCGACGACCTGCTTGTGGCGCTCGTCGGGGCTCATGAGGCCCATCTCGTAGTCCTCGTCGATGGCCGCGACCTTCTCGTCGGCGGCAGCCAGGATCTCGGCCTTGTTCGGCGGCACGGTGGCGTCGTACACCGAAACGGTGACGCCGGCACGCGTGGCGTAGTGGAAGCCCGCGTCCTTGAGGCCGTCGAGAATCGCCGGCACGCTGGACAGCTCGTAGCGGTTGCACACGTCCTCGACGAGGCGGCTGATCTCCTTCTTGTTCATCTCGTAGTTGAGGTACGGGTAGTCCTCGGGCAGCACGTTGTTGAACGTGATGCGGCCGATGGTGGTCTCGATGCGCTCGCCCGCCTTGTGCTCCTCGAACACGCCGAAGGCCGTGGCCACCTGCGTGTCCTTGGTCAGACGCACCCAGATCTTGGCCTGCAGGTCAAGCTCGGCGCGCGCGTCGTAGGCGTTCATGGCGTCGTCGAAGTCGATGAACGAGCGGCCCTCGCCCTCGAAGCCGTCGCGGGCGGCCGTGAGGTAGTACAGGCCGATGATCATGTCCTGGGTGGGCACGGTCAGCGGACGGCCATGGGCCGGCGACTTGATGTTGTTGGCGGACAGCATGAGCACGCGGGCCTCGGCCTGCGCCTCGGCGCCCAGCGGCACGTGCACGGCCATCTGGTCGCCGTCGAAGTCGGCGTTGAAGGCGGTGCAGACCAGCGGGTGCAGCTTGATGGCCTTGCCCTCGACCAGCACCGGCTCGAAGGCCTGGATGCCCAGACGGTGCAGGGTAGGTGCGCGGTTCAGCAGCACGGGATGCTCGGTGATGACCTCTTCCAGCACGTCCCACACGTAGCTGGCGCCGCGGTCGACGGCGCGCTTGGCGGCCTTGATGTTGGCGGCGTACTCCAGCTCCACCAGGCGCTTCATGACGAAGGGCTTGAACAGCTCCAGCGCCATCTGCGACGGCAGGCCGCACTGGTGCAGCTTGAGCTGCGGGCCGACGACGATGACCGAACGGCCGGAGTAGTCGACGCGCTTGCCCAGCAGGTTCTGGCGGAAGCGGCCCTGCTTGCCCTTGAGCATGTCGGACAGCGACTTCAGCGGGCGGTTGCCCGGGCCCGTGACAGGACGGCCGCGGCGGCCGTTGTCGAACAGGCTGTCGACGGCCTCCTGCAGCATGCGCTTCTCGTTGTTGACGATGATCTCAGGCGCGCCGAGGTCCAGCAGGCGCTTGAGGCGGTTGTTGCGGTTGATGACGCGACGGTACAGGTCGTTCAGGTCCGACGTCGCGAAGCGGCCGCCGTCCAGCTGCACCATGGGGCGCAGGTCGGGCGGGATCACCGGGATGACATCGAGAATCATGTCCGTCGGCTTGTTCTCGGACTTGAGGAACGCGTCGACCACCTTGAGGCGCTTGATGGCCTTGGCGCGCTTCTGGCCCTTGCCGTTGGCGATGACGTCGCGCAGCTCGTCGGCCGTCGCGGCCAGGTCCATGGCGTCCAGCAGGTCGCGCACGGATTCGGCGCCCATGCCGCCCGTGAAGTAGTCGCGGTAGTTGAGGCGCATCTCGCGATAGAGGGCCTCGTCCGGCACCAGCTGCTTCGGCTCGATCTTCATGAAGGCGTCGAAAGCGTCCTGGCGCAGCGCCTTGCGCTCGTTGAACTCCTCGTAGATGTCGGCGATCTCCTCGTCGACCTCCTCGGCCGTCATGCGCTCGTCCTCGTCCACGTCGTCGACGAAGTCGTCGTCCTCGGGCACGTAGTCCACGGACAGCTTGCGCGTGGCCTCCACGAGGCGGTCGCGCTCGGCGTCCAGCTCCTCGAGGTCGGCGGCCAGCTCGTCGCGCAGCTCGTCGGCGTCCTCCTCGCGGGCCTCTTTATCCACCGAGGTGATGATGGAGGATGCGAAGTACAGCACCTTCTCCAGCTCTTTCGGTGCGATGTCCAAGAGGTAGCCCAGACGCGAGGGCGAGCCCTTGAAGTACCAGATGTGGCTGACCGGGGCGGCCAGCTCGATGTGGCCCATGCGCTCGCGGCGAACCTTGCTGCGCGTCACCTCGACGCCGCAGCGCTCGCAGACGATGCCCTTGAAGCGCACGCGCTTGTACTTGCCGCAGGCGCACTCCCAGTCCTTCGTCGGGCCGAAGATCTTCTCGCAGAACAGGCCGTCCTTCTCGGGCTTGAGGGTACGGTAGTTGATCGTCTCGGGCTTCTTCACCTCGCCGCGCGACCAGCTGCGCACGTCCTCGGCGTTGGCGAGCGAGATGCGCAGGGCGTCGAAATTGCTCACGTCGAATTCCGTCGTCATTTATCGCTCCTCTCCCTCACCGATCAGGTCGTTCGTATCGTTGTTGCTATCGCCCATCAGCTCTCCCAGCTCGGCGGCAATGCTGTCGAGCGCATTGGCCGCGTCGTCTTCTTCGGTCTTGCGCGCGTCGGCCGCGATGGCCTCGTACAGCGCGCGATCGCCGTCTTCCTGGCCGTCGATGTCCTGGGTCACGTCGATCGTGCGATGATCGTGGCCCTCCAGCTCGACGTTCAGGCACAGCGACTTCATTTCCTTCACGAGAACCTTGAAGCTCTCGGGCACCTCGGGGGCGGGGATGTTCTCGCCCTTGACGATGGCTTCGTAGGACTTCACGCGGCCGGCGGTGTCGTCGGACTTCACCGTGAGGATCTCCTGCAGCACGTTCGATGCGCCGTACGCGTACAGCGCCCACACTTCCATCTCGCCGAAACGCTGGCCGCCGAACTGCGCCTTGCCGCCCAGCGGTTGCTGGGTGATCAGGCTGTAGGGGCCGGTCGAGCGCGCGTGGATCTTGTCGTCCACCATGTGGCCGAGCTTCAGGATGTAGCTCTGGCCCACGGTGATGGGCTCGCGGAACTTCTCGCCCGTGCGGCCGTCGTACAGCCACGTCTTGCCCGTGCGGGACAGCTGCGGCACGAACTCGTCGCGCGCCAGGTCGCCGTACGTGGCATGGTTCTTGTTGATGAGGTTGCGGTTCGCCTTCTCGATGGCATCGGAGATCTCCTTCTCCGTGGCGCCGTCGAACACCGGCGTGGCCACGTGCATCGGGCCCTCCACCACGGCGTCGGTTTCCTCAGCGTCGTCCCAGCCCCACTTCGCAGCCCAGCCGAGGTGGTTCTCCAGCAGCTGGCCCACGTTCATTCGGGAAGGAACGCCCAGGGGGTTGAGGATGACGTCGATGGGGGTGCCGTCGGCGAGGTAGGGCATGTCCTCCACCGGCAGCACGCGGGAGATGACGCCCTTGTTGCCGTGGCGGCCGGACAGCTTGTCGCCCTGCTGCACCTTGCGCTTCTGGGCCACGTAGATGCGCACGAGCTCGTTGACGCCCGGAGCCAGCTCGTCGCCGGCGTCGCGGCTGAAGCGGCTCATGCCGATGACGCGGCCGCCGGAGCCGTGGGGCACCTTGAGGGACGTGTCGCGCACCTCGCGGGCCTTCTCGCCGAAGATGGCGCGCAGCAGGCGCTCCTCGGCCGTGAGCTCCGTCTCGCCCTTCGGCGTGACCTTGCCCACCAGCACGTCGCCCGGGAACACCTCGGCGCCCACGCGGATGATGCCGTCGGCATCGAGGTCGCTGATCATGTCGTCGGAGATGTTCGGGATCTCGCGGGTGATCTCCTCGGGACCCAGCTTCGTGTCGCGCGCGTCGACCTCGTACTCGGAGATGTGGATGGACGTGAGCAGGTCTTCGGCAACCACGCGCTCGGACACGATGATGGCGTCCTCGTAGTTGTAGCCTTCCCACGGCATGTAGGCCACCATGAGGTTCTGGCCGAGCGCGAGCTCGCCGCCGTCGCAGCTGGGGCCGTCGGCCAGCACGTCGCCCGCCTGCACCTCGTCGCCCTTGCGGACGATGGGGCGGTGGTTGATGCAGCCCGACTGGTTGGAGCGCTGGAACTTCGGCACGAGGTACTCGTCGTACTCGCCGTCGTTGTTCAGCACGATGATGGTCTGGCCGTCCACGTAGTCGACGACGCCCGGGTTCTGGGCGACCAGGATCTCGCCGGAGTCGACCGCGATGCGGTGCTCGATGCCGGTGCCCACCAGCGGCGCGTCGGGGCGCAGCAGCGGAACGGCCTGGCGCTGCATGTTCGAGCCCATGAGGGCGCGGTTCGCGTCGTCGTGCTCGAGGAACGGGATGAGGGAGGTGGCCACCGAAACCATCTGGCGCGGGGACACGTCCATGTAGTTCACCAGCTCGGGCGCCACCTCGTCGGGCTCGCCGAACACGCCGGCGGCGTCCTTCGTACGGCAGAGCACGCGGACGGCCTCGTGGAACACGCCCTGGTCGTCGAACGTGCCGAACTTGCGCGTCTCGGGGTCGAACAGGTCGTTGGCCTGCGCGATGGTGTAGTTCTCCTCCTCGTCGGCCGTGAGGTAGTCCACCTCGTCGGTGACCTTGCCGTCGACGACGCGGCGGTACGGCGTCTCGATGAAGCCGTAGGGGTTGATGCGGGCGTAGGTGGCCAGCGAGCCGATGAGGCCGATGTTCGGGCCTTCAGGCGTCTCGATGGGGCACATGCGGCCGTAGTGGGACGTGTGGACGTCGCGCACCTCGAAGCCGGCGCGCTCGCGGGACAGGCCGCCCGGTCCCAGAGCCGACAGACGGCGCTTGTGCGTGATGCCGGCGGCGGGGTTCGTCTGGTCCATGAACTGGGACAGCTGCGAGGAGCCGAAGAACTCCTTGATGGCCGCCACGATGGGGCGGATGTTCACGAGGCTCTGCGGCGTGATCTCGTCGGGCTCCTGCATGCTCATGCGCTCGCGCACGACGCGCTCCATGCGGGACAGGCCGATACGGAACTGGTTCTGGATCAGCTCGCCCACCGTGCGGATGCGGCGGTTGCCGAAGTGGTCGATGTCGTCGGTCTGCACGCCCTCGTCGCCGGCATGCAGCGCCACGATGTACTGCATCGTGCGCACGATGTCGTCGTCAGTGAGCGTGGAGGCCTCGTAGTCGGGGTCGAAGCCCAGCTTCTTGTTGATCTTGTAGCGGCCGACCTTCGCCAGGTCGTAGCGCTGCGGGTTGAAGAACAGACCCTCCAGCAGCGTGCGGGCGGAATCGATGGTGGGCGGCTCGCCGGGGCGGAAGCGCTTGTACAGCTCGATCAGCGACTCTTCCTTCGTGGTGGCCGGGTCGCGGTCGAGCGTGCGCAGCACCATCTCGTCGTTGCCGAGGAGCTCGATGATCTCCTCGCGCGTCTCGGCCAGGCCGAGGGCGCGCACGAGCAGCGTCGCGGGCTGCTTGCGCTTGCGGTCGATACGCACGGACAGGATGTCGCGCTTGTCGGTTTCGAACTCAAGCCACGCGCCGCGGCTGGGGATGACCTTCGCGTTGAACAGCGTCTTGTCGGACGCCTTGTCGCGCTCGGAGGCGAAGTACACGCCCGGGGAGCGCACCAGCTGGGAGACGACGACGCGCTCCGTGCCGTTGATGATGAACGTGCCGCGGGGCGTCATGAGCGGGAAGTCGCCCATGAAGACGTCCTGCTCCTTGATCTCGCCGGTCTCGCGGTTGATGAAGCGGATTTCCACGAACAGCGGTGCCTGGTAGGAGACGTCCTTCTCCTTGCACTCGTCCACGGTGTACTTCGGCTCGCCGAACTCGTGGCGGCCGAACTCCACGCACATGTCCTTGGTGTTGTTCTCGATGGGGCTGATATCCTGGAACGCTTGCGCCAGGCCCTCGCCCTTGAAAAACTCAAAGCTGTCCGTCTGGATGGCGATGAGGTTGGGGACGTCCATGACGTCCGGAATCTTCGCAAAGCTGCGCCGATCCCTGTAAAGGCTGGTCTGATCAGTCGTTTTTCCTTGAGCCACGAGGCTTTTCCTCCTTCATGTGCACCCGCATTTCTGCGAAAAAGTCGCAATTGCCTAAGATATGTCGAAAGTCAAGGCGAGTCAAGAAAAATTTTTACGAACTGTGGAAATTCTTTGTTGATTTGCCCTTTTATCTGGGAGAATGCAAGTATGGTTTCAGGCCGATCCCGACATCGGGACGGCATCTTCGGTCGATTCGAGGCTCCGCCGACGCTATGCGAGCTGGATAGCTTTGCCGGTTCAAGACCCCTTCGACGAATTCCGAGCTGGAAAGCCCCGCAAAAAAGTCGCTGACTTGGCGAAACGATGATCTTCATCATCAGGCTCACCTCCCTGCTGAAGTTTGTTTTGTTTGTCAGGGAGCTGTGGAAACGGGCTATCGGGACTTGGCTCCGCCCGCAATCGCATGCGAGACTTAAGTTTCAACGCGCCCGCGGGCGCGCAAACACACTACGAACGCACTTGAAACGCAGCATACTTGCAGAACTAGGAGGTCCTCATGGGACAATCCACTACGCCGAAGGCGCTCGCCTTGGGTGTTTCGCTCTCCCTCGCGTGCGGCCTGCTGCCGGGCGCGGCCTTTGCGGACGAAGCCCCAGAAGACGATGCGTCCGCCAACGCCGCCGATTCCGCTAGAGGAACGGCCGGCGGCGCCGACTCCGCCCCTTCGGGCGCGGCCGCCAAGCCCGATGGCTACGATAAAGCCGACTTCTACTCCGACAACCCCGTCGCGCCAATCGCACGGACGCTGGCCGTCCCGCTGGCAGCCAACACGCAGCTGCGCAGCCTCTCGAACGAGATGAAGTACTTCGCCCGATTCGAGAGCAACCAGAACTACGACCAGGGGCTCTCATGGGGCGATGGCTACCATGCAATGGGCTACTATCAATTCGACAACCGATACTCGCTCAAAAGCTTTATTTCCTATTGCTACAATTTCGACCCGGTCAAGTACCGGATGTTCTCCTGGGTTCCCAGCGCGAACATTTCGGGAGACCTGTACGACGGGAACGCGGATCGGCTGACCGACATCGGCCAGCAATTGAACGAATCCTGGCATGCGGCATACGCCGCCGACCCCGCGGAGTTCTCGGCACTGCAGGACACCTTCGCATACGACAACTACTACGTCCCCGCTGAAACGTACCTCGCAAGCCGCGGCATCGACATCTCGAATCGCGCCGACAGCGTCAAAGGCCTTTGCTGGGGCCTGGCGAACCTGTTCGGCACGTCGGGATGGCACAAATTCGTGGGCGGTTGGTCCGACGGCTACGTGAACGGAACATATTACAACAGCTACAACTACCCCGGCGCCGGGCTGACGAACGACATGACCGACGAACAGTTCGTCACCACGCTGTGCGATTACGTGATAGCGCACGTGGCCGAGTTCTACCACGGCCAGCCGCAGTACCACGAAGGCTGGACGAACAGGTACAAACAGGAAAAGGAGCTGTGCCTGAGCCTGCTTCCCGAGAAACCCACCGTGCCTCCTGTCGAGGAAGAGCCCCCTGCGGCGGATTCCCCTGCGGTTCCGCCGGTCGGGAACACCCCTCCCGAGGAAGGCAGCGGAGATGCGCCTTCGAGCGAGACGAAACCGCCCGAGAGCGTCCTGCCGCCCGAGGTGAACCCGCCGGCAGCGCCCGAAGGGAACCCGCCGAGCGCTCCGAACGAACCCGCCCCGCCCGCGAACGACGGCGCCGGACAGGCCGATCCCGACGAAACCCCGAAGCCGGACGGAGACAGCGCGGCTCCAACTCCGCCTGCATCGCCGTCGAACCCCGAGAACACGACGCCTCCCGCTGGATCCGAAACGACGCCGCCCGAGGAAACAAAGCCTCCGGAGAGCACGACGCCGCCCGAAAGCCCGGAAACGACGCCGGGATCAGGTCTGCAAGAGCCGACGAAAGAAGTGGCGAACAGCAGCAAGCCCTCCCTTGAAGAGCCAACCGCCCCTGCGCAGGAGCCCGTCAACCTGCCCAAGGCCGACGGAGACGAGAAGAACGGCAACGAAACAGCCGCAAAAACCTCGAAGCTCAGCCAGACGGGCGACGGCACCACGAACGCGCCGCTCGGCGTGGCGCTTGGAGCAGCCGGCATCGCCGCGATCGCAGGCGCCGCGCTCGCCACACGACGCATCCTCAAATAGCTCCCCTCGTTCCTGCTACAGTCGAGCGCCCCGGCCGAAACCGGGGCCCTCGACTTTAGGGACGCCATGCGACGTCAGGCGGAATATCCCTCCTCCCCCTCTAGCGAACTGCCTCGACGAAAAAGTTCCGACAACGAGCCCGTCCGAAAAGCCGGCGAGGAATCAGCATCGGGCGACGACGCCCTCACGGCGACTCGACGGTCGCGCGACGATTCACCGACCTTGCGCAATTCTTCTGCTGTGGCAGCGCTAGAGCAAGCGGCCTTGGTACTTTTCCATGAGGGCGCAGGGCTGGTAGCTCAGCTTGTTCTCGCGCAGGCCGGGCAGGCCGAGATCCTCTTCCAGGTTGAGGTAGGTCGCCTTGTCGACGCAGTAGCGCGCGCGCGCGCGCAGAAGGGCGCGCCATACGAAACGGAAGTCGAGGTTGCCCTTGAGCACCATAACGTCGAACGCGCCGCCGGGCAGCACGCTGCCGTATGCGTAGCCTTCGACGGTGCCGCCGATGCGCAAGAGGATGCCTTCGAGGTCGAGCTCCTCGAAGTGGTTCATATCGAGCAGGATCTTCCGATGCTCCAGCTCGAGGGGGTGCTCGTCGGTGCCGCGACGGCGGCTCGTCTCGAACCAAACCTGCTGGTAGGCGCGCAGCTCGTCCATATGGTCGAGGGCGATGGGCTCGAAGGACGCCTCGCTGCCGTACAGCTGGAAGAACTTGTTCGTCTCTCGGCGCTTCTTCGCCAGGCCCGGGCCCTCGTAAGCCGCGATAGTCTTCGTAAGGTAGAGGTAGTCGGCGAAGTTGCGGTCGGAAGAGAATTCGAAGGCACCCGGCAGGTCGGCCTCGAGGCGGTCCTTCTCCTCGAGCGACAGGCCGACGAGGCGCGGCGTGCGGCCCTCGTCCTGCGCCTCGCGCACGAGCGTGCGCACGTCGTCGGCGATGTCGAGCGTGCCCAGCGGCGGATAGTACGCGACGGCGCCGGGGATGCGATCGAGCTGGCGCACGTAGAGCACGCCGTCCTCGAGCGCGATCTGCGTTCCGTACTTCTCGGTAAGCGAGTAGAGGTTGGCGAACCCGAGCGCGGAATCGTTGCGGCCGAGGGGCAGGAGCACGTCGTTGACGGCGGCTTTATCTTCCAAGTGCAGCGTTCTGAATTCCATGGGCCCGCATTTCGCTCGATCGGTTGCTTCGCAGCGGAACAGGATAGCACAAGTGGGCGCCGCCTCGGAAAACGCCATCAACTTGCAACGCGAACCGCGCCGCGAGGGGCAGTCGGGGCAGCCACATTACCAATACGGTCGTTTTTTACCACGCTTCTGACCAGGAGAAACATACTGTTTCACCTGGTCATAGGCTTGCGACAAGATGGCAGAAAACGCCCGGTTTGGCAACGCTCCTACCCGACGAGCGCGCACGGCATCTTTCTCGTAAAACCGGACATGCCCTGTCCGGTTCTGTTCGGTATCGTGTCCTAGTCAGCATATCCAACGAAAGGACACGAAACCATGCACTACGAAATCGTCGAGCTTCCCGCACGCACCATCGTCGGTCCCACCGTCCGCACGTCCAACAACTCGCCCGAGGAAACGACCGTCATCGGCCAGCTGTGGCAGCGCTTCATGGGCGAGGGCCTTGATCGTACCATCTCCGAGGTGCGCGTCGTGCCCTACGGCTGCTTCGCGCTGTACTACGGCTACGACATGAGCGACATGAGCTACGAGCTGCTCGTGGGCTGCGAGACGCCCGCCGAGGCGCCCGAGGGCATGGAGGCGCAGACCATCGCCGCAGGCCGCTACGCGAAGATCGCTATCCGCGGCGGCGACTGCGTGACCAGCGTCCAGAAAGCCTGGGAGGAGATCTGGGCCGACGAGGAGCTGGGGGCGCAGCGCGCGTTCACCGTGGACTTCGAGGCGTACCTGCCCGGCGAGGACATGTCCTGCGCCGACATCGACGTGTTCGTAGCGCTCAGGTAAACGCGCCCGTCGCGGAGGCGGTCTCGCGTGCGCGGGACCGCCGCACCTGTCATACTGGCTCGAGACCTTAAACCGACGAGGAGCCCCGATGGGACACGACTGGATCGGCGATGTGCCCGACGAGCTGCTACGCGACCTGTGCGATCACTCGTACAGCCTCGTGCTCGGCAAGCTCACGAAGAAGCTGCAGCGCGAGATCGCCGAGTAAGCCGACGGGAACTGAAGGAGGAAGCATGGCGTTCGATTTCAAGAAAGAGTACAAGGACCTCTACCTGCCGAAGACCAAGCCCGAGCTCATCGACGTGCCGCCCATGAGCTTCATCGCGGTGGCCGGCACGGGCAACCCGAACGAGGAAAACGGCTCGTACGCCGGTGCGATGGGCCTGCTGTACGCCTTCTCGTACACCATCAAGATGTCGAAGATGGGCGCCTGGCAGCCCGACGGCTACTTCGACTACACGGTGCCTCCGCTTGAAGGCCTGTGGTGGACAAGCGACGAAGCGTTCGACGGGCAGCGCATTTTGGACAAGGACGCGCTCTCTTGGATCTCGCTCATCCGCCAGCCCGACTTCGTCACGCCCGAAGTGTTCGCCTGGGCCGCCGAGCAGGTCGCGGCGAAGAAGCCCGAGCTCGATCTGCGGCGAGCCCGCCTCGTGCGGTTCGCCGAAGGACCGTGCGCGCAGATCATGCACAAGGGACCGTACGACGACGAGCCCGCCACCATCGCGCAGATGGAGGAGTTCGTCGCCGCGTCCAGGATGGTCGACGACATCGCGAACCCAGCGAGCAGCGAGGCCATGCTGGACGCGCTCGATGCGCACGGAGGCGTGCCCGCAGTGCGCCTGCACCACGAGATCTACCTGGGCGATCCGCGCCGCACCAAGCCGGAGAACCTCAAGACGGTGATCCGCCATCCCGTGAAGCCCGCGTCCGCATGAGCGACGCGGCCTCTGCCGCCGCGCCCTGCCCCGTCGTCCGCGCGCGCTCGATCCTCCAGAAAGTGCGCGCGGGCGGCAACGAATGGTTCGGCATCGACTACAACATGAACCTGTACCGCGGCTGCTGCCACGGCTGCATCTACTGCGACAGCAGAAGCGAATGCTACCGCATCGACGACTTCGACCAGGTGAGCGTCAAGTTCGACGCATTGGCCATCCTGCGGCGCGAACTGCGCAGCCGCCGCGTGCGAGGCATCGTGGGCGTCGGCGCCATGTCCGACACGTACAACCCGTTCGAGCGCACTCTGCGCGTGACGCGCGGTGCGTTGGAGCTGATCGAGGAATTCGGCTTCGGCGTGTCGGTGGACACGAAGAGCGCGCTTATCACGCGCGACATCGACGTGCTGAGCGCCATCGGAGCGGCGGGCGGGGCCATCGCGAAGATCACCGTCACCACGGCCGACGACCAGCTGGCGCGCATCATCGAACCGCACGCGCCCTCGCCTAGCGAGCGCTTCGCCGCGCTGGCCGAGCTGGCGGACGCCGGGGTGTTCTGCGGCGTGCTATTCACGCCGACGCTGCCGTTTGTGACGGACGACGATGCCACGGTGCGCGGCGTGGTGGAAGGCGCGGCAGCGGCTGGCGCGCGGTTCGTCTACCATATGACGGGCGTCACCATGCGCGACCGCCAGCGCGACCACTTCCTCGACCGCATCGCAGCCGTGGATCCCACGCTGCCCGAGCGCTATCGCGCGGCATTCGGCGACCGATACTTCTGCAACAGCCCCCGCGCAACCGAGAACCGCGCCCTCTTCCGCTCGCTGTGCAAGCAGCACGGCCTGCTTTGGCGCATGTCCGACATCATCGCCGCCTACAAGCCCTCCCAACCTATGGGAGCGCAGACGAGCCTGTTCTAAGCATGTAAATCGCCGTTCGCAGCCGAGAACCCGCCAATCGCGGGCATAGTCGCCGTGCGCTCGTTGACCCTGTAATCGTTACAGCCCCCATGATGGCCGTACGTCACCGCGCGAATCCGATCCCCATTCCCATCGAACGAAGAGGAGGACGACAATGAAGGTAGCGAACAAAGAGATGAGCGTACGGAAACTCTGGACCTCGAACGAACTGCTCGACGCAGTCAGCGCCCGGAAGGCCGTTTCCATCGGGAAACTCCGCGGCGAGGCTCTGCGCACGGCGCTGAGCGAGATGCGCGACCCCGAGCTTATGGCCTTTCTCTCGAACGTCGACGTGAGCCGCGTAGCCAAGATCGTAGCCGTATCTTCCATCGACGACATCGACCTCCTGCTTGCCATCGCCGCCGGCAACGGTCCCAGCTTCGTCAGGAGAAACGCGCTGCACCGCATCGACGAGCTATGCGATCGCACGCCCCTCGACGTTCGCGGCGCGCAGCGCCTCGTCGCCTGTTTGAGCGAGAAGAGCCTCATCGCCTTCGCAGTCGCGCTCATGGACATGAGCGATTACGATTGGCCTTCCCACTGCGACGTCACCTCGGTAGGCGCGCTGTGCGAGGCTCTGTACTCCTGCACGAGCATCCATGAGACCGTATTGCTCGAAGACGCTTGCGCCCACCTCGCGCATCGCCGTCCCGACCTGCTGTCGAGCATCGGCGCCTGCGCCCCCGACCACTACCCGATGGTGGCCTGATCCTTTTCGATTTCTCGCGTCCGCGCAGAAGGGAGTCCTCAATGAACCGCAACACCCGCAACGCCTTCATCAGACAAATGCTCCAAAACGAAACGTCCATCGAGCCCTCGCCCGAATTCAGCTACAACGCCCTCATCAAAAGCCGACAGGACTACGACGCCATGTACAGCCGCTCCATCGCCGATCCTGAGGCTTTTTGGGCCGATATGGCCACCGAGCACCTTGACTGGTTCAAACCGTGGGACGCCGTCGAGGAATACGATTTCGACTCGGATGAGCCGTTCGTGCGCTACTTCCGCGGCGGGGAGCTTAACGCATCTTGCAACTGCATCGATCGCCACCTGAACGGGCCGCGCAGGAACAAAGCCGCGCTCATCTGGCAGGGCGAGCCCACCGAAGAGGTGGACGTCTACACTTACCAGCGTCTGCATCGCGAGGTGTGCAAGGCGGCGAACATGCTCCGCCGCCTCGGCGTGCGAAAGGGCGATCGCGTGGTGCTGTACATGCCCATGGTCCCCCAACTCGCGATCAGCATGCTGGCGTGCGCTCGCATCGGCGCTATCCACTGCGTGGTGTTCAGCGGCCTGAGCGCCGAATCGCTGAAGGATCGCATCGTCGACTCGGGTGCCACGGTGGTCATCACGTCAAACTACGGATACCGTTCGGGCAAGATCCTGAGACTCAAGGAAATCTGCGATAAAGCCCTTGACATGTGCCCCCAGGTCGAGAGCTGCGTCGTCGTACGCCGCATCGAGAAACGCACGGCCATGAAGGCGGGGCGCGATTTCTGGTGGGACGACGTGCTTGCTCCCGAGGCGCCCCAATGCGAGCCGGAGCGGATGGAAGCGAACGATCCCCTGTTCATCCTCTACACGAGCGGCAGCACGGCGAAACCGAAGGGCATCCTGCATGGCACCGGCGGCTATCTGCTTTACGCCACCCTCACCTCGAAGTACGTGTTCGACCTCAAAGAGCATGACATTTTCTGGTGCACGGCCGACGCCGGCTGGATCACCGGTCATTCCTACCTCGTGTACGGGCCGTTGTCGAACGGAACGACGTCGCTCATGTTCGAAGGCGTGCCCAACTTCCCCAAGCCCGACCGTTTCTGGGAGATCGTTGAGAAGTTCGGCGTCAACATCCTGTACACGGCCCCGACCGCAGTGCGCTCCATGATGAAAGACGGCGACCGCTGGGTGAACGAGCACGACATCTCGACCTTGCGGCTGCTCGGCTCGGTAGGCGAGCCCATCACCTCGAAGGCTTGGATGTGGTACTACTCCACCGTCGGTCACGGCATGTGCCCCATCGTCGACACGTGGTGGCAAACCGAGACGGGCGGCATCATGATCACCTCGATACCCGGCGCAGTGGACATGAAGCCAGGATCGGCGGCGCTACCGTTCTTCGGCATAGAACCGAGGGTCATCGGAGCGGACGGAGCCGAGGCCGATGCCGGCGAGCGCGGCAGTCTCGTGCTGACGAGGCCATGGCCGGGCATGATGCTGGGCGTGTACGGCAACGCGAAGGCTCACAAAGACGTGTACTTCCCCACCCCCGGCTACTACCTCACGGGCGATGGCGCCTATCGAGACGAGGATGGCTACTTCTGGATCACGGGTCGCATCGACGACGTGATGAACGTGTCGGGCCACCGCATCGGCACGGCCGAAGTTGAAAGCGCGCTCGTCTCGTACTCGCAGGTCGCAGAAGCAGCCGTCGTAGGGTACCCGCATTCGGTGAAGGGCGAGGGCATCTATGCCTACATCACCGTCAAAGAGGGAACGGTCATCGACGCCGACCTGCGCGACCGCCTGTTCGTGCACGTACGGGAGAGCATCGGGCCCATCGCCACGCCCGATGTCATCCATTTCGCCAACGCGCTGCCGAAAACGCGCAGCGGTAAAATCATGAGACGCATCCTGCGTAAAATCGCCGCGCAGGAGACGGAGGATCTGTGCGACATCTCCACGTTGTCCGAGCCTTCCGTGGTGCACGAGCTCATCCAAGAGACGAAGCGCATGAGCGCCTAGAAGGCCCGCTCGCGCACGAAGAACCGCCCGCGATCCGTCGAACGGATCGCGGGCGGTTTCGCGTCGGGCGGCTTACATATCGACAAGCACCGAGATATGCAACAGGTAGTCGTCCGCAGAGTCGGACATGAGATACGAGTTCATATCGAACTCGTACACCGGCCCCACGAGATCGAGACCCTCTTCTTTGACGTAGTCAAGCAGCTTGGCATAGGATCGCGCAACCGTGCTCGTGCCGCCCCTATGAAGAATGACCGCGTAATTGCCCCGCGGTTTGCACGCCAGACGACCCTCCAGAAGCGCGGGGTGGGAAGGGGGCGAGATCCAGGTGATGAGCTTCGTGTAGACGAAGTCTTCAGGGTGATCGGAACAAGGAAAGTGCACGATACGACCCAGGGGAAACTTCGTCACGCCGGCAGACGATTTGCAAAACTCGGCATGCTCGCTCACGGCCTGGGCGAACGCCTGCTGCGTGCGCTCAGGCTTTACGTCGGTCGTGATGAGCCACGTTTCATCCCAGAACGACAGTCTCGGCTTATCCTTCGGGAACAGCAAAGCGCGCTGGGTGATGTAGCGCATCTTCTCGATCATCCCAATGCGCGCGTCCAACACATCGCGCTGCTTCTTCATCTTCTCGATGCCCGCCTGCGTGGCCTCGAGGAAGAGGTCGGTGGTACGGTTATCGAGATAGGTCTTCACCTCTTTCATGGACATGCCCGTATCGAGGAAGAACCGAATGGCGTCCATAAGGTACAGCTGCTTGAGCGAATAGTAGCGGTAACCGTTCTTGCCGATTACCTTCGGCTTCAACAAACCGACCTTGTCGTAATGGATGAGCAGTTCCTTGCTGACGTTGCACATCCGAGCAAACTCCCCGGTGGAGAGAAGCAGTGTCGAGGGTGGCTGCATGTCATCCTCCTTTTTGCCGCGCCCTCTTGGGGCGTTTGCTTTGAGTATACCGTGCATGAAAGATATTTCCCCTGATATATACGGGTAAGGACGCAAAACGACCGCCAGCGCGCGTCCCTTCGCATGACCTCTCGCGTCGCAGCGCGGGAAGCGGCACGCCACGCAGAGCATCAAGGGAGAATGAGGATTCCGGGCCTCTACCTTCCGCGATGCTTCTGCTTTCGTTTCTGCCGCCTGAGAGCGAATCGACGCTCGGCTTGCGCTTGGCGAGCCTCGCGGGCCAAGGCTCTGGATTCGATTTTGCGCGCCTCGTAACTGATGCTCATGGCCTGCTGGGCTTTCGTGCCGACGCCGGCTCGCTCCACGAGCTTGCGCGCCTCGCGCTGACGACGCTTCGGGTTCGCATGGGAGAGCACGGCATCCGCTGTCGCAGACGGATCGGCCGCCATATCGAATGCAAGCGTCGTCCATCGCCGCACGATAAACGCTACCAGCTCTACATCGGTGGGTTCGGCGGCGCCGAACACGACGCGGCATGCGCCGTAGCGGCCTTCGTCCGCATGCTCGAATATGCCGATCCAGAATTGACCGTCATGAAGCACGGTCAGCGTGATCGAAGTGGTGACCTGCATGGTTGCTCCTCCTTGTATGTGGTTGCTGCGCGAAGGACGGACAACCAAGGAGGCAGGTTACTGACGAAGCCGTTGACGCGTCGAGCGCGGCATAGGGTTCGCGTCCGGACTACCGACCGGACCGTGTTTTCACCTTCGCACGGGCATCATACCAAGAGAGCGCGCGCCGGTGCAACTGGAGCGCGTCGGAATGCAACTCGGTCGCTGTCGCCTTGTGCGCACCGAACGCATTCGGCATACTGACGACGTTGGCCAACCACCCGCTCACCAAGGGAAGGCACGCCCATGAACGTCACCATCACCGAGGACCCTCGGCTCGCCGATATCGAAGTGGCCGTATCGTGCCCGCGCATCGACGAGCGCGTGCAACGCATCGTCGCCGGGCTGAACGCTTTCGAGCGCAAGCTGACCGGCGAGCGCGACGGAGCCACGTACCGCCTCGACATCGACGGGATATGCTATGTCGAGACGGTCGACGGACGCACGTTCCTCTACACCGAGGACGCGGTGTACCGCACGCCGCTTCGGCTGTATGAGCTGGAGGACAAGCTGGCCGGCACCGAATTCGTACGCGCATCCAAGCAGCTGCTGGCGAACTTCGACCACGTGGTTGCCATCCGCCCGGCCATCAACGCGCGACTGCAGCTGCTGCTGGACAACGGAGAATCGGTGATGGTCTCGCGCCAGTACGCGCCCGCCATCAAGCGCAAGCTGGGGCTGTGAGCCGATCCGCCCCGCTGCCGCATCGCAACCCTTCCGCAACTCAATTCTCCATGCAAAGGAGCACCTCATGAAAAAGATCATCGCACAAACCGCAACCGCCGTCTGCATCGTCTTCACCGTGATGATGGCCTGGTTCCTCGCCATGGGCTACCTGTTCGCCGGGCCCAGCTACGGCCTCAACCTCACGGCAAGCCTGTACGGCGCCGCCTTCGGCATGGCGGCACTCCAAGCGATCTGGTTCACGGGCGCGCTGATCAAGAAGCTTCCCTACCCGGCGCGCATCGCGGGCTTCGGCGCGTGCCTGCTGCCGGTGCTCGCGCTGTGCGCGTGGTTGGGCCAGTGGCTCCCAGCAGAGGATCCCGGGGCGTGGGCGAGCTTCGTCGTGATCTACCTGTTCATCCTCGCGGGCATGACCGCAGGCTACACCGTGTACTACAAGAAGACCGCCGGCGGCTACGACGAGGCGCTCGCGCGCTACCGCGAGCAGAACCGCCGCTGATACCGCGCAGGCGAGCCGCTGAACGCGAGCGTCGGCGGCATGTTGGAGATACTCGCGCAGACGCTGCTGTTCAGCATCGCGGCCGCCTGGTGGGTCAAACGGCCGGCACGGCGAAATCCTCGGAGCTGAAGTTCTGGTAGTAGCGGCCTCGCTCGGCCGTGAAGCGCAGCACGCAGTAGTCGGGATCGGTCACCCCCAGCGGATAGTACGTTTCGTCGCCGTCGAGCCATATCAGCTCCTTGGCCCACGCGTCTTCGAGCACTTCCATCGTGCCCTTGAGCATGACGCCGCGGAAGAACCGCCGGTCGACGAAGTAGATGCACGCCTGCGGATGAGCGCGGTAATGCGCGGCCCGCATGGACGGGGTGTTCGACGTGAAGTAGAACGTGCGGATGCCCTCGCGCTTGCGCGGCGGCAGCATGGCCTTGATCTCGGGGTAGCCGTCCTCGTCCACCGAGCCGACGAAGGAGGTGTTCTGACGGTCGATGAGGTTGCCGATGGTCTGTTCGGGGTCTCGCATCATGAGCGCGCTCCTTTTGGCGCGGCGCGCAAGAGCATGAGCGCCTCGGCGTCGCGCAATATGCCCTCGCTGGTTATTTCGATCATGAGCCAGCGGCCCATGCTGCTGTCGGCCGAGCGCTCGTACAGGGCGCGCACGTACGGGTCGGCCGTCGCGAGCAGCGCCTCGGCCTCATCCTTCTCCCTCGAGCCCACCGACACCATGCAGATGAAGAAGCCGTCGCGCGGATATACCGTGCACAGCGCGCGGCCGCGCGCCTTGTACTTCACGTTCCAACCCGGAGCGCCGCCGCATCGGCTGTACTCGATGCGCGGTTTCGCGCCGTAGCTTTCGTCGACGAACGCGGTGAACGCGTCCCACAGGGGATGGTCGATATAGCCGGCGATGTCTTCCATCGTCGGCTCGCGATCGAGGGGAAACAGCTCGTGCCAAGCCGCCATGGGCATCCTCCTAGCTTCAGGGGCGAATAGACGCAGTATATCACACTGCAGAATGCTTTGATCGGGAATTTAAGAACTTATGTTCTCTATTTTTAGAGAGAGCGGCCAAAGAGGGGCGGGCGACCGGCGCAGCATGGAAGGCATCGGTCCCCGGACGCATGCCGCGCCATCGTGAGCGGCACCGTCCACCGGCGAATTGCGCACGCGAGAATCGGCGCACGCGCCTTTGGCGAGCGACGTGGTTTCCCTTCACCGACGATTCCTGGAATCGGACGTGCGGCTCACGTAGGATGACCAGCATCTCATAACGCAACGAGTTGAGCGCTTCGCCTTGCCCGCAAACGGCCAGGTGAGGCTCAGTCCTATCCGCGCACCGGCCAACCGCGCCAGCCAACGCCCTTCGAGGGGAGTGAACGCCCATGAACGCCACCGCCCTATTGTCGCGATTCCGACGCACGCGAGGCGCCGTCGTGCCCCATCGCAAGGACACGGCGGAACTGGAAACCATCGACATGCCCGTCCCAAGCGAAATCGTGCTGCCCATGCAGCAGCATATCGGAGCGCTGTGCGAACCCGTCGTGAAGAAAGGGGACCACGTGGACGTGGGCAGCCTCGTCGGGCACGCGCCGCGGGGTCTGTCCGCCGACATCTTCAGCGGCGTGTCGGGCACCGTGAAGGCCATACAGCCCGTCTTCTATTCGACCGGCAAAACCGACACGACGGTGATCATCGAATCCGACGGCGCCCAGACCGTCGCGGACACGGTGGCACCCCCCGAGGTGACCGACCAGGCGTCGTTCCTCGCGGCAATAAAGAAAAGCGGTCTGGTGGGCCTGGGCGGCGCGGGCTTCCCCACCGATATCAAGCTGGCGCCGCCCAACCTCGAGGAGATCGACCTCTACGTGGTGAACGCCACGGAATGCGAGCCGTACCTGTCCACCGACTACCGCGAGATGATGGAGAGCCCCGACGACGTGCTGTTCGGCATTCGCGAGACATGCAGGCACCTCGGCATTCCGAACGCGATGATCTGCATCGAGAGCAACAAGCCCAAGGCCATCGAGCTCATGCGCGAGCTCACGAAGGACGATTCGTCCATCCAGGTGAAGGCGCTGCCCAGCCGCTACCCGCAGGGAGCCGAGAACGTGCTCGTGCACAATGCCACGGGACGCGTCGTCCCGCGCGGAAAGCGCCAGACCGACGTGGGCGTCATGTTGAACAACGTGACCACCATGGCCTCCATCGGACGCTTCCTGAAAACAGGGATGCCCCTCGTCAAAAGACGCTTCACCGTTTCAGGCGACGCCATCGCTCGCCCTTGCAACGCGAACATCATCATCGGCACGCGCCTGCGCGACGTCATGGAATTCGCCGGGCTGACGAAGGAGCCGCACAAGGTGGTGCTGGGAGGACCCATGATGGGCAACGCCCAGATCGATATGGACTACCCGGTCATCCGCCAGAACAACGGCGTGCTCGTGTTCAGCAAAGACGCCATGGAACAGCCCGCCACCACCGCATGCATCCGCTGCGGTCGCTGCACGAACTCGTGTCCCATGCAGCTGTCGCCCATCGCTATCAAGAAGGCGTACACGGTCCAGGACGCGAAGAAGCTCGACGACCTCATGGCGGATCTGTGCATGGGCTGCGGCACCTGCTCGTTCGTCTGTCCAGCCAAACAGCCGCTCGCCCAGACAAGCAAACTTGCGCGCGACTTCATGCGCGCCGAGATGGCAAGGAGGGGCTAGATGAAACATACGACGAAACGACCGCTTGTCCTCTCGACGCCGCCGCACGTGTTCGACGGCATCACCACGCAGAAGGTCATGCTGAACGTGGTGATAGCGCTCGTGCCCACGCTGATCGCCTCGTTCGTGATATTCGGCTGGCGGGCGCTGCTGGTTACCGCCGTGACCACGGCGGCCTGCGTGCTGTTCGAGTACCTATGGTGCCTGCTGCGCAAGACCCCCCAGACGGCAGGCGACCTGTCCGCCGTGGTCACGGGCTTGCTGCTGGCCTTCAACCTACCCTCCACCATCCCGCTGTACATGGCGGTGATCGGCTCGTTCGTGGCCATCGTCGTGGTGAAGGAACTGTTCGGCGGCATCGGGCGCAACTTCGCGAACCCGGCCATCGTGGCCCGCATCGTGCTGTCGGTGTCGTTCACCGCGGCCATGACGAACTACGCCGCGCCCCAGGGTTTCCTCCCCGGCGCAACCGGCGTCGATGCCGTGAGCTCCGCCACGCCGCTGGCCCCGGGCGCCGCGCAGCTGCCGTTCATGGACCTCCTGTTCGGCGTGCACCCCGGCGTGCTGGGCGAGACGTGCGGCATCGCCATCCTGCTGGGCTTCGCCTGGCTTCTGGTCACGCGCACCGTCACGTTCACCATCCCGGGCGTGTACGTGGGCACCGTCATCGTGTGCAGCCTGCTCACCGGCCACGACGTGGCCACCCAGGTGTTCTCAGGCGGACTGCTGCTGTGCGCCGTATTCATGGCGACCGACTACACGACCTCGCCCACCACGTTCAAAGGCCAGGTGATCTTCGCCGTGGGCCTTGGGCTTATCACGTGCCTCATCCGCTTCTGGGGGAACATGAACGAGGGCGCGGCGTACTCCATCCTGCTCATGAACCTCGTGGTGCCGTACATCGACTCGCTCACGGCAACCACGCCGTTGGGCGGCGAGAAGAAGCGCCGCTTTGCCCGCGCGAAGAAAGAAGGAGGCGAATGATGGCGAACGCACCCGACACTCCCGCCGCGCCCGCTCCAACCCTCTGGAACAGCCTGGTGAAGCCAGCCGTCGTCCTCGTGCTGATCTGCGCCATCGTAGGATTCCTGCTGGGCTCGGTCGACAACCTCACGTTGCCCACCATCACGGCGAACCGCGAGGCGCGCGCCTGGGCGACCTACAACGCGCTCATCCCCGAGGCGACCGACTTCGAGGCGCTGTCCTGCGACGTGCCCGGCGTGACCGCGCTCATGGAAGCCGACGACGATTTGGGCTACGCCGTCATCGCGCAGTCGAAGGGATACTCCAGCCAGGTTCCCATGGCCGTGGCCTTCGACGACGAGGGCACCATCACGAACGTCATCGGCATGGACAACACCGAGACGCCCGGACTGGGCACGAAGGTGCAGCTGCCCGATTTCACCGACCAGTTCCTCGGCCGCGCCGCCGAGCCCCTGACCATCGACGACATCGATGCCGTCACGGGCGCCACCATCTCGTCCAAAGCAGCCTTGGCCGCCGTGAACGAGGCCATCGAAGCCTATCGATCCGCTGCCGGCGAGGCGCCTGCCGCCGCCGCAACCTCGACGGAGAAGGGAGCAGCATAATGGCAGCCATCGACCAAAAGCCCTCGGCGCTTTCCGTATTCAGCAAGGGCCTGCTCATCGAGAACCCCACGCTGCGCCAGATGCTGGGCCTGTGCCCCACCCTCGCCGTAACCACGGCCGTCACGAACGGCATCGGCATGGGCGTGGCCACCACGTTCGTGCTCGTCTGCTCCGGCATCGTGGTGTCGCTTCTGCGCAACATCATTCCCACCACCATGCGCCTGCCCGCCTTCATCACGGTCATCGCCGGGTTCGTGACCATCGTCATGATGGTCGTCGAGGCGTACCTGCCCGACCTCAATCAGGCGCTGGGCATCTACCTGCCGCTTATCGTGGTGAACTGCATCGTGCTGGGCCGCGCCGAGGTGTTCGCCTCGAAGCACCCGGTGAAGGACGCGGCGCTCGACGGCCTCGGCATGGGCGCGGGCTTCACCCTCACGCTCGTCCTCATGTCGGCCATCCGCGAGCTCTTGGGCGCGGGCACCCTGCTGGGCTTCCCTATCCTCCTCGGCATCGTCGAGCCCATGACCGTGTTCATCATGCCCCCGGGCGGCTTCGCCGTGCTGGGCGTGCTGATCGCCATCTCGGTGGTCTTCGAGATGCGCCGCAAGCGGCGCGCGGGAGAGCCGGAAGACGAGGCCATCGCATCGCAGGAAGACGTGTGCGCGTCGTGTCAGATGTGCGACCTGAAGGAGCGTGAGGCATAATGGCCGAGTACGCCGCAATCCTATTCAGCATGATCCTGGTCAACAACTACGTGCTGGTGAAGTTCCTGGGCATCTGCCCGTTCCTCGGCGTGTCGAAAAAGCTTGACTCGGCCGCGGGCATGGGCTGCGCGGTGACCGTGGTCATGGTGCTTGCCACCGCCGTCACGTGGCCCTTGCAGCAGCTGCTGAACGCGCTGGGGCTGGGCTACCTTCAAACTATCGCGTTCATCCTGGTCATCGCCGTGCTCGTGCAAATGCTGGAAATCGTCATCCGCTACTTTCTTCCCGCGCTGCACGAGGCGCTGGGCGTGTACCTGCCGCTGATCACCACGAACTGCGCGGTGCTGGGCGTGACCATCCTCGCCGTGGACGAAGGCTACAACTATCCGGAAGCGCTCGTGGCCGCGCTGGGCGCCGGTCTGGGCTTCCTGCTGGCGATGGTGCTGTTCAGCGGCGTGCGCCGGCGCGTGGACGAGGCCGAGCCGCCCAAGGCGTTCAAGGGCATGCCCATCACGTTGATCTCCGCGGCCCTGGTGTCCTTGAGCTTCATGTGCTTCGCGGGCGTGGCCGACAACCTGTTCGGCGTGCTGTAGGAAGGGGGACGAATGGACACTGTCGTTTGGACCGTTGTGCTCATGGCCGCCGTCGGCCTCGTAGGGTCGGTGCTGCTGCTGATCGTCTCGCGCAAGCTGGCCATCGGCGAGGACGAGCGCCTCACCTACCTCATGAGCATCCTGCCGGGCGTCAACTGCGGTGCCTGCGGCCACCCCGGTTGCGAGCAGTACGCGAAGGCCATGATGAACGGCGCGCCGCCCAACGCCTGCACCACCGGCGGCGACCGCGTCGCGCAGGCGCTGGCCGCGTACCTGGGCGTGGAGTCCACGGGCGTGGTGCAGCGCGAAGCGTTCGTGGCCTGCCAAGGCTCGCTCGACCATATCGACCCGCAGCTCGTGTTCAAGGGCGTTCCCAGCTGCCGCGTGTTTAGCACGCTGTCGTACAGCAGCTTGTCGTGCCCGTTCGGCTGCCTCGGCTACGGCGACTGCGCCGAAGCGTGCCCGTTCGACGCCATAGTCGTGGAGAACGGCGTGGCGCGCATCGACACGGCAGCCTGCACCGGCTGCGGCACGTGCGCGAAGATATGCCCGCGCGGCATCATCTCGATGGTCGACCAGGCCTCGTCGCCAACCGCCTCCGTAGTGACGTGCAAGAACACCATGGCAGGCGCGAAAACGCGCAAGGTGTGCAGCGTGGGCTGCATCGGCTGCCAGAAGTGCGCGAAAACCTGCCCCACCCAGTCGATCACTGTGGAGAACAACCTCGCGCGCATCGACACGGACACGTGCATCGGCTGCGGAACGTGCATCGAAGTGTGCCCGACCCATGCCATCAGCAAACTGGTGTTCCAGTGATGCCATGGTGAAGCGTTTCGCGCGACAGAACCGAACCACCCGCTCGTCCCGTCGTTCTTGGACCGGACGAGCGTTTGCTGCGCTGCTCGCGTGCGCGCTGGGCGCTGCGCTGGCCGTCGGCCCCGTCGGATGCGTGGGCGGCGAGCCCGACGGGGCGGACGTCCCGACCACAACGGCCACCAGCTCCTTCACGGCTATGGACACCGGCATGACCCTCACCGTGCACGCCGTCAGCCAAGCCGTCGCTGACGACGCGGCAAACGCCTGCCGGCAGCGCGTCCTCGAACTGGACGAGCTGCTGGCCCCCGAGAACGCGACCAGCGAGATAGCCCGGATCAACGCCGCAAGCGGCGCGTCGACGGCCGTCTCGCCGGCGACGGCCGCGCTCGTCGCCGCGTCGCTCGACGCGGCGCATCGCACGGGCGGCGCCTTCGACCCCACGGTGTACCCGCTGACGAGCGCCTGGGGCTTCACGACCGGCGACCATCGGGTGCCCTCCCCCGACGAGGTGGCCGCGCTGCTGCCGTGCGTGGGCTACGCCGCCGTGCAGGTGGACGAAGCGGCTGGCACCGTCACGTTGGAAGACGGCGCGCAGATCGACGTGGGCGGCGTGGCGAAGGGCTTCGCAGCCGACGAGCTGCGCGCCCTGCTGCGCGAGCGCGACATAACCTCGGCGCTGTTCGACCTCGGCGGCAACGTGACGGCCCTCGGCTCCAAGCCCGACGGCTCGCCCTGGAAGGTGGGCGTCGCCGACCCGGACGACCCCGGGAAGCTGGCGGGCCTGCTCGAGGTGCGCGACGCCACGGTGTCTACCTCGGGCGCCTACCAACGATACTTCGAAGGCAAAGACGGAACGCGCTACCACCACTTGCTCGACCCCTCCACCGGCTATCCTGCCGCGTCCGACCTGGCCTCCGCAAGCGTCGTCGGCGCGGACGGCGCGCAATGCGACGCGCTGTCCACCGCCTGCTTCGTGCTGGGGCTCGACGGCGCCCTCGACCTGTGGCGCGCGGCCGCGGCGGACGGCGATGCGGCGTTCGACCTCGTGCTGATCGCCTCCGACGGTCGCACGTTCGTCACCGACGGCATCGCCGATGCGTACACTCCGGCCGCCGGAACCAACGCCCAGGTGGTGCGCTCATGAAACGCCGCGCGAGCAAAGCGGAGCTGCTGTTCGCAGCCGTCGTCGTGGTCGCGGCCATGGGCGGGTTCGCCGTCGCGCACGCCGCGGGTGCCGCCAACCCGAGCGGCCATGCCGTCGCTACCATCGCCCGCGACGGCGTCGTGATCGAGACCATCGACCTCGATGCCGTGAAGAACCCTTACACGCTGCGCCTCGAAGACGAGCGCGGCGTGAACGTGGTGGCCGTGGAGCCGGGCCGCATCCGTGTGGCCGAAGCCGACTGCCCCGACGAGGTGTGCGTGCACACGGGTTGGATCGACGGTCCTGCCATGCCCATAGCCTGCGTGCCCCACGGGCTGACCGTCACCGTCGCGCGGGAAGGAGACGATGGCGATGGCCTCGACGCCGTGGCGCGCTAGCATCGCCGCCCCTTCCACCCTGCGCGTCTGCCGCTGCGCCCTGATGGCCGCGCTCGCTTTGGCGCTGGCTGCGCTCGAATCGCTCATCCCCGTCCCGATGCCCGTGCCGGGCATGAAGCTGGGCATCGCGAACGTCGTGACCGCGGCGGCCGCGTTCTGGCTGGGCCCCGTCGATGTGGCCGTGGTTCTGGGCGTGCGCATCGTGCTGGCGGCCTTCTTGACAGGCCAGCTGGCGACGCTGCCGTTCAGCATCGTGGGCGGCGCCTGCGCGCTGGCGGTGACGTTGGCGTTCGTCCGCTTCTCGTCGCCGAATCGCGTGCGCCTCGCCGCCATGGCGGCGGCGGTCGCGCACAACATCGGGCAGATCGCCGTGGCCGTCGCGGTCACCGGCACGCCCGAGATCGCGTTCTACCTCCCCGTTCTGCTGGTGGCGGGCATCGCGGCGGGGTTCGCCACCGGCACCGTCGCGCAAGCGGTGCTCGACCGGATTCCGCACGCGCATGCGACGGCCGACCGCGGAAAGCGCGTTCGTGCCTGACCGCTTCGGCCCCTTGTGCACTGCCCGCCGCTGGAAGCGCGCCCCATGGAGCTGCCGCCCCTCGCCTACGAAGCCCACGTCCGTCCCGGTGCGCCGCGCGTCGTGCGCGACGTGCTGGATGCCTGCATCGACAGCTTCAAGCGAACCGGCTGAGCCGGTGTCGCCGGGATGCCCTATACACCGGCTACTGCAGTTCCACGGTCACGCGGAGGAAGTCTCCCTCGAGAGAGGCGGCGGCGGTGGCCCCCATGGAGGCGGCCAGCTGGGAGACGATGGCCAAGCCCAAACCTGCCCCCGCGCTCGATCGAGCGCCGCCTCCTTGGTAGAAGCGCTCGAACAGGCGGTCGACGTCGATCGCATCCGGATCATCCACGCGGTTCTCGAACGTCACGCGCCCGCCGCGCTGCTCGATGACGGGCGCCGCCGCGCCGTGGCGAAGCGCGTTCGCCGTCAAGTTGCGGAAGATGCGCGCGAGCGCCTCGGCATCGGCCTGCACGACCGCCTCGTCGTCCAGCAGCACGCGCGGCTCCCAGCCCCGCTCGCGGAACTGCGGGTACAGCCCGGCCAGCACGTCTCCCAGCACGTCGGCCGGACGCACCGGCTCGTACGCCACCTCGAACGACGGATCGTGCACCTGGGCGAACGAGAACAGGTCGTCCAGCAGCACCCGCACGTCGTCCAGCCGATGGGCGGCGGCGCTCAAGTAGCGCTCCTTCGCCGCGGGATCGGCCTCGTCCTCCACCAGCTGCAGGTAGCCCTGCGCCCCGGCCAGCGGCGTGCGGATGTCGTGCGACAGGCACGTGAGCCCCGCTTGGAACGCCTGGCGCGCCTGCTGGGAAGCGATGCGCTCGTTTTGCAGCTCGTCCAACTCCGCATTCACGCCGCGCGCGATGCCCAGCACGCCGCGCGTGCGCACGAACGCCGTCATGCGGGCATTGCCGGTAGGTTCGCGCTGGTCGAGGAATCGCGCCATGCGCCGCAGCTCCCGCTCGTATCGGAAGGAGACGAGCGCCGCCCCCGCGGCGAACGCCGCAATCGCGACACCGGCCAGCACGAACCCGTTCATGTTCCTACACGTCCTTTCGAGCGCACACGCCCAGCGCCACCGCCACGCACGCCACCAGCACCGTGCCGCACGAGACGAGGATATGGCCTATGTCGCCCGGCGACGCCAGCAGCGCCTGACCGCCCTGAACCAGCAGCGCACAGCTGCCGTACGGAAGCCATTCCGCTGCGCGAGCGAGGGGCTCCCATGCAACGGAAGTGCTCGCGAGCAGTGTGACGACAATGCCCACACCCCTACTCCGCGTCAACCAGGTTGCCGTCGCGGCCAGCATTCCATACGTCCAAAGGACAAGCAGCAGCAACCCGTACCAGACGGCGATTTCCGGGACCGAATCCGCATGGGCGTACGCGAACCCTGCCGCCTTGAGAAGGATTTCGAACACAGCGATACCGAACACCGAGAACGCCGTCGAGAGCATGACGACGAACACGATCTTCCCGCCGTAGTAGTCCAAGCGATCCCGTCGCGACAGGGGCAGGCTCTTCACGAAACCGCTTGAGAAATCAAGCGCAAAGAACTGGGCGACCACCACGGAGACGAGGAGGACCGTCGTCCAGATCCACAGACCGGACTGGGTCTGCGTGAAGCTTCCAAGCTCCTTGCCGTTTTGGATCGCCATCGACGAGGGGCCTTCCCCGCCCGTCGCGCTAAGGTCAGGCATGGCCGCCGTGCTCATCATATACACCGAAAACGCCACCGCCGCGAGGATAATACCGAGCGCTACATACAGCGTCTTGGTCTTGATCAGGCGATATGCATCCATGCGCAGGTACTTAAACATGAGCAGCATCCCCTCCCATGAGTTCGAGGAAGTAGTCTTCCAAATCACGCTCGTGGACACGCAGTTCGTACACCGGGATATTGTTCGCAGCCAGGAACGTGCCGAACACGGTCGCGTCGAGCGCTGCGCGCTCCTCCGACACGCCCCGCAAGCGCAGCGTCCCGTCCGGCAACACCGTGCAGGCGATATCAGGATATGCCTCGGCCAGCAGCGCCAGCGTGCGCTCCGGCTCAGCCGTGCGCACGACCAGGTAATCGCCGCACGCCTGGGTCACTTCGTCCGCCGTCATCTCGCATACCATCCGACCCGCGTCGATCACGCCGTAGCGCGTGGCGATGCGCCCCAGCTGGTCCAGCACATGCGAGCTCACCACCACGGTGACGCCACGCTGCTCGTTCAAGCGGATGATGAGGTTGCGCATCTCGCGCACGCCCTCGGGATCGAGCCCGTTCATCGGCTCGTCCAGCAGCAGCACGTCGGGCGAGCCTAGCATCGCCAGCGCCAATCCGAGGCGCTGCTTCATGCCCATAGAGTAGTTCTCCGTTCGCTTCCCGCCCGCAGTACCCAGCCCCACGACGCTCAGCAGCTGCTCGATTTCCCCCACATCGTCCACGATGCCCAGCGCGATAGCCTTGCAGCGCATATTATCGAACGCGGTCATGTTGGGGTACAGTCCAGGGCTTTCCACCAACGCGCCGATGCGGACGGCCTCGCTGTACTCAGCGCTGCCCGACGGGTCGGCGGCCAGGCGGTCGAACAGACGCACCTCACCCGCCGTGGGACGGATCATCCCGCAGATCATCTTCATCGTGGTCGATTTTCCTGCGCCGTTTCGGCCGACGAAGCCGTAGATATCGCCGCGGGCGACGTGCATGTCCAGCCCGTCGACGACGTTGCGCCCGCGATACGCCTTGCTCAGGCCACGCGTTTCAATTGCCAGCACGCGATTCTCCTTCCTGACGGCTTGCCGCAACGTCCGCTTAGCCTTTCAGAAGCTGAGAGTTTTCGCACAGGCGCATCAGGCCTCTTAGCTCAAACCCTCAGAACCTTCAAGGTTATGCGGCTCGTCGCAGCAATCCCGCCTACTCCTGCCGTGAACGCTCTGCCATCCACGATACGGAGAAGGCGTTAGGGAACCCTCCCGAAAACGTTAAGAAAGTTGTAAGAACGCGCGCGACGGCAAGCGAACTGCTCATTCGGCCAGCTTGAAGCCGATGCCCCATACCGTTTCTATCTCGCCGGCCGAATGCGCGGCGCGCAGCTTGCTGCGGATGTTGCTGACGTGCACGTTGATGGCCTTCTCCTCGACCGCGCTTTCCTCGTTCCATGCGATCTCGAACAGTTCGCGCTTCGTGAACACCTTGCGCGGACGTCGCACGAGAGCTTCGAGGATGTTGAACTCAAGGCGCGTGAGGCGCACGGGCTCTTCCCGCACCAAAAGCGTGCGGGCGTCGACGTCGAGCGTCCAGTCTTTGTAGCGCATCGCGGTTGCGGCGGCGGGTTCGGGGAGGCGCTCGTCGGAAGGCGCGCCGGACGCGGATGCGCGGCGAACGTCGGCGTGGCGCAGCTGCACCTGCACGCGAGCCAGCAGCTCGTCGAGGTCGAAGGGCTTGGTCAGGTAATCGTCGGCGCCCAGCTTCAGCAGCGCCACCTTGTCGGCGGCGGTCGTGCGCGCCGACATCACGATGACGGGCATGTCGCCGCAGGCGCGCACGAGGCGCACCACGTCCTCGCCCGCCATGCCCGGCAGCATGAGATCGGCGATCACGAGGTCGAACGGCTCGGAGCCGGAAAGCAGCAGCCGCCCCTCGCTGCCCGAGAAGGCCTGCGTGCAAGCGAACCCGTTGCGGCGCAAATGCACCGCCACCACCTCGTTGATGTCGGCGTCGTCCTCGATGATCACTATGGATGCTGGCTCGCTCATAGAGGGTATTGTACCGCAAGGCAAACGCGGGAACCCGCATTTCGAGAGCCGCAACCGCATGCACCCTCTTTTCGCTCCAAGCCCAAACGGCAAAACCGGCGGTGAAACGCGCTCTGCCATGAAAAAGGCCGAAAACGGCAATGTCCCCTACTTATGCGCACTTCCGCCAAGCAAGTCTTAGACTTCTGCGCGTCTCATCGTGAACGTGATCAGGGAAATACCTGGTCACAGAATCTTTTGAATTGCGAGAGCCGCAAAAAAGAGAAGGTTGGAGCCTTTCGGAGCGCACGTAAGTCACGGACATTGCCTTTTTCGGCCTTTTTCATGGCAGAGCAGCGCATAAGTCGGGAACTTTTCCATCGTGGACGCGATGGCGATGTTGACGGAAAGCCCCGAAGCTCGCACCTATCGGAGAGCGCTCAAGCATCGCCTCGAAGAGGAAGGCAGTCGGTTGGTTGCAGAATGCAGCCAACTGAAAACGCAGTCTGCGGAAGACAATAGTTCTACCGCACCGACGCCGGCACCACCGAGCAGGTACTGCGCCTCGTCCGGTCCATCCCCTCGCCCAAGGCCGAGCCGTTCAAGCTGTGGCTCGCACAGGTCGGCAAAGAGCGCATCGACGAAATGTTCGACCCCGAGCTCGCCATCGAACGCGCCATCGAGTACTACCGCCGCAAAGGCTACACCGAGGACTGGATCAGCCAGCGCCTGTTCTCCATTCGCGTGAGGAAGAACCTGACGTTCGAATGGCGAGAACGCGGCGTGAAAACCAATTCCGAATACGCCATCCTGACCAACGACATATATCGCGCCTGGTCGGACATGACCGCCCGCGAGTATAAAACCTTCAAAGGCCTCGCCAACGAAAGCCTGCGCGACAACATGAGCGACCTAGAGCTAGCTTTGAGCACGCTGGCGGAAGCCACCACGGCCGAGGTCGAGCGAGCGACCGACCCTGAAAGCCTCCCCGAGCATCGCGAGGTCGCACGCTCAGGCGGCGAGGTGGCGGGCATCGCGCGCAAAGCAGCCGAGAAGAAGATCGGCGGGCCCGTCATCACCTCGGCCACCGCGCCCGATTTCGGTCGCCTCATCATGGAAGTGATCGAGGTGCAGGCCATCGAGGAAGAGGGGGATGCGCTAAACGCCGATGCGGCCGAATAGGCGCGCACCCGATCGTGACGACGAGATGGAACCGGCTGTCGGCCTGGCCGTCGGTCGCTTGCATCTTGCTGCACTCGCATTCCCGCACCGCCTCTCGCGTGCTAGAATATCGGCAACAAAGAGCCAGTGCGAGCGCCCCTCCTCACGAGGCGGCCCATTGCGGAAACCGTGCCCTCGTTTCCCCTACCACGCCCGTAAGATCCTCTCAACCCAAGGGCAATGAGGAGGCGCGGTGGCTTCACCCTCGATATGCTTCGGATACGAAACCGCTTTGCAGATCCTGCGCACGACCGACCCGCGAGAGCGAACCCTTTTGCGCAGCGGAGCGCACACGATGCCGGATCGAGCGCCCAGCATGTGCGCCTTTCGGCAGGCCCTCGAATCGCTCGAAACGTTGCACCCATCCATGATGCTCGAACAACCTGTGCATCTTCTGGTGTCTCGCGTATCCCAATGCCGATCTACAAGCGCTTTCACGGTGCGCGCATGCAAAACGATCGTGCAGGGACGCCCGCTTCACCGACTTGGCAACGGCGCATACGTAAGCGCTGCACCCCTCGCCTTCGTGCATATAGCAGCTCAAGAGACCAGCATGATCGCACTGCTCGAACTCGGCTACGAACTGTGCGGCTCCTATCAAACCAGACGAACCGGCACATCATCCGCCTACCAGGTCGAACCCCTGTCATCGATTCACGCCCTTGCAGACTTCGCCACACGAAACCCGTCGCTTCGCGGCGCAACCAAAGCCGCGAAAACCTTGCGCTACCTTGCCGACAACTCGGCCTCCCCGCGCGAGACCAAGAAAGCCATTCTCCTCGGCCTGCCCATGATGTACGGCGGATACGGGCTGGGCATTCCCCGCATGAACTACGAGGTGAAAGCCAACCCGGCTGCACGAGCGCTTACGGGCAAATCGTGTTTCCGGTGCGATCTATGCTGGCCGGAAGCGAAGCTCGATGTCGAATACCAAAGCCGGGAATCGCACTCCGGGGAAGAAAAGCGCATCGAGGACTCCCGAAGGACGAACGCCCTCGCTTCCATGGGCTGGACCGTCGTCTCCGTCACCAATGACGAGCTGGACAGCCTAGTCGCCACCGATGCGATCGCGGACAGGATCCGCAAGCATCTCGGAAAACGATCGCAGGTGCGCGTGGCAAACTACCACTCGAGGAAGCTGAAACTCCGCAGACAGCTCGGCCTCCCAATAGGGTACGACTGACTTTCGATGCATCTTCCAGGCTGTGATTCGCACAAAAAACCGCGACGTTTGATTCCTTGAAGAAAGCCGAGGGAGCGCCGATCGAGGGATCTCGACAAAACCGCAGGTGGGAAACTCGAGCCCGGAACCCGTCCGAGATGCGAAGCCCTCCGTCCCGCTCGAACGGCCCTTTCACCATCGAACGTCGCCACTTTTTGTGCAATCCGGCGCGAATTTTGCGCATTGGCCGCCGGCAGCGGGTAGTGAAACACGGACAAGAAAGCGGCCCGGCGGGACACGGCGGCCCGGAGGGGCGGCGGGTCAGCGGGGACGCGGCGGGCCGGAGGGATTCGGCGGGCCGGGGAGCGCGGCGAGCCGGTGCGATGCGACGCCGGGGGGGTCGCGGCGGGCCGGCTGGGCTTCGGACGCACGGGCGCAGGGCACGAGGCGGCCGCGCAAAAGGGAAGGGCCCGCTGCCGAACATGCGGCAGCGGGCCCTTCGGGCTTCGGAGGCGCTTTACGCCGTGATGACCGTGCCCGTCTTGCCCTCGAGGCCCGCGGCGGCGCACTCGAGGCTGGTGATGAGGGCCTTGCCCTCAGGGTAGGCGCGGACGTACTCGATGCAGGCCTCGACCTTGGGGAGCATGGAGCCGGGGGCGAACTGGCCCTGGGCGATGTACTCCTCGGCCTCGGCGACCGTCATCGTGGAGATCTCCTCCTGCTCCGGCTTGCCGAAGTTGATGCAGACCTTCTCGACGGCCGTGAGGATGACCAGCATGTCGGCGCCGAAGTCGGCGGCCAACTTGGCCGAGGAGCGGTCCTTGTCGATGACCGCCGGGACGCCCTCGTACAGGCCCTCCTTCTCGAACACCGGCACCCCGCCGCCGCCCGTGGACACCACGATGTAGCCGGCGTCCATGAGGTCCTTCACCGCGTCGAACTCCACGATGCGCACCGGCTTCGGGGAGGCGACGACCTGGCGCCAGCCGCGGCCCGCGTCCTCCTTGAAGGTCCAGCCGGTCTCGGCGGCCTTGGCCTTGGCCTCCTCCTCGGAGAGGAAGGCGCCGACGGGCTTGGTGGGGTTCTGGAACGCCGGGTCGGCCGGGTCTACCACGGTCTGCGTCACGACGCAGGCCGTCGAGCGGTCGATGCCGCGCAGCTTCATGTCGTTCAGGATGGCCTGGGACAGCTGGTAGCCGATGTAGCCCTGGCTCATGGCGCCGGCCTCGGGGAACGGCATCTCGGGCGTCTTGCCGTCGTTGGCGGACGCGTACGCGAACGCGTTGTTGATCATGCCGACCTGCGGGCCGTTGCCGTGGGACACGATGACGTTGGTGCCCTCCTCGACCATGTCGACGATGTTCTTGGCGGTGTCCTTCACCAGCTGGAGCTGCTCCTGGGGCGTGTTGCCCAGGGCGTTGCCGCCCAGCGCGATGACGACGGACTTACCTTCACCCTTCTGATAAGGCATGCGATGCTCTCTTTCTCTCGGGCGCGCCCAACGCGCGCCGCAGGGACGGGAGGTGAGGAAAAAGCGGAGCGGCCCCTGGCGAAAGGACCGCTCCGTGGCCCGCCGACCTCCGCCGGTGCGCACCGGTTGGCCGGAGGACGGATGGGGCCTTCTGGAAAATGCCTTGATGAAAAAGCCGGGGTTGCCACGGCCGGAGACTGTCAGGCAGAGGATAATCAATCGCAGAACGCTCGCGGCACCGGCGGGACGATCCGCCCCGCCGGCCGCGAGGTCGCCGGAACAGCCTACTTGCCGGCCGGCTCCTGCTGGGTGATGCAGTGGATGTTGCCGCCGCCGAAGACCACCTGGTCGGTCTTCACGCCCACGGCCTTGTACGCGCCCTCGCCCCACGCCTCGTCGAACGCAGCCTGGATCTGCTGGACGGCCAGCGCGTCGTTCTCGTCGCCGTACTGCGGCACGATGACGCCGCCGTTGACGATGAGGAAGTTCATGTACGACGCGATCAGCGGCTCATCGGCCACGCGCGGCTCGGCGTACTCCTCGGTGTCGATGGAGTCGCAGGACGCCTGGTCCATGTACAGCGGCTTCACGGGCATGCAGAGCTTGGTCACCTCGAGCTTGCGGCCCTTGGCGTCCACGGCGTTGGACAGCGTCTCGTAAGCGGCATGACACTCGTTGTAGAACGGGTAGTCCGGGTCGTCGGACCAGATGCACAGCACCTTGCCGGGAGCGACGATCTGGGCGACATCGTCGATGTGGCCGTTCGTCTCCTCGGGGTCGATGCCGTCCTTGACCCAGATGACCTTCTCCACGCCCAGGTACTTCTTCAGCTGCTCGTCGCAGTACGCGCGCAGCTCCTCGGACCAGGGCTCGTAGTCGGTCACGGACGCGTTGCGGCCGGGATCGAGCAGGCACATGTCGGTGGTGATGACCGTGCCCTCGCCGTCCACGTGGATGGAGCCGCCCTCGAGGATGAAGCTTTCGGGGCGATAGCGACGGCAGCCGCTCATCTCGGCCATCTTGAGGGCGATCTGCTCGTCTTTGTCCCACGGGAAGTACAGGCCGTTCTCGAAGCCGCCGTAGGCGTTGAAGTGCCAATGCACGGCGCGCTTGTCGCCCTCGTCGTTGACCACCCAGGTGGCGCCGGTGTCGCGCACCCACGCGTCGTCGGTGGTCATCTCGACGACGGTGACGTTCTCGTCGTCCTCGAACACGGCCTTGGCGTTGGCGTAGTCCACCTGGTTCACGCACATGGTGACGGGCTCGAACTCGGCGATAGCGCGCGCCACGTCGGCGTACTGCTTCTGAGCCGGCTTCGCGCCCCAGGCCCACGTGTCGGTGCGGTGCGGCCACGCCATCCAGATGCGGGTCTGCGGCTCGAACTCGCCGGGCATGCGGTAGCCGTCGGCCTTCGGGGTGGAAACGCTCTCGTGAATCGTCTTCATAATGCACACCTTTCTGTTTTGGTTTGCAGTACTTGCTTCAAGCGTTGTTTGTTACTCTGCTGGCGCCGCGCCGGATCCTTCCCTAAAGGACTAGCTTCGCGTCGCGACTCCGCTCAGGATGACAGCCGGGATGACGACCTGCGCGGCGCCAGCTTGGTTCTTGCTTACGCGACCGGCACCGCTTCGGGTTCCGCGTCGCCCTTCGCCTCGGGGGCCTCGGCCTCGTCGGCGGCCTCTTCGGCGGCTTCCTCAGCCAAGCGCTCGGCGGCCAAGGCGGGCGTCAGGCCCTTGTACTCTTCCGTGCGGCCGCGCTTCGACCAGATGCGCACCACTTCGCCCAGCACCACGAACACGATGACGCCGATGAGCATGGGGATCTTCGAAAGCTCTTCCTCCGAGCCGTTCAGCGGCACGATGGTGGCGATAATGGCCAGCACCAGCTCGATGGCGGGAATGGCCAGCATCACGTACATGAGCTTGCCCTTGAAGGGGAACGTGAACACGCGCTTGCGGTTCGGGTCCACCTTGCGCATCTTCAAAAACGCCGGGAACATCGGAATGTAGCTGATCAGCAGGAACACGACGTTCATCGAGAACAGCATCCAGAAGATGCCCTCGGAGATGGCCGGAATCGGGATCAGCTGCAGCATGAGGGCCAGCGAAGCCACCACGCCGTTCACGATAGCCGCGCCGGTGGGCATCTCGGTCTTCGCGTTCTCATGCGAGAACACCTTTGGCATGTTGCCGTGCTTGGCGGCGTAGTCGGCCACGAAGTTCACGCCGAACGACCAGGAGGCCATGTTCGCGAACAGGGTGACCAGGAAGATGATGCAGATGAGCATGAAGATGGGAGACGCCTCGCCCACCATGGTCATCACGGCGTAGATCATGCCGAAGTCCGGGTCGATCTGGTCGGCCGGGATGGCCGCGCCGATGCCGAACGAGCAGAACAGGTAGATGGCGCCGATGGCCAGGCCGCCCAGCACGATGGCCTTGGGGATGTCCTTCGAGGGGTTCTTCATGGCGCCGGCGAAGGTGCAGATGACCTCGAAGCCCATGAAGTTGAACAGGATGATGGACAAGTACGTCAGCGCGTTGGTGTTGGTGAGGTCGGGCATGAACGTGGCCGGCGACATGTCGCTGGCGAAGCCGTTGTTCACGGCGTACCAGATGCCGAGGCCGCCCACGGACACCGCGATGAGCACCTTGAGGACGGCGCCTCCGTTGAGGATCCAAGCGGAGTCCGACACCTTCGAGAAGCTCATGAACACGACGATCCACACGAACGCCAGCTCGATGAGCAGCACGGGAGCCAGCTCGAACTCCACGCCGAACACCATCCCCAGGATGTCGGGGAACAGCGTGGCCAGAGAGGCGATCCACAGCGGGAAGTTGATCCAGTAGTACCACGCCACGCGGCTGCCCCAGCGGTCGCCGAACGCCTCGCGGATCCAGTCGTACAGGCCGCCGTCGGAATCGTAGGTGGTTCCCAGCTCGGCGACGACCATGCCGTAGGGAAGTAGAAACGTGATGATGAGGAAGATCCACCAGAAGAACTGCTGGTTGCCGATGGCGGCAGCGGGGGCGGCGGCCTCGGCCACGAACACCACGCAGATCACGGACAGAATAACGCTGATGAATGAGAACTTCTTGACTTTATTACCCATTGGTTGTCCCCTTTCAGGGGTTCAGCCCCACCGGGCCGCGTCAGCTAACGTCGCGGGCCCGGCCCGGTGGAGCGTTCGATCAGTGCAGGCATCCTGGAGAAGGCCGTCCCCCTCCAGGATGCGCAATCCCCAACTAGGCGATCTTGTTGAGCACCGCGTTCATGCGAGCCTCGGCGGCGTCGGCGGCGTCGGCATCCTCCTTCGTCTTCGGGCAGAGGTAGGCCAGGATGGCACGGATGGAGTGCTTGCGGTTCTCGGCCTCGACCCAGCACAGGCTGCGCTCGGGATGGTCCATGACCTCGTCGGTCACTTCCTCGCCGCGGGTGGCCGGCAGGCAGTGCATGAACTTGGAGTCCGGGCCGGCGAAGTCCATCATCTCCATGGTCACCTGGTACTTGGGATAGAAGACGTCCATGTAGCTCTCGCCGCCCTCTTCCTCGTCGTACAGGCCGTACCACACGTCGGTGTAGACGAAGTCGGCGCCCTTGATGCACTCGATGTCGTCGGACACGGTGACGGTGCCGCCGGACACCTTGCAGTTCTCCTCGGCGATGGCCATGATGTCCACGTCGGAGTCGACCACGAGGCCGCCGTCGGTCACCTGCTTGCCCTTGGGGCCGAAGTGCACGAAGTCCATGCCCATCTTCGAGGCGATGAACATGAGGGAGACGCACACCTGCGTGGCGTCGCCGATGAAGGCGAGCTTGCAGTCCTCGATCTTCTTGCCCTCGGGCAGGTTCTCGATCATGGTCAAGAGGTCGCCCAGCTCCTGCGTGGGATGGTTGAAGTCGGACATGCCGTTGATGACCGGCGCGGCGGAGTGCTTCGCCAGGTTCACCACGTCGGGATGGCGGTTCACGCGGGCCATGAGGATGTCGACGAGCGAGCCCATGACGCGGGCGGTGTCCTCGAGGGTCTCGTGGCCGCCGAGCTGGATGGTGCCCGGGCCGAAGAACTGCGCATGGCCGCCCAGGTCGGTCATGGCCGTCTCGAAGGAGATGCGGGTGCGGGTGGACACCTGCTGGAAGATCATGCCGAGCGTCTGGTTCTTGAGGATCAGCGGGTAGCGGCCGCCCTCCTTGATCATAGCCTTCATGGACTGCGCCAGCTCGATCATGTCGAGCAGCTCTTCCTTGGTGAAGTCGTTGGTGTCGATGTAGTCCTTCACTGCCATGGTTCCTCCTATGGAATCGGTGGTCCGCGACATGCCGTCGGCAGCCGCATCTCTTGGCGCCCACTATGCGACCGGCACCCCGCGTTGTGAAGGAATAATGAAGATTATTTTCACGAAAAGAAATCTATAACCGAAATAATCCCCCGTAACCCATCCTCTGAACAGGCACTATAGTCTCAGTTTACAAAAGCTCTACAACCCCGATACGACTCGCTAAACCCACGAGGTAGAATGGCCGCATGAAGAACGGCCGACCCGCAAACGGGAAAGCGAGGGGGACTAAACCTTGGAGATCGCCTTCTACTTCTACACGATCCTCGTCATGCTCGTCTGTATCGCGGCGGGAACGATCTCCCTTTCCGCGTACTTCGTCTGCCGTAAACGAAGCCATCTGTACATGGTGGCGTTCTTCCTGTTCTACTTCCTCGATCTGGCGCTCATTTTCCAGAACGAATACCTCGGACAGAACACCGAGTTCCCCCTCGAAGTGTTCTACGCCATCGACCAGCCGGCCCTGAGGATATTCTTCGCCCTCGGCATCTTGGAAGCCCTGTGGCTGATCGCCTTGGATTTCCTCGGCGAGAAACGGATGTCGATGCGCATCGCTCCAGCCGTGGGCTTCGTCGTGCTCAGCACCGTCGTGATCGTCGCCCTGCCCGAAGGGCAGTACAAGCAATGGCTGTTCTACAGCATGCGCCAGGTGTTCCTGCTGTGGTGCCTCGGCTACGTGCTCATGCGCTACCGCACCACCAAAAGCGAGATCGAGAAGACGAGACTGCGCCGTCACGAGCCTTTGTTCCTGATCACGTTGGTGCTGACCATGTGCATCATCCTGGAAGACACGTTCATGATGCTAGTGTGGGACCCCACGTCGGTCTCTATGCTGCCCCTCTACATATCCGAGCGCAACTTCTCCGAGAACTTCCTCATGCTGGCGTTCGCGTTCTTCAGCCTGCGCGAAGCCGGAGCCACGTTGCGGCTGCGGTTCAAGGAGCCGCCCGCATCCGAGAACCCCGAGGTGCGACGGCAGATCGACGACCTGCTGCCCGCGTACTGCGAACGCCACGGCATGACCGCACGCGAGCGGGAGATCCTCGCCCTCGTGCTGCAGGGCAAGGACAATCAGAACATCGCGAGCGAGCTGCAGCTGGCGCTGGGAACCGTGAAGGCGCACGTGCACAACATCTTGAAGAAGACCGACCACGCAAGCCGCCAGGATCTCACGCGCGACTTCTGGAAAGAGTGAGACAAAGGGACAGGGTCAATGACTCATCCATCTTTTTTCGCCATCCTGAGGCATCTGTTCCCAGCCAACGCGCCGCTATCGGTTCGCCGCGCATGAACCCACTGCGCGGCGAACCGCAGCAGAATCGGCCCGTTGCGGACAAAAACCCCCGACGTGCGGATTTCGAGACCATTGGCAAACACCTTCGGGACGCCCATCGGAGCCCTTAGCCGCGCGCTGCAACAAACCCATGATCCTGACCAGGCACTTTTCGAACCGTTTAGATCCGTGAAGGACGGCGACGAAAACCAGGGTCCGCACGTCGCGGATTTTTGTCCCCAAACGCCTCACGTGGCGCGCTAATCCCATATAATCCCGCGCTCCCTCGAAACGCGACCGGTATAATCCCCCGCTCGCGTCGGCTTCGCGATAAGGTCGTCACGACGAAAACCGCCACCAGGCTCAAGGAGGCCGACGGCAATGGACGAGCTGCTCATCGAACCCGAACCCACCGAACGCGAGCTGCGCACCGCTCCCATCAAGCCGCTGTTCGCCCGCTACGCCGCCATCACGTTCGCCGGTATGCTGGCGCAGATGGTGATGGTGGTGCTGGAGGGCCTCATCATCGGCAACGGCCTGGGGCCGCTCGGCCTGGCCGCCGTCACCGTCATCCTTCCGCTGGAGCTGCTGAACTTGGCGCTGGGCGGGGCGCTGGGCATGGGTACCGCCGCCGCAGCCGGCCAGCGCCTGGGCAGCGGCGACACGGCGGGCGCGCAGAAGGTGTTCAACCAGGGGTTCTGGCTGGCCGCCTACCTGCTGGTGGCGCTTTCCGCGGCCATCGCCCTGTTCGCGCCGCAGATAGCCACGATGCTGGGCGCCACGCCCGACATCCACGACGACGTGACGGCGTTCATCCGCCTGCTCATGTGCTTCTACCCGTTCTGCACGCTGGGACAGCTGCTGTGCTCGCTGTTGCGCACCGACGAGAAGCCTTCGCTGGCCTCGGCGCTTGCCGTCATCGCCTCCGCCACGTCGCTGCTATGGCTGTATCTGTGCGTGTACGTGCTCGACCTGGGCTTCGCCGCCGCGGGCGCGTACTACGGCATGAGCACGGGGCTGTGGTTCCTCGCCATTCTGTACTTCCAGCTCAACAAGCAGTCCACCTTCAAGTTGACGTTCGGAGGCATGAAGCTGGATCCTGCGATATGCCGCGCGATCCTCTGGCAGGGCTTGCCGCTGTTCCTGGTGCAGGCAGCCAGCCTCGTGTACACCATCGCGATCAACAACTATCTGGGATCGCTGGGCGGCGATGCCGACCTCGCCGCGTTCGCCGTGATCAACGGCTACGTCGTCTACCTCCTGGACATCCTGTGCCTCAGCGCAACCTACGGCCTGCAGCCCATCGCCAGCTTCAACTGCGGCGCGCGCCGCTTCGACCGCCTGAGCGAGCTGGTGAAGGTCAGCCTGGGCGGAACGCTTGCCGTGCTGGCCGTCGTGTGCGGGCTGGTCATCGCGTTCGCTGAGCCCATTTCGGCTTTCTTCATCGGCGACGATCCCCAGCTGATCGAGCTGACCGCCTCGCACTTCCTGCCGCTGCTGGCGTGCGCGCCGTTCGGGTTCCTGGCGCAGGTGGCCTCGGCGTACTTCCAGGCCGTGGGACAGGAGCGCATCTCCATTCTGCTGGGAGTGTGCCGCTACCTGCTGTTCGCCATCCCCATGATCGTGGTGCTGGCGGCCGTCGAGGGCCTGACCGGCGTCTGGTGGTCGCAGCCCCCCGCCGATCTCATGGCCGCCGCCCTGGCCGTGGCGCTGGCCGCGCGGGAATGCGGGAAGCTGAGGCGGGCGGGGGCAGCGCAAACAAAACCCGCACCCGAATCCGAACCGCTGCTCGAAGCGGAGTAAGAACCTCTCACGATGCGGGCGTCGTCTCGCCTTCGGCGCCCGCATCGTACACAATGTCGAGCACCTCCTGACGAGAGCTTACGCCCATGTTGAGCCGCTCCCGCTTGTCACGATTAGCATCGGTTTGTTGGGTTGCGGCTTGAACGTGGGGTGCCTGTTTTTGGCACAAATTTACGGGTAGGGGAATTTGGTTCGGATTGTGGACGATTTCGACCTGAGGTTTCTTGTTTTTCACCCCTATCGTACATGCGAAACAGCGCCGAATCGCTCCCCTACCCGTTATTTTGTGCCAGAATTTCGACTCGCGCCTTCACGATGGAGAAGCGCGTGGCCCGCGCGTCGACGGGCCGCACGCTTTCGGCGCTTACGCCACGATCAGGGTGCCGGGCTCGCCCTCGATGGCTTCGGCGGCGTTCTCGAGGCTGGTGATGATGGCCTTGCCCTCGGGGTAGGCTTGCAGGTACGCGATGCAGGCCTCCACCTTCGGCAGCATGGAGCCGGAAGCGAACTGGCCTTCCTCGATATACTGCGCGGCCTCGGCCACGGTCAGCACGTCGAGGTCCTGCTGGTCCGGCGTGTTGAAGTTGATGGCCACCTTCGGCACCGCGGTGAGGATGACCAGCATGTCGGCCTTGAAGTCGGCCGCCAGCTTGGCGCTGGAACGGTCCTTGTCGATGACGGCCGGCACACCGCGATACCCGCCGTCCTCCTCAATGACGGGCACGCCGCCGCCTCCCGTGGAAACCACGAGGTAGCCGTCGTCCACGAGGTCCTTGATGGCATCGAACTCCACGATGCGCACCGGCGCGGGCGATGCGACCACCTGGCGCCAGCCGCGGCCGGCGTCCTCCTTGAACGTGGCGCCCGTCTCGTTCGCAAGACGCACGGCCTCGTCTTCAGTCAGAAACGCGCCCACGGGCTTCGTGGGATCCTGGAACGCGGGGTCGTTCGCGTCGACCACCGTCTGGGTGATGAGAGCCACCGACGAGCGCATGATGTCGCGACGCTTGAGCTCGTTCAGGATGGCCTGGGACAGCTGGTAGCCGATGTATCCCTGGCTCATGGCGCCGCACTCGGGCAGCGGCATGGCCGGCGTCTTGCCGTCATGGGCGTTCGCGTAGTCGAACGCGTTTTGGATCATGCCGACCTGCGGCCCGTTGCCATGGGACACGACGACGTTCACGCCCTCGCCCACCATGTCGACGATGTGCGAGGCGGTGTTCTTCACCAGCTCGAGCTGCTCTTGCGGCGTGTTGCCCAAGGCGTTGCCGCCGAGGGCGATGACCACGGTCTGGCCGGGTCCTTTCTGATAGGACATGGGAAATCCTTTCTGATTGGGGCTTCGGACTTTACACTCCAACTGGCTGCTGCTGGGTGATGCAGTGGATGTTGCCGCCGCCGTACACCACCTCGCGCGTGGGCACGCCCACGACTTCGCGTTCGGGGAACATCTCCTGCACCTGCTGCAAGGCCTTCTCGTCGTATTCGTCGTCGTACTGGGGCACCAGCACGAAATCGTTGCCGATCAGGAAGTTCATGTACGAGGCGATGCACACGTCCTCGGTGGTGCGCGGGATAGTGCCCTCCACCACGTCGATGGCGTCCACTTCCTCCTGCGTCATGTAGGTAGGCTCCTTCGGCATGGTCAGCTTGTGCACCCTGAGCTGGCGGCCCTTGGCATCGGTGGCGTTCGACAGCGTTTCGTAGGCGGCGTGCGCGGCCTCGTAGAACGGGTTGTCCTCATCGTCGGTCCAGATGCAGGCCACCTCGCCCGGGCGCACGAAACAGGCCACGTCGTCGATGTGCCCGTTCGTCTCCTCGGGGTCGATGCCGTCCTTGATCCAGATCACCTTGTCGACGCCCAGGTACTCGCACAGGTAGTTCTCGATTTGCTCCTTCGAGAGCTCGGGGTTGCGCCCCTCGGACAAGAGGCACATCTCCGTGGTCATCACGGTGCCTTCGCCGTCCACGTGGATGGAGCCGCCCTCCAACACGAACGAGTCCGGACGGTAGCGGTCCACGCCCGCGAGGTCGGCCACCTTCAGGCCCACGAGCGCGTCCTGGTCCCACGGGAAGTACAGGCCGTCCACCAGCCCGCCCCATGCGTTGAAGAGCCAGTGCACCGCGCGCACGTCGCCGTCGTCGTTCACCACGAACGTGGGGCCGCAGTCGCGGATCCACGAGTCGTCGCTGGTCATCTCCACGACCAGGATGTTCTCCTCGCCCGCCAGCACGTAGTGCGCGGCGGCGTAGTCCTCGGGGTTCACGCCCACGATGACCGGCTCGAACCGGGCGATGCCGCGCGCCACGTCGGCGTACGCCTTCTGTGCGGGCTTCGCGCCGTCGCGCCAGTTGTCGGGACGATGCGGCCACAGCATCCAGATGCACTCCTGCGGCTCAAACTCGCCGGGCATGCGGTAGCCGTCCTTCTTCGGGGTCGATTCGTTCTCGTAAATTGTATCCATAAGTACGTCCTTTCGGGGTTGGTTGTCATCCTGAGCGAGCGCAGCGTGTTCGTTGGATCCCGTTTGGCGCCAGCCGCGGCAGCTCCCGCTATCGCCGCACGGGATCCTTCGACTGCGCGCCTTCGGCGCTCCGCCCAGGATGACACGGGTCGCTTTACACCAGATCGCGCGGCTCGCGGCCGATGATCAGATCCTCTTCCACGGCGATCTTCTCGGATTCAGGCATTTCCTCGTAGCCGTGCGCCACATCGAACTCGAACGGGTCGCCGCTCGAGCCCATGCCGCCGTAGTCGTCCTTGCGCCCGCGCGCCGACCAGATGCGCACGAGCTCGCCCAGGATGACGAACGCGATCACGCCGATGAGCATGGGGATCTTGCTCATCTCCTCGGGCGAGCCGTTCAGCGGAACGATAGTGGCGATGATGGCCAGCACCAGCAGGATCACCGGCACCCACGCCACCACCAACGCCACGCCGCGGCCGCCCGGCACCTTGAACACGCGGTTCGCCGCGGGATCTATAGTGCGCAGCTTCAAAAACGCGGGAAACATGGGAATGTAGCTGATCAGCAGGAACACGATGTTCATGGAGAAGAAGATCCAGAAGAAGCCGTCGAAGCCCGCCAGCTCCATAACGGGCGACAGCAGCACCAGCACGCTGGCCACCACGCCGTTGACGATGGCGGCGCCGGTGGGCATCTGGTTCTTTTCGCTCTCGTGCGCGAACACCTTCGGCATGTTCTTCTTGCGCGCCGCGTGCTCGGCCACGAAGTTCACGCCGAACGACCAGCTGACCATGTTGCCGAACAGCGTGATGAGGAACACGACGCCCACCACGATGAACAGCACGCTGCCCACGCCCGCCATGATGCCCACGGCGTCCATGATGCCGGAGTCCAGCGAGATGTCCATGGCCGGGATGGCGGCGCCGATGCCGAACGAGCTGAACAGGTACAGCGCCGCGATGGCGATGCCGCCCGCGATGATGGCGCGGGGAATCTGCTTGTTCGGGTTCTCCATCGAGCCTACGTACGTGGTGATGACCTCGAAGCCCATAAAGTTGAACAGGATGATGGACAAGTACGTCAGGCTGTTCGAGTCGAGCGCCGGCAGGAACGTCTCGGGCGCCATGTCGTTCGCGAAGCCGAAGTTCACGGCGTACCAAATGCCGAGGCCGCCCACCACCAGCGCGATGCCCACCTTGAGCACGGCGGCCATGTTGAGGATCCACGCCGAGTCCGACACCTTCGAGAAGCTGAGGAACACGACGATCCAGATGAACGCCAGCTCGATGATGAGCGAGGGCACCAGCCCGATCTCCATGCCGGTGATCATCGAGATGGTCTCAGGGAACAGGAAGGCGAGCGAGGCCATCCACAGCGGGAAGTTGATCCAGTAGTACCAGCTCACGCGGCTGCCCCACTTGTCGCCGAACGCGCGGCGCACCCAGTCGTACAGGCCGCCCTCGTCGTCGTAGGTGGTGCCCAGCTCGGAAACCACCAATCCGTACGGCAGCAAAAACGCGATGATGAGGAAGATCCACCAGAAGAACTGCGAGTTGCCGATGGCGGCCGCAGGAGCCGCCGCCTCGGCCACGAACACGACGGTGATGACCGACAGGATCGCATCGATCAACCGGAATTTCTTGTTTGCCATGCCAGGCCCCTTTCAGTCAGGCGAGCCTTATTCGATCGGAGCCTTTCCCAAGCCTTCCAGCAGGTAGTTCAGCTGGTCGTGGGCTTCTCCGGCTTCGGGCCGGTCGGTTTCGGCCTGCTTGCAGAAGTACGCCAGCAAACCGCGAATGGAGTGCTTGCGGTTCTCGGCTTCGTCCCAGCAGATGGACTGCGGGCCGTCGATCACCGCGTCGGTCACTTCCTCGCCGCGCGAGGCGGGCAGGCAATGCATGAACTTGGCGTCCGGAGCAGCCATGGCCATAAGCTCCTCGGTGACCTGGTACGTCGGGTAGAAGATGGCCATGCGCTCGTCCTTCGACAGCTCCTTGTCGTACAGGCCGTACCACACGTCGGTGTACACGAAGTCGGCGTCCTTCATGGCCTCCTCGCGGTTGTCGGTGACGCTGACGCTGCCGCCCGACACCTCGCAGTTCTTACGGCCGATCTCCAGCAGGTCCTCGCGAATCTGATGGCCCTCGGGGCCGTACTGCACGAAGGTCATGCCCATCTTCGAGGTGATGAACATCTCCGACACGCACACCTGGGTGGCGTCGCCCACGAACACCATCTTGCAGTTCTCGATGCGCTTGCCCTCGGGCAGATGCTCGATCATGGTGAGGAGGTCGCCCATCTCCTGGGTGGGATGGTTGTAGTCGGACATGCCGTTGATCACGGGGATCGTCGCGTACTTCGCCAGCTCTACCAGGTCCTCGTGACGGTCGACGCGCGCTTCGAGGATGTCCAGCAGGCGGCTCATAACGCGGGCCGAGTCCTCGATGGTCTCGTGCCCGCCCAGCTGGATGGTGCCGGGCGCGTAGAACTGGCCCGTGCCGCCGAGGTCGGCCATGGCGCCCTCGAACGACAGGCGCGTGCGGGTGGACACCTGCTGGAAGATCATGCCCAGCGTCTTATGCTTCAGCAACTCGGGGTAGTACCCGGCCTTCACGCAGCGCTTGAGCACGCGCGACAGCTCGATCATGTCGAGCAGCTGGTCCTTCGTGAAATCGTTGGTATCGAGAAAATCCTTGACGGTCATCGAAAAGCCTCCTTCGAAAGCGAACTGAACGGGCAGCCCGTCGTCGCGGCAGCGCCAGCGCGATGCGGCGAAGACAAACCGGCGCGACCGGATTGCAGTACGGCCGCGCCTTGCCGTCAGTTGTAACCCGAATCGCCGAAGCGCTCGACAAGGCTTGCGGGTCGTGCGAGAATCGAAGACGAACCGAAACCGAATCGCAAAAGGATGCCCTATGAACCTGCCCGGACTCATCACCGTTCAACCCGACCGAACCGAGGAGCTCGACGCGCTCGCCCGCATGGTTGGCACGTGCTTCCTCGAGGAGATGTGGTACGTCACCTGGCTCGAAGCGCTCGACGAGCTGGGCATCGGACGCGATCGCAAGCTGGAGATCACGCGCGCCGTCATCCGGTCGGACTACGAGGTCACCGCACCGTACCAGTGCGTGTACGCGCTGCCCGACCGAGCGGGGGCCGCGAACGTCTACCTGCGCAGCGAGCTGGGCGACGTCGACTGGACCGAGCTCGAGGAGGAATCGGGCACGCTTCTGGCCGAGGTGCTCACCGACGAAGAGATCGACGTGCTGGGACCGCGCATCGAGGCGATGGATCCCATCTCCTCCACGAGCTGGCCGCTCGAGCGTGCGGCGGCCGACGAGGATTTCATCTACTTCATCTCGGCCGGTGTGGATCCCGAGAAGCGTGGCAGCGGAGCATTCCGCCGTCTGTTCACGCCGTTTCTGGAATACGCCGACGAGCACGGGCTGGCCTGCTACCTCGATTGCTACACCGAACGGCTCGAGCAGCTGTACGGCCACTTCGGCTTCGAGACGGTGGAGCGCCGCAGCATCGACGCCTTCCCCATCGAAGAGCGCCTGATGGTCCGCCGGGCGCGGTAGGCGGGAGCGAAGGAGAGTTCCTGGTGAAGTCGAGCGAGATAGCGAAGCTGGCGGGGGTGTCGGTGCGCACGCTGCGGCATTACCACGCCATCGGGCTCTTGCCCGAGCCGCCGCGCGGCGAGAACGGCTACCGCGACTACAGTGCAGGGGATCTCGCGCGCCTGCTGCGCATCAAGCGCCTCGCATCGCTGGGATTCCCGCTTGCGCGCATCGGAGACGTGCTCGACGAGATAGACGCGGGCTTGCAGAACGCCGACGACCTGCGGGGCGGCACCGCGCTTGACGAGCTGGATCGGGAGCTCGCGTGCCAGATAGATCGCCTGCAAGAGCAGCGGCGCACCATCGCCCTGCTCAAGCAGCAGGAACTCGACCCCGATCTTCCGGCTCACCTCGCCCGAACCGCCAAAATCCTTCTCGATGACGAGCGCGTCGCCCTGCCCGCGAACGCCGGGGATCGCGAGGCGCTGCTCATCGTCGGGCACTTGTTCTCGGAAGAAGACGCCGCCAATGTGGAACAGGTTATGGCCGCTCTGGACGAAAACGGCACGCTCGGCCAGCTCGCCGAGAGCCAGGCGTGGTTCGACGCGCTGGACCCTCGCACCCCTCGCGAGGACATCGACCGCATCGTCGAGGAAGCCATCCCCTGCTTCGACCCCCTCATCGACTACTTCGACCAAGTAGACTGGGCCGATTGGGATGGGGAATACGACGCGCAAGCCGAAGCGCTCACCGACGAGGTCATCCGCCGGCACCTCAACGAGGCTCAGGCATACGCGCAGGATCGCCTCGAAGAGGCGCTCAAGCAGCGGGTTATGAAAAAGCGCAACACAGCCCTTGACCCCGACGCAGCGTCGTAGTTTTTACTCCTTTCTAGCAACGATTGTCATCCTGAGCGAAGCGCCACAGGCGCGCAGTCGAAGGATCCCGCAAGAAAGGATCCCTCATGTTCGGCCGCACATCCGTCAGATTCCTCGTATCGAACGCGCTTTCCCTGCTGGGAAACTCCATCGCAGCCGTCGCGCTTCCGCTCATCTTGCTGGCTACCACCGGCGATGCGCTGGCCGCCGGCACGCTGGCGCTCATCTGCGCCGTCCCCCAGATGGCCATCGGCATTGTGGGCGGTGCGGCGCTCGACCGCTTCAACCGCCGCACCATATCCATCGCCTCCGACCTCGTATCCGCCGCCAGCATCGCGCTCATTCCCATTGTCGATATGATATGGGGACTGAACTTCTGGTGGTTCGTCGCACTGGGCTTGCTGGGAGCCGTGGGCGACATCCCCGGCATGACCGCGCGCGACGCGCTGCTGCCAGCCGTCACCAAACACGACGACGTGGACCTCCAACGGTTCATGGGGTTGTCGCAGTCGCTCGATTCGCTGGTCACCATCGTAGGGCCCGCGTTGGCGGCGCTGTCCATCGGCCTGGTCGGCGGCGTGCCGTCGCTGTGGTTCACGGCCGCCCTCTCGTTCTCGGCAGCGCTTGCCACCGCCACCATCCCGCGCTGCGTGGGCGCGGTGCGATCGGGTGCCCCTGCGAACGAAGGCGACGCGACCGCGCAGCGGGGCGTCGTGCCATCGGCCGTTGGCGCGCTGCGCACCGGCATCCGCGTGCTGTTCCGCACCGACGGCGTGCTGACGGTCTCCACCCTGCTCACGTTCGGCATCGTCATGGTCATGGGATCGTTCCAGGGCCTCGTCCTGCCCGTGTTCTTCACGGACAGCGGCCGTCCCGAGCTGCTGGGCTACGTGCTGTCGACCATGTCGCTGGGCCTGCTGGCAAGCTCGCTCGCCTATGCCGCGTTCGCTCCGCGTCTGTCGCGTCGGACATGGTACGTGCTGTCGATGTTCGGCATGCTGTTGGGCGTGGCTATTCTGGGCGCGCTGCCCGCCTACCCGCTCATGCTGCTGGGCGCGCTTGTGCTGGGCGTGAGCGCCGGGCCCGCCTCGGCGCTGCTGGGCTTCTTCATGCTCGATCGCATTCCCGAGGCGTCGCGCGGCAGCGCGCTGGGCACGCAGAACTCGCTTCTGCTGGCGGCGGCGCCCGTTGCCGTGTTCGCCACCTCGGTAGGCGTCAGCGCACTGGGCACCTCGGTGGCCGCCGTCGTGCTCGTAGGCTGCTGGATGGCCATCACGGCCTTCGCCCTGGTCGCGCGCGGCATGCGCAACCTCGACGACGCCGCGCCCGACCTGAAGCGGGAGGAGGGCGCCCTCGAGGAGGCGCGACTCGATTCGTAAGCGTCCTCCTCGCCATTTCAGCCCGATTGCGTGCAAGTCGCACCTTTCCAACGGCCGCGCAGCCGCCCGAACGGCACTCGCCACCCGCTCCTATCATGACGGAAAAACCACTCGGGCGCAGCGCGTCCGGCACGAAAGGAGCGCCATCATGGCACAAACCGCATTGGTCACCGGCGCGACGAGCGGCATCGGAGAGGCTCTCTGCCTGCTGTTCGCCAGCGACGACTTCGATCTGGTCACCGTCGCACGCGACAAGGAGGCTCTGGAAAAGCAGGCCGACGAGCTGCGCAGGCTCGACATCGACGTGCTTCCCATCGCCTGCGACCTCTCCGACCCCGACGCAGCGCGCACCATCTTCAAGCGCGTCCAGGAGGCGGGCAAGGAGATCGAGATCCTCGTCAACGACGCGGGCTACAGCCCCGCCGGCCAGTTCTCCGACCTGCCCATCGCCGACATCCGCTCGATGATCCAGGTCAGCGTCACCAGCCTCGCCGAGCTGACCAGCGTGTTCCTGCATCCCATGCTGGAGCGCGGCCACGGCCGCATCCTCAACATGAGCTCGATGATGGCGAAAACGCCGTGCCCCTACAACGCGCTGTACGGCGCGGCGAAGGTGTTCGTGCTGTCGTTCTCAACCGCGCTGGCGCGCGAGCTCAAGCATACCGGCGTGTCGGTGACCACCGTCTGCCCCGGCGCCACGCGCACGAACTTCCCGAAGAACGCCGGCATCGAGGACGCACCCGCGTGGAAGTACTTCTCCATGGACACCGACGAGACGGCCATCCGCGTGTACCGCGCGCTGATGCGCGGCGAGCGCTGCGCCGTGACGGGCTGGTACAACAAAGTGGGTTCGATCTCGGTGCGGCTCATGCCCATGGGCATGCAGCTGCTAGCCGGCGAGTGGCTGATGGGCGCGCGCAAGCACCCGCTCGACCACGAGGGAACCGAAGAGGGCTCGCACGAGGAGCATCCGCACAGCCGGAAGCAGGGTCAGCCCGGGACGCACGCCTGCGGATGCGGCCATGCGCACGATCACGGGGACGGTCATGAGAACGGGCATCCTCGCGGACGCGAGGACGATCAGGCTCGGAGGTACGACCACCATCAGCACGGCCGGCGCGAACACGGCGGCATGGGCGGCACCGCGCCTGTCTGCCGCATCAGCTGGGATCGCTGGTAGCTCCTTTAGAGGCGGTCGGAGCGGGCCTGCTCCGACCGCCTCCGCGTTCACGGCCGCTGCCAGGCGGTGGAGCCTATCTCGCCCAGGCGGAAATCCGACCCGTCGTAGGAAATGCGCGTGACGCTGGCGTTCGGTATCTTCACCGGATCGTTCACGCGCTCCGGGTCGATGAGGTACACGAGCGTGCGCACGACGAACGAATGCGTCACCACCAGCACGTTACCGCCGCCGCGCTTCAGCCCATCATCGCCGGCCTCGCGGAAGAACCCGCGCAGGCGCCGTTCGATGGCATCGAAGCGCTCGGCGCGGCCAGAGCAATCCGCATCCGCCAGCACGTCGGCCACCTCGGGCAGCCGCCGATTGTGCTCCTCGAACGACAGCGGCGCGCCGAACCCCGCGTCGAGCGTGGCGTGCAGCAACTCGCCCGGCTCGCCCTCGAGGTCGCCGTAGCACCACTCGCGCAGACGCATATCGTCGTAGGGGCCGAACGGCACCCCGCTCCCCCGCGCGCGCAGCAGCTCGTCGAGCGTATGCACGGCGCGGCCGCTGTCGCTCGAGTACGCCGCAGAGAAGTCCACTTCGGCCAGCCCGCGCCCCAGCGACTGCGCGGCGCGCACGCCCTCGTCCGTGAGCGGCGTGTCGCACCAGCCCTGCACCTTGCCCATGACGTTGAACAGCGTCTGCCCGTGACGCACGACGTAGAACGTCATCTCGCCGGAACGGCGCTCCCCCGCCTCCATCAGACGACCTTGCAGACGTCGACCCAGGTGCAGGGCGCGGCGCAGCGTTCCAGCTCGTCGGGTGCCAGGCGCACGGCGCTCGCGGCGTTGCCCGCCGCCGGATACACGGTGTCGAAGCGCCGCAGAGATTCGTCGAGGAACACGTCCACGCCCTCGTTGAGCGCGAACGGGCACACGCCGCCCACGCCGTGGCCGATCAGCGGCTCGGCCTCGTCGGCGGCGAGCATCTTCGCCTTGCAACCGAACTGCGCCTTGTACTTGGGATTGTCGATGCGCGCATCTCCCGCGGCCACCACGAGCGCGACGCGGTCGCCCACGTGGAACGACAGCGTCTTCGCGATGCGCGCCGGCTCGCAGCCCACGGCCTGCGCGGCAAGCTCGACGGTGGCGCTCGACGTCTCGAACTCCAGCACGCGTTCCTCCATGCCCCGCTCGCGCAGAAACGCCTTCACCTTGTCGATAGCCATCGTCGCCTCGCTTTCCGGATAGGTTGCAGCTTCCAGTATAGCGCCGCATCCCGAATCGAAGAAGCCGACAACCGGATGCCGCGATCCCAGTTCGGAAGCAGGCTGGGCGATGTCATCCTGAGCGGAGCCGCGCCTACTCCCCCTCGAACTTCGCTAGGAACGCCTGGGTGCGCTGGTGCTGGGGGTTGTTGATCAGCTGCTCGGCCGGGCCTTCCTCCACGATCACGCCGCCGTCCATGAACACGATGTGGTCGGCCACGTCGCGTGCGAAATTCATCTCGTGCGTCACGATGACCATCGTCATGTTCTCGGCCGCCAGGTCGCGGATGACCTTCAGCACGTCCTTCGTCAGCTCCGGGTCGAGCGCGCTCGTGGGCTCGTCGAAGAACAGCACGTCGGGGTCGAGCGCGAGCGCGCGGGCAATGGCCACGCGCTGCTGCTGGCCGCCCGATAGCTCGCAGGGCACCATGTCTTCTTTGCCCGCGAGCCCCATCTTCGCCAGCAGGCCGCGCGCCGCCGCCAGCACCTCGTCCTTCGGGCGTTTCTGCACGTGGAGGGGCGCATCGGTGATGTTCTTCAGCACCGAGTAGTGCGGGAACAGGTTGAAGTTCTGGAACACCAGGCCAAAGCGGGTCTTCGCTTCCTTGAGCACGGCCTTGGGCGCATAAGCCGCCGCGCCCGCGCCGTCGCTTTCGGCAACCACAAGGTCGCCATAGGCCAAGCGCCCCGCGTCGAGCGTCTCCAGCAGCGTCATGCAGCGCAACAGCGTCGACTTGCCGCCGCCCGACGGCCCGATGACGGCCACCACCTCGCCCGGCTGCACCTTGAGCGAGATGTCCTTGAGCACCGGCGTCCCGCCGAAGCTTTTCTGCGCATGCTCGAGCAGCACGACGGGTTGTTCGTTGGTCATGACATGTGCTCCTTCCAGGTTTGCCAAAGTCAGCGAGGCTTTCTGCAGCGTCGAGCCGTTCCGCTGTTCGCCAGAACAGCGGAACCTATCAATCATGGTAGTAGTTCAGCCGCTTCTCGACGCGGGTGAGGATGATTTCCACGATAAAGTTGAACACCCAGTAGATCACGCCCGCGATGACGTAGGGAAGCATGCTCACCTGCGAGGCGGCGATGGCCTTCGCCTGGCTGAACATCTCCATGATGCCCAGCACGAACGCGAGCGAGGTGTCCTTCACCAGCGTGATGATCTCGTTGCTCATGGCGGGCAGGATGCGCTTGACCACCTGGGGCAGCACGATCTTCATGAACGTCTGGAACCGCGAGTAGCCCAGCACCTCGGCCGCCTCGTACTGCCCGCGCGGGATAGACTGGATGCCGCCGCGGTAGATCTCGCCGAAGTAGGCCGCATAGTTGATGATGAAGCCGATGGAGCACGCCCAGTACTTCCAATCGTTGCCCATCTGCAGGCCGAACAGGTAGTACGGGCCGAACATGAGCGCCATGAGCTGCAGCATGAGGGGCGTGCCGCGCATCACCGAGATGTAGAAGCGCGTAACGAGCGCGACCGGCTTGAACCGGCTCATGCGCCCGAACGCCACCAGCACGCCCAACGGCAGTGAGCCGATGAGCGTGGTGACGAATATCTGCAACGTGAACGCCAAGCCCGAGAGCAGAAGCTCCATCATGGTCGCGAATTCCATGTTCGGCCTTTCTCAAACATAACAGGTCCAGTAACGTCAGCGAGGACCGTTCCCGTGCCGAAGATTCGGGGGATCGCGGAGGCGAAGCGTACTGCGGTACGCGAGCTTCCGGGATCGCGCGAAGATTCGGTGCGCGAACGGCCCGCAGCGTCGAGCAGGTCCGCCGGCCGTCAGGCCAGCGGAACCTTACAGCACCCAGTTGTCGTACGTGATGCCCTGGTCGGCGTACTTGTCGCACAGCTGCTTGACGGTGCCGTCCTCGTTGAGCGCCTTGAGCGCGTCGGTCACCTGCTGGGCCAGCTCGGTGTCGCCCTTCTTGAAGCCCACCGCGTAGTTCTCGGGGGCCAGCACGCCCAGCTTCACGTAGGCGTCGGGCTTGGCGGCCATCTGGTAGCTGGCGATGGACAGGTCGCACGCAACGGCGTCCACCATGCCGGACTCAAGCTGCATGAACGCGTTGTTGTAGTCGCCGATGGTCTGGAGCTCCTTGAACGTGTCGGCGAGGGGCTTCTGGCCCTTCTCGTCCTCCAGGACATGGAGCGCCGCGGAGTCGACCTGCGTCAGCACCGTCTTGCCGGCCAGATCCTCGAGCTTCTTGGCATCGCTGTCCTTCTTCACGACCACCACCTGCTCGTTGTACATGTACGGCTCGGAGAACGTGAACTTGTCTTCACGCCCCTCCATGGTGAAGCCGTTCCAGATGCAGTTGATGGTGCCGCTGCCGATGAGCGCGTCCTTCGCGTCCCAGTCGATCGCCTGGAGGTCGAGATTCCAGCCCATCTTCTCGCACACGGCCTTGGCCAGCTCCAGGTCGAAGCCGGTGAACTGCCCATCATCGCCCACGTAGCCGTAGGGCGGGTAGCCCTGGTCGAAGCCCACCGTCAGCGTGAACGCCCCGTCCGTCGCGCCGGAGTCGCCGCCCTGCTGCTGCGCGTCGCCGCCGCCGGAGCACCCGGCCAGCATCACCGCGGACAGCGCCAGCGTGGCCACGGCGGCCGCGAGCGCTACGAGTTTCTTCTTCATCGTCTCTCCCATCGTCCTGAACCCGGTCGCCGCGCGCCCTTCCCTCATGACGCCTTCGCTTCGACCGCTTTTCTACTTTACTGTACTAAAGCGCGGGGACAGTATAGCACAGCCGTCGAAAAGCGGAACCCCCTGCGATCGGGAACCGGCGACGGACGGCGCAAGCGGAGCGAGCGCGAGCCGGCAGCTGCCCCGAAGCGCAAGCGCGACGACGGACATCACATCGAGGCGGCTCCGAGGTGAGGGCGCAATGGCGGCCCGGCTCGCCATTGCGCCCTGGCGCTTTCCGTATCGCCCCGCCTTTCCCCACGAAGCTGTTGGCAGAGATTGCGCGCTATGAACGATTTGCCGAGCATACAGAAAAAGGCGAGCTGGGAGTTTCTCGAACCATTCCCGAAAAGATGTCCCGAAATCGTGCATACCATGCGATCCGTGCCAGAGCGCTTTCCGGAATGCGCCTGCTTCATGCGGAACCGGTGCGAGCGCGGCGCCCCGCAACGGCCCGCGCTCAGCGAGCCAACAGCGCGCGGAGGCTCGCAACTTGAACGGGCGTCAGGCGCAGCGCGTCACGCACGTATGCCGGAAACCCGCCGACGCACCCCTCGACTTCGTCGAAGAACGCACGCAAGTACGTCGGCCGCGCCTCTAAAAACGACGCCAGCACCGCGCGCTCGTCATCCGACATCCCCTGCGACAACTGAGCCGTCTCGTGAGCCGTCGTCTCGGCGTTCGCCTCGTTGGTGGCCAGGTACGCAGCCATTATGTCGTCTTCGGGGCATCCGGCTATGCGTTGCAGCACGGCGCACAGCACGCCCGTGCGATCTTTGCCGTGCTCGCAGTGCACGAGGGCAGGCAGGCGTTCCGCGGCCATCGTGCGCAGAACGGTTCCCATAAGGGGAAACTCGCGCGCATAACGCCGGTAATTGCAGATCATGCGCTCTTCCGGACGGCCGTACTCGCCGATGACGCCGGCCACCAGACGGCGAGACGCGTCCGAACGTTCACGATCGGTGGAAGGTTCGAATGCGAGCGTTTTAGCGCCGACGATACGCGGTTCGGGACTGGACGCCACCTCCCAACGGTTACGCAGGTCGTAGATAGAGCGAACGCCCAAACCGCCCACGACGAACGCCGCCTCGTGCTCGGTGATGCGCGAAAGCGAAGCCGACCGGAACAGGCGCGCGCCCTCAAGCGGCCCCCCGTCGATGGCGCGCAAGCGGATGCCGCCGAACGACGCGACGCCCGGCGCGCCCGCGCCCGCAGGCGCGCCCGCCCTCGCGTCCGTCACGACTCTACCTCGAAAGCGTATTCCGCGACGATATCCGATACCGTGCCGTCGCCGTCGACCGCGCGCACCTTCAGCAGATAGCGGCCGGGCCGTTCCGGACGATACACGAAATGCCAGTTCACGCCTTTGTCGATGACCGCGCCTGCCGTCTGATAGGTCGTCCAGGTTGCACCGCCATCCAACGAGAACTGCATCGCGGACACATTGCGCTCGAAATCGTCCACGTACCCGTCGAACTCGAGAGGCTCCCCCACCCGATGCGCCACCGCCATCCCCTTTCACCGGCAAACTCCACCTCGTCCGCGCGAACGATGCGCGCCCGTCCACCCTACCACAAGCAAACACCCCGCGCAAAACCAAACAGGCCGCCCCCTTGCAGCAGCGGGCGACCTCGAAAACACGGGCCGGCAGCCAAGGGCTGCCGGCCCGCTTGCGAAAGACGGCGAGGGAGGGCCGTCTTTCGCATCTATCCGATCAGGCTCATCACCGTTTCGGCAACCAGGTCGGCATGCATGCCGGCAGCGAGGATCAGGAAGCGGAGCGCACACCCGCCTATCAGAGCGCCCACGGCGCCCGCCGCCATCAGCGCGCCGCCATGCTGCTTCATACCGGGCTTCTTCTTGCCGCGCTTGTGTAGCACAAGCCCTGACACGGCCATGGCCAACGGTATCGCCAACCCGCACGCTGCCACCAGAGCCCAAAAGCAGGCTGCGAGATCGCCCGTCAGCAGCAGCGCCGCAGAAGCCGCAGCCGTCGCGCCCACCGCCGTCTGGACGTCGCCTCCCAGCATGACCGCAAAGAACGCCGCCAACACCGCTATCTCGACCAGCACAAGCACCACGACGATCCGCTCCATGAGCACGCGCGCCTTGGGAGCAAGGGCATCCTTCTTCGACAGCGCGAGCGCCACCAGCTCCACCAACGCCACGCCCGTATCGAAGGCCGACACCGTGAACAGCGCCGGCAGCAACGGAGTGCTCCACAGAGGAACGCTGCCGGCCGCCATAAGCAGCATGCCCGTGTACACCGCCACGAACGCGCCCAGTACGATGCCGATCACCGCGAGCACCCGCCGCAGCGCGACGCCCCGCTTCTCGAACCACTTCCACTTCTTCGCCAGCCACACGCCCACCGGGCGCGTCGCCAACAACGCCGACACCGCGAACACCGCCATCGCCGCGAACGCGCCCCAGGCGCCGTAGGTCATCCACGAGGTGAAGTGGCCGAAACTCTGCCACATCATCAGGCCTCGCAGCGGCGTGACGAGCTCGGAAAGCAGCAACAGCAGACCCACCGCAAGGCTGGCTAGCGCAGCCCACATCGACACGCACACGATCAGGCGATGACGCGTCCGGTCGATCAGGAACAGCACCGCCGCCATCACGAACGCGCCGGCGCCCATGCCGCCCAAGAACAGGTACAGGGCGGGTTGCCAACTCCATATCGTTTGCAGCTCCATACTACTTCTCCGTTCCCAGCACCAGGCAAGAGGGACCGTTCGCTTGCGCGACGGGAACCGCGGAATGGTTCGTAAGCTCCATCAGCTCATCCAAAGGCCCGAATTGCAAGGCGCCGAATTTGCACACGCGCACGCAATAAGGATCCTCCCCTATTGCAACCCCCGACCCTTGGCAGCAATCGCATTTGTCCATGGAAACGGAGTTGTACTTCGGCACTTCGTACGGGCACGCCTGGAAACAGTACTTGCATCCTATGCACACGTCCGGATTCACCTTCACGATCCCATGGGCGTCCTTCGAGATGGCGCCGGCCGGGCATACCTTCATGCAGCTCGGATCCTCGCAATGCATGCACGAAGTCGAGATGAAGAAGCTCCTCCCTCTTCGGCGCTTGAACGAAGATACCGTTCTCCTGTCAGGGGTATCGTCGGATAGATTGTTTTCCTTCCTGCACGCCTCGACGCATCGTCCGCATCCGGAACACCGCGCAAGGGCGACGAGGAAGCCGTACGCCGCGCCGTCGCCGTCTTGCCGTTGGTCGGCCTCGCGGGCATGCGCCTCGCCGCCGGAAGCGGCAACGCCGCCGAGGACGAGCGCGCAGGTTCCCGCAGCCGATGCCTGCAACAGCGTGCGGCGCGTCACGCTCACATGTTCTCCCATTTCAAACACTCGCTTTCAAGATCGAAGTGACGACGAGCCTACGCTTCAACGTCGAACACCACGCTGGAGGCGAGGGGAGAGACCGTGCCGTCCTCCGTGACCGCGCGGACGTCGAGCTTGAAGGTGCCCGCCGTCTCGGCCACGTAGTCGAAGTGCCAGTACACCCAGTCCTCGGCGTTCGAGGAGGAAGCGTCGAACGAAGTCCACGTCTCCCCTCCGTCCATCGAGAACTCAACGGAGGCAACCTTGACGCCGCAATCGTCGGCGTAGCCCTCGAAGGAGACCATGTCGCCCACCTTGAAGCCGCCGTCGACCGTGCTGAGGATGTTCACTTTGGCGCGGTACTCGTCGTCCGGGCCCTGCACCTCGGGCACCTCGTCGGAAACGGATAGCTCGATGTCGGTGACCGCGCGGGTGAAGTACTTGGCCACGGTGTCGGGCATCCACACCTGCAGGCGCTCGCCCTCGGACAGCTTCTGCTCGTCGATCTGGTACACCAGCAGCGCTTCCTTCTCCAGCACGTACGACAGGGGCATGGGCAGGCCGTAGCCGTCCTTGTCCTTGAACGTGATGGTGTTCACCTCGGGGGCGATGTCGGTCATGGACAGCATGTCGGACACCTTGACGCCCTTGACGCTGGCCATGGCGAGGGCGGGGCTCATGCCGCACGTGCAGCGCATCTTCTGGATCTTGGAGTCCATGCGCTCGATCTCGTCGAGACCCACCGTGTACACCTTCTCGACGTTGCCGCCGATGTTGAGGTAATAGCTTTCATGGGTGACCGCATCGAAGGCGTAGCCCGGCTTTGCGCACAGGGCCGTGGTCGCCGTGCCGAACAGGTTGAACACCTCGTCGGCCGGAGTAACCACGTCCTGGCAGAAGGTGAAGTCGCCCGAGACGTTCGCAACCTTGTCGTAGTCCACCGCGTTGCGCTGCATCGTCTCGACGGGAAGCAGGCTGCTTTGGGCCATCGCCATGTCGAGCCCTCCCAGAGCGCCCGCGCCTCCCAGCAGAAGGGTCGCGCCCACCACGGTACAACCCAGCATCTTTGCCCCAGTAGCGTATCTCATTCTATCCCTCCACATTGCTCTTGGCGGTCACCATCACCTTTTGAATGTTGGTTCCCACGAGGCCGGTATCGGTGGTGCCCCGCACCATCAGCACGTAGCTGCCGTCGCTTTCAGGAGTCCACGTGTAGTGCCAGTACACCCACTTGCTAGGATCGGTCTGGCCCAGGTCGTACGGCGTCCAGGTCTTGCCGTTGTCCATGGAGAACTCCAGCTTGACCACCGCCTCGTCGTAGGCGTCCGCATATCCCTCGAAGGTGAAGGGCTTGCCGGTCTCGATGATCATGCCCTCGGGGACCTTGAGCACCGTCGCATTCGGCTTGTTGATGTAGGGGCCCTCGCCGTACGAATTGAAACCGTTCATCATCCAGTCTTCCCACGGCTTTTCCTCGTCGGTCAGCTTGTAGCCCACGCACTGCTTGACGTACGACTGGGCGTCGCACTTCTCGACCCAGTTGATGCAGGGGCTGCCCTGGCTGGGATCGAGCGGCTTGCCGCCGATCTCGTAAACGAGGTACACGTCTTCGAACGAAGCCTCGGGGACGCCGCGGTTGCTGTGCGTCTGGGCGCCGTTGGTGCGGAACTCCTGACGATCGAACAGCACGCCGGTGATGTCCTTGCTCGCGCCGCCCGCCTTCTCGATAAGCCAGGTCAGCGGGATGCCCGTGATCTCAACGTTCGAGATGCCGCCGCCACCGGGCATGTTGTCGACGCAGTGGATCTTCGAAAGCTTCGTCACGGTGACCCCGGCCGCCTCGGCTTCGGAGATCAGGTCGGCCAGCTTCGCCGTGAACGGCTTGTTCACCAGGCCGTCCATGGTGATCTCGAAATTGTCGACGAAGTCCTTCGGAAGCTCCGTATCCAGCACGTTCTTGCCCATGATGTGGATCAGGCTGTCGTAGCGGGAATGGATCCAGTCGTAGGTGAACATGTCCTCGGGGGCCACGACGGTGTCCTGATCGAACACGAACTCGCCCTGGACGTCGGGAACCTTGACGATGCCGTCAAGATGGTCGTACTTGACCACGTCCCAAAGCTCGGCGCCCTGCTCGTTCTCCGTCATGTTGTGGCAGCTGATGCATTTGCCGCCACGCTCCTCGAAGTTCTCGCCGTTGCGTTCGCCGTAGTGGACGCCGTGCATGACGGTGCCCATCTCGTAGCCGTCGTCTGCGCTATGGCAGAGCATGCACTGGTCGACCGTGATCTTGCTGCCGAGAGCGTCGTTCCAGACGGTCGGATGGCTGTACTCCATGTTGGCCAGGGCGTCGCCGAGATCTTCATGGCAAGCCCCGCAACCGCGGTTGTCGGCATCAAGATAGTAGTTGTTGTACGACGTGCCGCCTTCGTACGGACGGTTCCAGTGGTAGCACTGGTACTCGGTCGGCGTGCGCTGAACCTTCGTGCCGTCTTCCAAGGTGCGGATTTCGGGAGCGTACTCCTTGTTCAGCTCGTCCTGACGCTCGTTCACCCCGTCAAGATACGCTTCGGCCTCCTCGATGCTGTTCTGATATTGAACCTCGGTCGAAGAGCTCTCCCCTTCCGCGGCTCCTTGCTGCGCGCAACCGGCGGCGAACAGCGATCCCGCCATCAGCATCGCGGTCGCCACCATCAGCTTCTTTCTCATTCCCCTTCCTTTCTTTCGCTCGTTTCGTGCGGATCAACGCGGAAATCCCCGCGCGCCGCTTTCACCGTAAAGGCTTGCTCGCCTTCTGCCTTCAAAACGGTAATGAACGGAATATCGCCCCCTCCCTTGACAGGAACGCTGCACGATACGACCCTCCCCCGTCGCCCGTATCGTATCATAAATCATACAAATTTGTGATACTTGTCTTACATGTTTATGATTCTTTTTCGAGTATAGATACCCGGCACCGTTGCCGGGCACAGATGGAACCGTGGTCAACCGGCATGCGTCGAGCTCGCACACGCGAAAGGGGCTCCGCGACGGCGGAGCCCCTTCAGGCAAACGGATGCGCAGACGGCGCGCTAGGCTTTCTTCGCGATGTTCTCCAACCCCTCGAACGCCTCGGACAGGGCGCTGGGGATGACCACGAGACCGCCCTTCTCGCGCACGCTGTCGGACACGAAGCTCATCGCGCGCAGCTGGAGGGCCGCATCCTCGCGCCCGTACGTGCGCGCGGCATCCACGAACATCTCCGAGATCTCCTTCTCCACCTCGGCCAGGATGATGCGCGCGTTGTACTCGCGCTCGGCGCGCGCCTCGGCCGACAGCGATTCCTGCAGGTCGTCGGGGATCTCGATGTCGCGGATTTCCACCGACACCACGGTGATGCCCCACTCGTTCGTCTTGCGCTCGAGAATGTCGGCCACTTCGCGGTCGATCTGCTCGCGGCGCGTGCTCAGCTGGGCGATGTTCACCGCGCCCATCACGTCGCGCAGGGTGGTCTGCGCCGCCCAGTACACCAGGCGGACGTAGTTCTTCACCTCGGAGCACGCCTTCCCGGCATCCCACACCGTCCAGAACAGCACGGCGTCCACGTTCACGGGTACGAGGTCAGCGGTCAGCACGTGCTCAGCTTTGAACGCCGTCGAGCGCATGCGCATGTCCACGGTGGCCGCCGAGTATTCCACGAGCGGGATCATGAAGATGAGGCCGGGGCCGGCCACGCGGTTGAACTTGCCGAAGCGCAAAACCACCGAGCGCTCCCACTCCAGCACCACGTGCATGCAGCTGAACAGCACGGCGCTGGCCAACGCGCCCACGACGACAGGCGCAAGCGACCATGTAAGCCACCCCATGCCTGCGAACAGGAAGAACACGATCAGCGTCAGCACCCACCGAAGCGCTGTCGCGCCCGTGCGGCTGGTCGTCGTCTCGTCGAACTGCGCTTCGGTCGCAATCACGACGTCGTCGGCGCTCACGTCGTCCAACTCGTCGAAGTACGGCTTCTTCTCGCCCATGGCTCTCCCCTATCGATCCTCGAGCTTCGCGAACGCTTCCTCGATTCGCGTCATCGCGTCCGCGCGGGAAACCCCCGTCTCCCGCACCACGCGAACCAATTCCTCGATCACCACGTCTACAGGCGAATCGGGCAGGCTGAGCGCTTCCCGATCGATTTCCGCGATGGTCGAGCGTTTTCCACGTCCCGACAAGATCAGCCCGTCGGTCTCCAGATCCTGATACACCTTATGGATGGTGTTGTAGTTTACCCCCAGCTGAATGGCCAGCTCGCGCACCGTAGGCAGCGTATCCCCCGGCCTCAAGTGCCCTGACCTGATGAGGAAGATCATGTGGTTGCGGATTTGGATCCACACGGGAACGCCCGACGTATCGTTCACCCGCAACGTCTCGAACACGCGCCCCAACCTTCCTGCCAAAGTATCATCTAGTCGTATGATAACACAAGCGAACGCCAACGGATCGCCTCAACGAAAGACGAGTGCATCGATCAGATGCCCGCGTTCGCCCCAAACAACCGCCTCATGTACGCGAGGCGTGTGTTTGGGGCGAACGCGGGGTCGAGAAAAGAAGAGCGCGGCCGTCGCGTTGACGGCCGCGCTCGATCGGCGCGCTTCCGGGAGCCTGGAAGCCGGGCTACCCCAGATCGCCTGCGGCTTTTACCTTCACGCGGTTCGTGTGGCCCGGGTAGTACGCGAGCGGCACGTCCTCGGCGTCGATGATCTCCACGGTGTCGCGGACCGCACCCGCCTCAACCGCGGCGTCCACGGCGGCGGCACGTGCGATGGCCAGCGCTTCGTCGCGCGGGGTGACGTCGTAGTCCACGAGAGCTTCGTACGTGCCGCTCACCTTCGAGATGGCCGAGCCGATAGCGTTCGCGCAGCCCGCGTGCTCGGGCGCGTCCACCTCGGCGGTTCCGGCCAGCTCATGCGGCAGCACGATGGCGCCGCCGCCCACCAGCACCACGTCGATGTCGTCGCTCGACACCTTCATCACGTCGATGGCGTCCTCCACGAGCGCGCGAATGGCGTCCATGGCGCGCTCGGCGACCTCCTGCGGGATGTCGGCCACGAGCGCCGCATCCCCCACTTCGGCCATGCCCAGACGCACGGCGATGTCGGTGGCCGTCATCGTATCGCCGCCGAACACGAGCGCCTTGCGCGCGATCTCGTAGCCCACCGAGTCGGGGCCCACGCACACGGTGCCGTCGTCGGCCACGCGCACGATGGAGCCGCCGCCCAGGCCGATGGACACAACGTCGGGCATGCGGAAGTTCGTGCGCACGCCGCCGATGGTCACCGCCACGCCGCTCTCGCGCGGGAAGCCGTGCGCCAGCACGCCCAGGTCGGTGGTGGTGCCGCCCACGTCGATGACGATGGCGTCGTCGCGGCGCGACAGGTAGCTGGCACCGCGGATGGAGTTCGTCGGCCCGCACGCGATGGTGAGGATGGGATAGCGGCGCGCGTGCTCCATGGTCATGAGGGTGCCGTCGTTCTGCGACAGGTACACCTCGGCGTTCACCACGCCCTTGTCGGCCAGGCTCTGAGCGAAGCCCTCGGTGAAGCGGCGCGCCACATCGTACAGCGCCGCGTTCAGGATGGTGGCGTTCTCGCGCTCGATCAGGCCCATCGAGCCGATTTCGCTCGAGATGGACACGTGCACGTCCTCGCCCAGCACCTCGCGCGCAATCTCTGCGGCGCGCAGCTCGTCGTCGTTGCGCACGGTGGAGAATACGCTGGACACGGCCACCGCCTCCACGCGCCCGCGCACGCCCTCGAAGAACGCGCGGCACGCGGCCTCGTCGAACTCCGCCAGGCGCTTGCCGTCGTACTCGAAGCCGCCCTCGATGATGAGCGCGTCCACGCACACTGCCGCGATGTCGTCTGCCCAGTCCACCATCGGCGGGATGCCCACCGTGGCCGGCGCGCCGATGCGCAGGATGGCGATGGGCGCGAGGCCCTTGCGCTCCACGATGGCGTTCGTGCACTGGGTGGTGCCCAGCATGGCCTGCCCGATGAGTGTGCGGTCGACGCCGCTCTCGTCGAGCACGGCGTCCACCGCGCCCATGATGCCCATGTAGATGTCGCCCGAGGTGGGGTTCTTTACCGCGGCCACCACCTGCAGGTTCTCGTCGATCAGGACGGCGTCGGTGTTCGTCCCGCCCACGTCGATGCCCAACTTGTACATTTACGCTCCCTTCCGCGCCGAGCGCTCTTCCACGGGGATGTAGTCGGTGTCGATGCCGAAGTACCGCGGTCCCACGAGGTCGAGGCCCGCCGACGTGCGCCACATATCGAAGCACTCGAGGCCCACCACCAACACGCGCTTGCCGTACTTGAGCGCATCGGTGGGCACGGGAATGAACGTGTCGGGGTCCACGAGGCAGATGAGGTCGGGCACCGTAGCCACGATCTCGCCGTCCACCGTGCAGCTGAGATTCTCGTTCTGGAACTCGACGAACGCCTGGGATCCCTTGTCGTCGGCGATGCCCTCGAGCATCACCTTGCCGAAGTTGAACGCGCCGCGCGTCTCGCGCAGCACGTCGGAGATCTTGCCCTTGAACAGCTTGTGGCCGCCCGTGAACTTCAAGAAGAACTCCTCAGGGGAAAGACCGGCCGCAGCCGCCTCGTCTTTCGCCGTACGGATGGCGCGACCCAGCTCCTCCGAGCGCGTCACGATGCCGTGCACGCCGTAGTTCTTGCACGTGTCGGCATCCATGCAGAACAGCGCGATGGTCAGCGTGCCGCCGCAGGTCATGGTAGCTGCGCGGGCGATGTCCTCGGTCCACTTGTTCGTGATGGTGTCGAGGATGCCCGAGTTGCCTTTCTCGTCGATGAACGCCATGGGCGTGGCCGACGCGCCGCCGATGGTGAACGTGACCATCTGCAGCTCGGGGAACGCGCGGCCCATGCCGTCGGCGTCCACCATGGGGATGCCGAGGCGCGCGGCCGCGGCGATGGGCAGCATGGAGTTCACGCCGCCGGCCTCCATGGGCATGGTGGCGTACACGGGCTTGCCGTAGTAACGCGAAACCATGTCGAACAGCTTGGCGAACTCGTTGGCGCCCACGCCCTTCTCGGCGAGGATGGTGGGGGCTCCCATGGAGGCCGCCGGCATGATGAACGCGCCCTCGGGCACCTCGTCGGCGCCGATGAGCTCCACTTCCCCGCACTCCTTCACGGCTCCGATGGCCGTGAGCTTGCCGATGTAGGGGTCGCCGCCCCCGCCTGCGCCGAGAAGCGCCGCGCCCAGCGCGATGTCCTCGATTTCCTGGATGCCGATCTTCCTCATGCTCGTCCTTCCTGTATACCGTCCGTCGCATCGGGTGCGACCTGGTTCATGATAGTCGATTCCGCGGGCCGCTTGAACGCGATGGGCCCCGCGAACCGCATCCCGCCCGCCAAACGGTAGGCCGCCACGTATGCCGCCATCGCCACGACGATGCCGTTGACCGGCCCGACGAAGAACGGCACGTCGAGCGCCTCGAGCCCCGGCACGAGCGCGAACGTGCCGCCCGTGACGAGCGCTGTCGCGATGCCGCACGCGAGCCCCGCCACGCCCGCCGCGGACACGCCGTCGATCACGAGGATGTTCGCCGGACGGCCTTTCCGCACCAGCCAGTAGTCCGACACCATCACGCCGGCCAACGCGGGGCCGCAGGCGGACAGCACGGTGAGGAACGCCTCGAACTGCCCGAGGATGCCGCCCACCGCCAGCGCGATGCCCGCGATGCCGGAGACGGCCGTGGTCCATTTGGATCCTCCCTCGTCGCGGCCCAGCATGACGGCGAAGCCGAGGCCTGCGGAGTACACGTTGCTCGCGTTCACCGTCCACGCCGACAGCACGAGCGCGATGAGGCCGACCGCCGGCAGCCCGATGGAGTTCATGATGACGGCGATGTCGCCTTGGCCGGAGACGATGGCCAGCGCCGCGCCGGCGAGCAGCGCCACGAGCGCCGCGGGGATGACGCCGACCACGCACGACAGCACGGCGTCCTTGCGCGTGCGCGCAAAGCGGGCGAAGTCGCCGGCCGTGGCGCCCGCGAACGCGAACAGGCCCACCGCCATGTTCACGCCGGCGATGAGGCCGATGGCGTCGGCCGGCAGCGGCACGTAGCCCAAGAGCGCGTCGAGGCTTCCCGTCTGCGCCACCGACGCGCCCACGCCGTACAGGCAGATGGCGACGAGCAGCGGCGCGGCGACGGAGCTCACCCATTTGAGGCCGTCGAACCCGATGAGCGCCGTGGCCAGCATAAGCGCGCCGAGCGCCACCGAGCATGCCCACACGGGCACGGCCAGGCCGAACACGTCGGCCAACATGAGCGCGAGCGACGCCCCGCACACGGCCGTCTGCACGCCGAACCAGCCGATGGTCACGATGCCCACGATGAGCGACACGATGTAGCGGGCGCCGGCGCGCCCGAGCGCGGGGGCCGCAAGCGACGCCGTGGGCAGCCCCAGGTCGGAAGCTTGCATGGACACGAAGCACATGTAGGCCACGATGAAGCCGAAGCCTGCGAGCGTGGCGAGCGCCGCGCCGCTGAGCGCAAGCCCCAACCCCAGCGCCGCGCCTACCATGAGCGTCGGTGCGCTGAACATGCCACCCGCGCGGATGAACGCGATGCTCGCCCAGCTCTTGCGTTCGGATTCGTCGATGCGCAGGTTGTCGCCGCCGCGCTCCGCTTCTTGATGCCCCGCCATGGCCCCGCTTTCTCGTTTGTCGTTTTTTCGGGTGCCAGTGTAGCACAGCAGCCCCAAATCCACCTTTCCGGAGGATGCATGCGCGCAATCGTGCCCGAATGATCGGATGCGCGTGCGGCGCGGCCGACGCATGATGATGCCAGCGGTCGATCGCTGGCATCGCAGCCAAAGGGAAGGTCGGCCGAAACGCACGAAAAGGGAGGATGAGCATCATGATGAAGACCAACCGCACGGATGCCGCGAACGCGCCGACCACGGAGGCTCGCGGGCTCTCGCGCCGCGGCTTTCTCGGAGTGGGTGCCGCAGCCGTTGGGGCCGCGGCGTTCGGGCTCGCCGGATGCGCGCCGCAGAACGACAACTCCAAAACAGCCGCCGCGCCAGACGGCGGTGGCGAGCCCGCGGCCGCGAGCGTCGAAGACCCGTGGGCCGGGTTCCGCGCAGAGGAGTACGCGGGCAAGGCGGACGAGACGGTGGACGTCGATTTCTGCATCGTCGGCTCCGGCGCGTCGGGCATGGTGGCGGCGGTCGAGGCCGCGCAAAGCGGCAAGAGCGTGCTCGTGCTGGAGTCGCAGGACAATCCCGGCGGCAACGGCATGTTCACCGACTGCTGCTTCAGTTTCGGCTCGCCGCAGATGGAGGAAGGATGCGCGAAGTACGGCCTCACCGTCACGCCCTCCGAGATCATCCGCAGCGAGATCGAGCTGTACGATTACATGGTGAACCCGCTGCTGTGGGCCGACACCATCGCCCATTCCGCCGACAACACCTCGTGGATGGTCGACAACGGCGTGCGCTTCGCCCCGACCACCGACTACTATTCCGGAACGCTGGGCAAGACGCCGACGGCGCTCATGTGGGAGGACAGCTTCTTCAGCGGCGGCGAGTGCATGATGAAGCCGCTATTCGCCGCAGCTGAGAAGCTCGGCGTCGAGACCCGCACCAAGACGCGCGCCAGGGCGCTGAAGACGGTCGACGACGGAAGCGTGTCCGGCGTGTTCGCCGAGACGAAGGACGGGGTGCTCGAGGTGAATGCCAAGGCGGTCGTCCTCGCCGGCGGCGGATGGGCTGCGAACCTCGACATGCTCGCCGAATACGGCGGCTACGACATGGACATCACGAAGACGTCGTGTGCGCCCGGCTCGGTGGGCGACACGCTCAAGATGGCCGCGGCCATCGGTGGACGCGAGGAAGCGAAAGCTCGCGGCTACATGTTCGGCAACCTCATCGACGGCATCTCGTCGTACTCGCTTCCGCAGTACTACCCGGCCATCTGGGTGAACGAGAACGGCGAGCGCTTCGCGAACGAGGATTGCGGGGAGCCGTGCCACGACTACACCGGCACGGCCGTCGGCGCGCAGGATCGCGTGTACATCGTCTTGAACGACGCGATGGTCGACGAAGCCGAGGCCCAGGGCAACAAGGATCTGCGCAAGGAGATAGAAGCGGCAGCGGGCGGCGCGTCCAAGGCCGTGTTCAAGGGCGCCGACGCCGCCGACCTGGCGAAGCAGGCTGGATGGACGGGCGACTTCGCCGAGACGCTGGCCACCTACGAAGGATACGTCGCCCAGCAGAACGACGACGAGTTCGGCAAGAACCCGAAGTACCTCGCCTCGTTCGGCGAAGGGCCGCTGTACGCCCTCATGATCCATCAGGAGATCGCGCTGTCGCTGGGCGGCATCATCACGAACCGCCAGTGGCAGGTGGTGGGCGAAGGCAAGCAGCCCATCAAGAACCTCTACGCCATCGGCGCCGATGGGCAGATGGTGTACCTGGGCCTGTACAACCTCAACACGTCGGGCGGCCACATGGCAACGAACGTAGAGTCCGGCCGCTACGCGGTGAAGCACGCGTTGAAGACCTGCTTCTAGCGCCCTCCCCGGCAGCGCACGCGCGCTCCTTCCTTCCGCTCCCCGATGGCCCTCCCGTCGGGGAGCATTCTCGGTTCCGAGCCCGTCGGCTATCCACCGAACCCGTCGAGCAGCTTCAGTAGATCCTGGCGGTTGCTCACGCCCGCCTTCTCGTAGATATGGCCGATGTGGGTTTTCACGGTGCTGTGCGCCACGAACAGCTCGTCGGCGGCCGCCTGGACGCTGCGCCCGCGAGCGATGAGGCCGAGCACCTCGATTTCCCGCGTCGACAAGCCGAACATATAGGCGAACGCCTCGATGCGGCCGTCGAGCGGTTCGTCCCCGGCATCGCGCGGTATGCCGTCCGCGCCCGCCGCGAGCAGGTTCTTCCCCGGCACGTCGAACGAACCCGCCAGGATGAACACGAACACGAGGCCGAGCGCGATGGCAGTTGCCCACGTGCTTGCCGCCTTCGCCAGAACCAGGCCGCCGAAGAACGCCGCGAGCAACGACGCTTGCACCACGGCGCCCCCGAAGCCGAAGATGCGCCAGGGGCTCTCGCGCGCAGCGAGCGTAATGCGCGCGAACGCGACCATAATGAACATCTCGAACAGGATGGTGCCGGCGAGCACCATGGCCGATGCGAGCACCTGGTCTTCGGCCCGTGCAAGCGCGAGCAGGATGAGGCCGATCGAGATGATGGGCACGACGAACCGGTAGAGCAGCGCCGAGTAACGCTCGTGGCGCGCCAGAGCGTAGTCGGCCCCGGCGACGATGGCCATGATCACCGTGTAGATGCCGTAGGTTTGGAACAGAGCGCCGCCCGACGCGTCCGACGCTGCGATGCTCGCGGAGCCCGTGACGAACCCCATGGGCAGCTCGTAGACGAGCAGGCCGACGACGAACGCGAGCGGGAACAGCTTGCCGAGCGGCAGCCGCTGCTTGCGCGCGCACGGTCGAAGCACACGGGCGGGTTCGCGACTTTCAGGAGGAAGGCCGAGCATGGCGGCACCCGAGAGCATGGGCAGCGCCACGAGAGAGACGGTTGCTACGGTCGCATCGATGTGCGTGGTCACGAACCACATGACCGTGCCCAGCACCGTGGCGACAAGGAAGACCGATCCCGGCCTCTTATGGCCTATCAGAACCGTGAACGGCGACATCCAACACAAGAACAGCAAAGCCCCGCCGCACGCTGCGACGGCTCGCGCAGCCATGACGCACGGCACGGGAAGCCCGAAGAACAAGGCGGCCAGCAGGCCTGCCGTGCCAGCGGCGCACAGCCCCGCCGAGAGGGCGAACGTACGTCTTTGCGCGTAACCCAGCATGAACCGCAACGCCGCGATAACGCAGGCGATTTGCACGAGCAGGTACGCTGCATGGACGACGAGCGAGGCGCTCCCGGCATCGAGGGACGAGGACGACCAGACGAACGGGCTCGACGTCATCGACAGCCACCAGGCGCTCGACGCGCCCAGCCCCAAGCAGAAGAACGCCTCCGACAGCAGTGCGGTGCGCTGGTTCACGGCAACCCCCCCACTCTCCCCTTGCAGCGCTACCCGGCCATTGTACGCCCGTCGATGCTCCAAGCTGGTATGATATCCCGCATCGGGGCGAAACGCCCGCAAAGGGAGGGAGCGGCGATGGACGTCGAGCTGCACTACCGCGAGCAGGGATCGGGCGAGACGCTCATCCTGCTGCACGGCAACGGCGAGGACGGCTCGTACTTCGAGCATCAGATGAGCGCATTCGCGCCGCGTTTTCGCGTAATAGCTCTCGACACGCGCGGGCACGGGAAGTCGCCGCGCGGGAAGGCGCCCTTCACCATCCGCCAGTTCGCCGACGACCTGTTGGAATTCATGGACGAGCGCGGCATCGAGCGCGCTCACTTGCTGGGATTCTCCGACGGAGGGAACATCGCCCTCGTGTTCGCGCTCGCGCATCCCGAGCGCGTGGGCAAGCTGGTGCTCAACGGCGCGAACCTCGACGCGCACGGCGTGAAGCCGTCGGTGCAGCTGCCCATCGAGGCGGGCTATCGCGTGGCGTCGTTCTTCGGGAGGCGGAGCGGGCGGGCGCGCCGCAACGCCGAGATGCTCGGCCTCATGGTGAACGACCCGAACATCGCGCCTGAGGAGCTAGCCGCCCTGAGCATGCCGACGCTGGTGGTGGCCGGCACGAGGGACATGATTAAGGAAGAGCACACCAGGTTTATAGCGAGCAGCATCCCGGATGCAAGGCTCGCCTTCGTGGAGGGGGATCACTTCGTGGCGAGGAAGAACCGGGCGGAGTTCAACGAGGCGGCAGAGGGGTTTCTGCTGGGCAGATGAAACCAGCGATGAAACTGCGGTTTCATGCACAATGCATGCTTATTGCAATTCTGCTGTTTGCTGCTAACGAGGAATGACGGCTTTCGCTGGATCCAATTCTCGGAGTGCGGCAGTCTGCGCCCGGAAACGTTTGATTCTTCTTCTAACAAGGCTTTCGCACCAGTACAGTGCGACTCCCACAACAACGCAAACGAGAACGCTGCCGGCGACTACTTCCCACAAGGGTAGCGCGGCGAGCTTTTGCTACAAGTGGGCGTTCAAGAAATTGAAGTACAGCATCTGGAACAGGTAGACATGGAGCTGCCTTGCTGAGGTATTCCACGCAGCGCGAAACCCTGCCGGGTTGCCGGCTTCTTCCGTCTGCCAGCTCGGCGTACGCGGCAAGAAGCACGTAAAAGACAGAACCGGAGTACAGCGCCGTGATCCGTCAAAAGCGGCTTCTTTCTGAAGCCGCATACATGAACGGGAAGAGGGCGTACATCTGAAAGAGGATGGACACGTAATAGCCTTCCGGCCCGACCCCTCCTGCAAGCCACAGGATCGCAGTCGATGCGACCTCGTCCAATTGGCAGCATTCGACGCCTATTAGATGCGATGCCAAGCTCGAAAGATCCGATCCTCTGCACAAAACTATCGCGAGCATCAGTGCGAAGATCGCCGTATAGGTAATCGCCACGCGGGACAGGCGGGGCGCGGGAACGCTTCGCGCGAGCTCGTCTCGCGCCCGAGTCGACCCGTGCCGCTCGAAAGCCGCCGCGAGCAGAAAGGAGCTGATCACCCAGAGAGGCGGAACGGCTTGATCGATTCAGAAGGGAAACAGAAGGTCTTGCCACATGGAGGCGGTTATCAAGCCCACATGCGTGACGATGATGAACACCTTCAGCGTGACTTTGATCCAGTCAAAACCACAATCCGGGTCATAGATCCAACCTTCGTGTTAATTTGCGTCACTTCTCCACCAACATCAAGGAGTACGGCCGTTTGGACTGCCTAGGCGGCAAGACCGCACCTCTCCCGCACCTTCTTGAATCACAACTCCCTTGAGGTCATCAATGAATTTTGGGGCGACACATAGCAGGAAGTCTCGCAGAAAGAGCTCCAGGATCGCTTTCGCTCGGAAAATGCAAAAGACTCACGCCAATGGAGTCAGAAATGCTTTCTAGCGGTTCAACATGCGAGCCCAGCTCTTTGTAAAGGTGAGTCTCAACATGCGCTCCCTCATACTCTTTTGTGAATTCAAATCCGTTGAAGATGCCCGATGTCTGGGCGTAATGCATGAATTGCACCCAGAGGCCATCCTTTGATTGCTCGAAATGCTTAAGCCCGGATGGGTCACCGACCGCTATCCTAAGCGTAGCTTCAACAATATCGTCACCAGAGATGTAGGAGAAAAAACGCGGAAGGTAGTTACCTCCGTTACGGGGACCAACATCAATGATATAAATGTCGCCTGACTTATTGGCAATTAGCTCAATGTTCATAGCACCCTGAACGATGCCCGCACGAGCGACAAGAGCGGAGAGGACCTCGTGAACAGAGGCATTAACTCTGCTACATTCATCCATCGGATGAATGTAGCACGAAGGAACGACTCCATTTAAAGACAAATCCCGATAGGCACTCATAAGACCCCAGGAGATTATTTTTCCACCCTCAACGAATAGCTCAGCCTCGATAACGCGACCTGCAGTGGCGGTCTCAATATAGCTTTCCATAACCACTTCACCCTTGCGCGAGAATTCGCAAGCACGGTTAAACGCGGCAACGAGCTCGGAAAAATCGCGCACGACAGAAACGCCACGGCTTCCCGCGGAGTCGACAGGCTTGACCACGAGCGGAAGACCAATCATTTGAGCAGCAGACTTAGCAGCCGATCTATCGCCACTGTTAGCAACAACGTTATCTGGCACAGCAAAACCGTTCTCGGCCAAAAAGGCACGGAATCGCCCTTTGTCGCACAGCATGGCAACCGATTCGCAAGGGTTACCAGGTAACCCGAGCCGCTCCGAAACCCATGCCGCGACGGGTGCCGAAGCATCCGAGGCATAGGAAACAACGCCGTCTACGCTCTCGGCACGCGCAACCCTCAGCACCGCTTCACGGTCTATAGTACTCACTTCGTAGAACGAATCGGCCAGTTCCCGTCCCGGGCAATTTGGATCCCAATCGCAAAGCACAGTGCGGTACCCTAAGCGCCGCGCCGCCTCAAAAGAATCGAGCTGCTGAGCCGACCCGCCTAAAAGAAGGACAGCTTTTGTCATTTGACAACCCTTTTCAAACACTCGCTCAGAATACGAAGCATATCGCCAACGTCTGCCGCATCGTAACGCTGATCGCAAGGCAGACACAGCATTCTTCCGACGAATTCATCCACGAATCCAGAACAACCTTCGGCGCTCCTAGGAATGGGCCACAAATACGGGCAATACAAACCCCGCTCGCTCATGCTTGCCTGAAGTTCGTCGCGATCGCAGCAGGGGACGAAAGGCATCCAAAGGGGAGCCGAGCCCTCTTGGTAAAAGCAGGTTACACCCATATCTTGAAGTCCTTTGGCAAGCAGCTTTGCATTCTCGCGTCGTGCCGTCTTCACGGCCTGCCAGCCCACCCCTCCGCAAAGAGCCCTCGATCTCTCCCCCATACCGGACGTTTCCCGGAACGAGTCGAGAAGCTCGTTGCATTCGCGAAGCTCAGAGAGGTACTGCGGCTTGAGTCGCGCATCCATCCCATAAAGATACTCGCGCTTGAGATCCATGGCCGATTCTCTTCGAGACTCGAAATCCTTGCTCACAACCGGGACGACGGGTAGTCGATGTTTGGCAGAAAACGCAATACCACCCTCCGGCAGCCCCGCCCATTTGCGAAGGCTCAGCACCGTGTAGTCGTCTAAATCCGACTTGTCCTCGAAATCATAATCGAGCCAATCGTGAGTAGCGTCTTTAACGATCGTCAACGAGTGCTTCTTTTTGATTTCTTCCAATTCGACGTCGCTGGCAGACGGCAACCCAAAATAATGCATATAGAGAAGGGCGACACGCCCTCTTTTAGCAGCCATCGCATCAACGTCGTCTAAATCGATCCTGAACTCCTCCAAAACGCGGTAATAATGCACATCGAGCCCTTCGTCGAGGAAAGGCCACTCCATGCACTCGCAGCAATAACAAGGCAGCAAGACCTCGTCGGTGCCCGCATTTTTCAGGAAGGAGGCCACGAGACGCAGAGCATCGCGACCCGACCTCGTGTACACATAGCCGCCGCCATCAACGCAGGGCGCTCCTACCACGGTTTCCAAAGGAAACTCACTCCCGTACTCCACGGCTTTCCAATCGTCTTTCATGCGAACTCTATTCCCTTCCTGCCATCCAGGACATAACTTCGAGGCGGCACGAGCACGGCCTCAGTCGGAACATCTTCACGTGCGTATGCCCCGGCTCCTACGAGCGCCCAATCATTGACGACAACGAAGTTGTTGAGCTGCGCCCCGTTCCCAATAAGACAATGGCTTCCCGCCCTGGCATATCCGGAGAAAGACGCCGTGGGCGATATGTTGTTGAAGTCTCCGATCTCGTTATCATGCGAAAGCACGCAGTTCTGCCACAGGATGTTGCAATCGGCGATGCTGCATCTAGGCCCAACCACCGCCCCGGCCATAACAATGTTGCCCTTTCCCAGCATTCCGGACACATGCGCCCCAGGCTGCACCACATTGGGAAAACGATATCCCTTGTTCAACATCTCGCAGTACTTCTCCTCGCGGGTTTTCTGGAGATCCTTTCCGATGAAGCCCATGGCCATGTCGTACTGTTCCGGAGGAAACTCCTTCGCCAAATCTGATTTGGCCACAAAAGGCGGTAACTCCGTATCCATGCGGGCGTCGAGCGCGTCGGACGTAAATGCGGCCACCTCGATGCCCGCCTCGATCGCAATGGAGTATACGAGCGTTGCAGTATCGCCAGTTCCATATATGACAAGCGGTCTGACCCCACCTTTATTCACTTGGGCCCCCTTTGCGCAATGTCGAGAATCTGCTTCGCAATGCGCTCTGCGCCCCTGCCGTCAACCCCCAGAGTAGAAGCTGCGCTGATCTGGGCGGCGCGCCGCGATGCGTCGACCACAAGGCTATGCGCAGATGCGCATATTTTATCCGTGCCAGCATCCAAATCGGACCTGATGTCTCCAATGAATTCCATGATGCCGGGCACAAAACCGTTCTCGGCCTGATCGGCCGATGTTGCGTATGCGACCATGGGTACCCTGCATAGCGCAAGTTCGTAGACCGAATGACCGCATGCCGTGATCGCGATGTCGCATTCCGACATAAGGGACGCCATATCCCTCACCGATTCGTGAACGAAAACGCTGGCGTCATCCTCGGCCAATGAAAGAACCTTGTTGCGACAACCGGATGTCGGCCCCACTACGACGTGCTTTTCGATCGCACTCCAGAAAGAGTCGCCCTGAAGTTTTTCAAGGATGCGCGCGCACATTCCTAGCTGGTCAGAGCCTCCTGCTACGATCAACACGCTCTTAACGTAATTGGCAAAGCTGCGTTTATTCATATCAAGAAACTCTCTTCTCGCCGGAACGTAACGCGCACCGAACAGAAGAGCTATTCCATCACGGCCGAAACGGTCCTTCAGCCATTGCTCATCTGAGCTAGGAAGATACGACACGACGAGATCGAGGCCTCGTGTGAACTTCCTTCCAAATGCGAAGCTTCCCACCGGGCACAAGGCTCGAACGGACTCGAAGTAGGAATCCGTTGCATCGAAGCTATCCACGAAAACGAATTGCGCATCTATATCGCGCAGTACAAGGGAGAGCCTTTGAAACTCGCCCATGAGATTAGCGGGATCCGTTTCGAGCACCAGAACCTCAAAACCGCGTGATTCGATGATCTCTTTTGGCTGTTTGTCGGCGCAAACATAAAGCACATGGGCGCCGGCGACTCGAAGTGCCTCCGCAATGGAAAGCGTTCTCATCACGTGCCCCATGCCGACGGACCTGGAACCGTCGGCGCGAATGGCAATCGTAGGACAGCTTGCGAGCTTCGCCTTCACTCTATGAGTCCAGATCCTCTTGCCTAATTGGCGAACCAAAGGGGATATCCCGCCGCGCCGTCTTGCCGAGTAGTTTCGGAAGGTGCTTCGAGGCCAGACCGTGGGCAGGGCGAATGCTGCGAATGTTTTCGTTTGTAAAAGTATCCCCTATATGAATAGGCGCTACGGCATAGAGGGATCGACGACCCGCGATGTTCTCTTCCTCGCGTGGGGTGCGCTCATAAGTGACATGCCCCACCGCGTCGCGCGCACAGCGTACAGCTTCGATCATGCTCTTGAATTCTTCGCAATCCATGGAGAAAGCGGAATCCACCGTCTCTTCAGCGCGAGTGATACAGAAATGCTTTTCGATCACGCTTGCGCCAAGAGCTGCGGCGGCGACGTCCACCGTCCAGCCCATTGAATGATCGGACAGGCCCACCGTGCAGCCAAAGCGCTCACGCATATCCGCCATAGTCGCAATATTCATATCCGCATAAACGGCGGGATACTCGCTCGTGCACTTGAGAAGCACTATCTGATCGTTGTTCATGCGATGGCAGGCGTCGACCGCATCTTGGATCTCCTCGACCGTGCCCATGCCGCAGGAGATGACCATGGGCTTGCCTTTTGAGGCCGCGTACTCGATAAGGGGAATGTCCACCAGCTCGGGCGACGCGATTTTATACGCTTCGCAGCCGATGGACTCAAGAAAATCGACAGATGTAGGATCGAACACCGAGCTAAGGAAGTCCATACCCAATCGCTCGCACTCGCTCTTGATTTCTCCCTGCCACTCCCAAGGCGTATACGCTTCCTTGTAGAGGTCGTAGAGAGTGCGCCCCTGCCAGAGGCCCTTCAAGGTTTGGAAATCCGAACTGTCGCAGTCGATGGTTATCGTATCGGCTGTGTAAGTCTGAAGCTTCAAGCAGTCTGCCCCAGCGACCGAAGCGGCCGCCACTATCTCCATGGCCTTTTCAAGACTTCCACCATGATTGCCGCTCATCTCGGCGATGAAGTAAACGTCTCCGTTGCTAATAATGTCAAATAGTTTCATTTTCGCTCTCTCCATCTTTCCACATGAGATATTTCATCTCGGCCATTCGCCAGTCGCTCGGAGTGTCTATATCCTGAACAAGGGCGGGATCTATATAGTACCCCCTGCAATTGGGCATCATAAAGGAACGGAACCGTTCCCACGATGCCGTACGCGCAAAATAAAAGCGACCGCAATCATGAGCGGTTCTCGGCAGATCCTGACTCCGCGTAAGCGCATTCTCCGGACGCTCCCAAGTGAGATTGCCGTCGTCGCTCAACAAGAAGGCCCGTTGAGGAGGAAAGTCGAAATCCGTCACTGCAACAACGGAGGACGTGTCCGTGTTCGTAAGCAGCTTGGCCGCGTTGCGCAACTCTTCCGCCGTGATAAAAGGTGCCGTCGGGTAAATACAGGCGAGAATATCGAACTCGCTATCACGCGAACGATACTCGAAAAGAACTTCAGACAAGACATCGGCACTCGTTGCATGGTCATCGCTATTATTTTCGCTGCGAAGGAACGGCACGCTCGCGCCATATTCCTTAGCGATCTCCGCGATCTCCTCATCGTCGGTCGATACCATCACTTCGTCGAAAAGCCCGCTCTCGAGCGCCGCCTCGATAGAATATGCGATGATGGGCTTACCGCAAAACTCTTTGATGTTCTTGCGCGGTATGCGCTTCGAACCGCCGCGAGCCGTGATAACGGCGATGCTACTCATAGCGAAACACCTCCTCGACATACGATCGAACCGCATCCGCGCGATTCTCTTTGATCACGAGATTCGGGCTTTGTCCGAAAACGAGTGAATTGCTGGGGATATCCACATCTTTCACGTACGCATTGGCGCCGATAATCACGTTGCTGCCTATCTCGCAATCGCCGATTACCTTACTGTCCGACAGCATGAAAACCGATTGGCCGAACCGAGGGTAGATACCCCGGTTGTTCCCGACCGTGCATCCCTGCGAAAACGTGAAATAATCCGAATAGCTTGCACGCCCCATAACGGATCCCAGCGGATGGTCGAACGTGAAGATGTCGGGCAACTCTACCTGGTAGAACAAATCAACGGAAGCCATCGCCTTGTTAAGAGCGTACAGCTTGTCACTCACAGACGCACCCCCCCCCCCAAGGAATATACAGCGAGCCAGCTCGTAGAGAAAGCGCGACCATTGACGCCCATGAAGAGGATCGAATTTGGTTACACCCGCTTCGCTGTAATACTTGTTCCTGGTTTTCGAAAAGGATCTCTCGCATTTATCCAGCGCGCAGGGGACGCTTTGCTCAACTGCCTTCTTGTCGTCTTCGCTTAAAACGAAGAACGAGCTGAGCTGCCTTAACAACAGTACGTTGATCTCGCTTATCGATTGCGTCATCAACATATAGATCCTTAACCCTGAGCCTTGCACCAATCTATCAACTTACGAACGGCTTTCACTACGTCTTGCATGTCGTCGTCCGTCATGCAACAGTGTAGCGGAAGCGTGACCGCCTCGTCGTAGTAGCGGTTGGCCTCGGGACAGCACTCGGGATCGTAGCCGAGCTTTTCGTAGTAAGGCAGGCGATAGACCGGCAAGTAGTGCACGTTCACGCCGATCCCCTCAGCGCGCAGAGCATCGAAAATGAATCGCCGCGTGACTCCAAGCGCTTCCACGCCAAAACGCAGAACATAGAGATGACGCGTCGTATCGCTGGGTGCTGGATCGAGCTGGAAGGAAACCTCGGGGATATCCGCGAACGCTTCGTTATAGTACTTCACGATCTCGCGGCGTCGCTTGGAAAAGCCTTCGAGGCGCTTCATTTGCGAAACGCCCAGCGCCGCCTGGATATCACTCATCCGATAGTTGTAGCCCAGCTCGAGCTGCTCGTAGCACCAGCCTCCCTCATCGGGATTTTGCATCTGCGCGCGATCCCTCGTGATGCCGTGCTTCGAGAACAGGACGATGCTCCTGGCGAGCTCGGGGTCGTTCGTCGTCACCGCGCCGCCCTCGCCGGTGGTGATGGTTTTGACAGGATGGAAGCTGAACGTGGTCAGATCCGCCACGCTGCCCACCGGACGCCCCTCCCAGGAGGATCCGAGAGAATGCGCGGCGTCTTCGACAAGCACGAGATTGAACTCGTCGCAGATCGCCCGTATCGCGCCCAGGTCGACGGGCACGCCGCCGAAATCGACCGCGATGACGGCCTTCGTGCGCGGTGTGATCTTAGACCTAATAGACTCGGGGGAAATGTTCCACGTGCGAGGATCTATGTCGGCGAAAACCGGCGTCCCGCCGCAGTACAGCACGCAGTTCGCCGAGGCTGCGAACGTGATGGGCGACACGATCGCCTCGTCGCCCCCGCCGACCCCCGCCGCAAGGCATGCCACGTGCAGCGCCGCCGTGCCGTTGGCCACGGCGGCTGCGTAGCGGGCACCCGTCGCTTCTCGGATCGCGTCCTCGAACCGCTCGGTGGCCGGCCCGCAGGTCAAGTAATCGCTCTTGAGGGTCGAGACGACGGCTTGGACGTCGTCGTCGGATATGCTCTGATGCCCATAGCCCAACAGCGGCTCTCGAACCGGTCCGCCCCCGTTGATCGCTAGCTCTTCCACGCCGGCCTCCTAGTACTTGATCTCCATGCCGGACACGAGCTTCCGCAACTCCTCGACCGACAGCCACTCGTCGTTCGTCCCCGAGTCGTACACGAACCCCGACTCCACCTTCTTGCCGCCTCGCAAATCGACCTTCGACAGGTCGCACCACTCCATATGAGGGTAGATGACGTAGTTCTTCTCGTACTCGTAAGTGGTCATGCTGTCCGCCGCCGGCACCATGCACTCGTGCAGCTTCTCGCCCTCGCGGATGCCCACCTCCACCTGCTTGAGGTTCGGAGCCATGGCCGTCGCGAGGTCGGTCACCCTGAAGGAGGGAATCTTGGAGATGAACGTCTCGCCGCCCTGGGCCTCGGCGAGCGCCTTCACCACGAGCCCGATGCCCTCGGCGAGCGAGATCCAGAAGCGCGTCATGCGCAGGTCGGTTATCGGGAGCTCCTTCGTGCCGCTTTTGACAAGGTTGTCGAAGAACGGGATGACCGAGCCGCGCGACCCGGCGACGTTGCCGTAGCGCACGACGGAGAACGTCGTACCCGAGCGGCCGCGGTAGGCGTTGGCGGCGACGAACAGCTTGTCGGAGACGAGCTTGGTGCCGCCGTAGAGGTTCACGGGGTTTACGGCCTTGTCCGTGGAGAGCGCCACGACCTTCTCGACGCCCGTGTCGAGCGCCGCGTTGATGACGTTGGTGGCGCCGTCGATGTTGGTCCTGATGGCCTCGATGGGGTTGTACTCGCATGCCGGCACCTGCTTGAGGGCGGCGGCGTGGACGACGTAGTCGACGCCCGCGCACGCGCGGCGCAGCCGGGCCTCGTCGCGCACGTCGCCGATGAAGAATCGCAGCTTGGAGTCGTAGTCGGCGCCGGCCTCCTTGCCGAGCGCGATAAATTTGTTGCGCATGACGAACTGCTTGTACTCGTCGCGCGAGTAGACGATGACCTTCTCGGGGTCGTAGTTCTCGAGCACGTAGCGGGCGAACGCGTTCCCGAACGACCCGGTTCCTCCGGTGATGAGTATTGTCTTGTTTGTTAACATGGGTTTCCTTTCCGAGCCTTATCTAATCATTTCTGAAGTTATCGATCTCCAAATAGCGTTCGCACTTTGCCAATTTCGCGTCTGTAGCAAAACGCGAGTACGCAGCTTGTAAGTACTATCGAGATGGCTTTGTATCCCCATGAATCGTAAAAAAGGCAATTTCCTAAACAGAGGAGCAAGATAGCGCCTGCGGATATGGAAGAACGGGCAATGCTATTGATGCAAGGGTAGAAAAGCTGGCCGGTTATAGATTTTGCAAGACATATAAAAATCGATGAAACGCATACCGCGACTCCCGCAGCAAAACCCCCGAAGACTGATGCCAGAACAAACGTAAGCAAAGCATTGATGATTATTCCGATTATGGATATAACGCTAACGTATATAGGCTTGTTGGCGAGCATTGTTCCGTAGCCCGTTGTCTCGCATATAAGGGTTGCTATAGGCGCGGTCATTAGAAGCATGAAATAGGATTGCGATGAAGCGTATCCTGGGCCTACCAGCATATAGAGTGCATCTTGACCCACCACGATTACGCACGTGGCTACGAGCGCGGCAGCCATGACGTAGTCGTGCATCTCGCGTATTCTCGCATGTTCTGCAGCATGATTCTTGTATACAAAAGGAGACCAATAGAGCGAAAACGCCTGTGGAAGTAGGGAAAAGGCAGAAGCGATAGTCATAGCTATTGCCAGAACGCCAGCGTCTTCAAAAAGCCCTAGCCAACCAAGGATGATTTTTCCGATAGATGTTGAGAGTATGAGGACAAGCCCGTTTATGCAACATGGTATCCCAAAAGCAAATAGCAGCTTAATATCTGATCTACTTGGGTGGCTGCCGTCTAGACCGAAGTTCTCTCTTTGTTTAGTCAAAAAATATGTCGAAACAGCAATAGTGCCGAGCGCCATAACCACGATCGACGGAAAGAAATTCGTTGAAACCAGCACTGCAATTGCAAAAAGAAATTTTGATATTAGATTTTGAAGAATCTGCTGCAGGTTGTAATCGCGCACCTCCGACCGCATGCGAGCAATCGTGTTTGACATTCTAAATGCGATTGAACCCGCGATGTAGACACCCAGCACAATCAGCGCGGGGGTATTGCTTTCCCCAAACAGCAAAACCGCTGCCATCTTGGGGCAGGTCAGCAAAATAATAAAGATCAGCGTGCAATTAACTACAGTAGCGACGCATAGCGCCAATAGCGCCATCGTCTTATTACTTAACGATTTCGGCGGGTCGTAAAAGAATCGAATGAACGAACTGTCCAGTCCGAGAAAGGCAAAGTTTGAGACTACGGCGCCAACGGAATAGAAAATGCTTATTTTCGCGTATTCTTCTGCAGGGTAAAAATTCGAAATCAACGGGATGGCCAGTATAGTCATTAATGCGGTTGCTATTGGGGTTAACGAATAACCCGCCAGCCCTTTGATGATCTCTTTTCCCTTGATCATCAGATGTTGTCATTCGTGTTTTGAGACGCGCGGAGTATCTCTTCGATTTTTTCATATATTGTATTCACTCCACCATTTAACTCGTTCTCCAGGAAGCGTTTCTTCATGGCAACAAACGCTTCCTGATCGAAGTCCCGAAGAACCTTTTCGATATCCTTAGCATCATGCGCCGTAGGTACAGCATCGTTAAGCCTGAAATACGAGTCATCGACCTCATCGAATAGAATAAACGGAACATTCATGCAAGCGAAATCAAGGAGAGATGTTGATTGCTCGCTTATGGCGAAATCAAAATCAAGATCAGCGATCGCTTCGTCTTTATACAAATTCACTATTCTTCCCTGCGCCGCCTCAATGAGTTCATCCATGGAGAATTGGCTTCCGGGATGCGTTTTTATCAACAGGTCGAACTTCAAGCGGTTTTGAAGCTCAAATATGGGTTTGAGCGTATGCTCAATGGCTTCCTTGCTGCGACTCGTTGCCAAGCAAACAAGAACTTTCTTTGGCGGACTTTTGATAGCTGATCTTTGCACCCTTAGGCATTCGTCGAATTTGTTTGTACCTGTGATAAAAACCTTTCTCTTATCACCAATCAAATTCGAACTTGCTTTGCCCCATGCGAAAAAATAATCTGCCCGAATGGGTTCGAAAAAGGCTTTATCTTGAATGAGTCCATGTTGCAGCACACATGACTTCTCTGGATACTGCAGTGCGACGATGGAAGAAAAGAAGTGATGATCGCTCATGAGAAGGTATAACTTCGCCTGAGCATCCAGTTTGTTCAGAAAATTACTAAAAGCGTTTGTTAAATATCTGAGCATGCTGTATTCGTACTTGCTGTTTTCTTTCCTGATCGACAAAACCACAGCAAAAGCAGCTCCCGCGAACACAGTTTGGAAGAGCTGGATGACGGGCCATAATATTCCGATCCTTATGTGCTTCGAGCGGCATACTTTTCTTAAAGATAAGGTGCGCGTCTCTTCGTGCTTGTCCAGATCGCTTTTCGTAGCGTGCAAATTCTTAAACATGTTTGAGTTGTTAACCTCGTCCACAAAGACGAGCGCATTGCTTTCTTTCGTCCCAATGGAATTGAATAGCACGATGCCGTATTTGATAAACAGATCGAATCCGGTGCGCTTAATAAAAGAGTCGAGAACTCCGAGTTTCGCAAGCCTTTTACGATCGACCATGAGCTCATGCACTACGCGATCAATCGTGCAACTCTTTCGATTCGACATGCTAGTTCGCTTTCGCCTCAACGCGACAAGAGGGGGCGCCGGCTATCTTTTGGCGCGCTTTAGAATTGTCGCGAATTGACAAGACTCCCCCAGCAAGCACTAGTCCAAGAAACGTAGACGATATGCTTTCAAACATTACATGTCCTCCCAAGCAGCTAAAAACGAATAGGACACCGAAAGCGATTAGATAGAAACCGGCTTGGCTTCTTTTGGAACTTTGCACAATTTTCATCAACCACGTAAGAAGAAAGCCATACACGAAAAACGTCATGATGAAGCCATAAGACACGAACAAATCAGCCCAGTCAAACTCAATCGGTCGCACTATCGACGTACTCAGATACCCCGATATCTCGGAGAGAACATTATGGAAGCAATAATATCCGTTTCCGAATAGAAGTTGAAAAACACCCAGCGGATCTGCCATGTCGGAGGAGAGGAGCGTAATCGCATGGCCCAGCATCCACGTTCGTCCGCTGGTTAAATAGTCGATAAAGTTTCTATTTTCAAAAAGATAGGCCTGTCTTTCCGAAACGGAAGCAAGTAAAGCCTGCAAATAGTCAACCTGAAGAAAAAGGAAGTAGAATACTGCAGAAATCAGCAAACCCAATATGAAGTTTCTCGTTCGATTCCTTTTTGGTGCAATTAGATAAAAGAGAAAAAGAACCAAGACGAAAACAATACTTGACTTAGTGCCCAGCATAAAAAGAGAAACAGCATTAAGCAATGCTACCGGTGCCCATGCAGCCTTTCTCTCTGCAAAGCATTTCTCAAGGCAAAACGCATAAAGAAGGAGCATGGCAATATTTATGCTATTAAGGGAGAGGAATACGCTCTTAAATCCCTGTCCTCCCGAATAGCTTGAAACGCCTATGCCCAATATGGATGTACCCAAATATAGAATTGGAACATAAATCGCGGATACTTTAAAAACACTGTCGATAAACGAAACAGGAATATAGCCGCACTCGTTAAGCTTGGTAACAACTCTGAATATCGAGAAGAACAGCAATAACTTGACAATCACGCCAATCTCGTAAGTTAAGGAGCTGAGCCCTATTGTGCCGTCGGCCATAAACGATGCAAGCATGACGAAAACGCAATACAACAACGCCGCAAGAATTACGAAAAATCCCTTTTTGTCGATACGCAGTTCTACGTACAACAACAAAATGAAAAAGGCTACGCGAATCAGTTGCCCTAAGATATCTATACTCGTGAGCCCATTTAGAAAATCGATACCAACGGTTGCAATCAGTATGAAGAAGATGATCTTACTGCAAATAGCGAGATCTCTGTCTTTGCCACTTGCCTTTAGCACATGCGATCCAGTCCCGGTACTCGGGATACCGACGCCGGCCCTCGCGCAAATTCGATCTTCTGCTAAAGAATCAATTCTCAAACCGAGGTTCCTCCCAAAAAAAATATTTCATAGGAGGCGACGATCGAGCACCAAGAATAATTATCGTGAATGATCATCGAGGTTTTTTGATCGAATCGCCTTAGCTCGTCAATTGAAAGTCGCTCGGCTCTCTCGATCAGCCTCGCCAGCGACCCCTCCCCCTTCGTCCAGTACAGCGCGGCGCCCTGGGCCACCTCGCGGTTGAAGCCGACGTCGAGCAGCAGGTTCAACTGGGTTGAGGCGAGCGCCTCGAGCAGGCTCGGGTTCGTGCCGCCCACCTCGTGGCCGTGCAGGTAGGCGAAGGCGTTCTCGCGGATCTTCTTGAGCAGCTCCTGGTCGTAGACCGTGCCGACGAATTTGATGCGGGGATCGCCCCGGAATCCCGTGCGCCTCTGCAGCTCGTCGAGGAACCCCTCGTCGACTCCCGTGACGAGGATGAAGGCCCTCTTCGTGCCGGACGCCATGAACTCGCGAATCATCGTCTCGTAGTTGTTCTCGGGGACGAAGCGGCCCACGACGAGGTAGTAGCCGTTCGGCTCCAGGCCGTTCTTCTCGAGCCATCCCGCGAAGGCGGGGTCGTCGTCGGCGAGCTTGGAGGGGGCCGCGTCGGCGCCGTAGGCGATGTAGGTGGTCTCGGGCGAGAAGCGCGCGTACTCCTCCCGGACGTACTTCTCGATGGTCCTGCTGTCGCAGACGAGCAGGTCGGCGTGCTTCACCATGCCCGCCTCGGAGAGCTTCCAGTACCTGCGCACCGGCGCGCTCCACTTGGCGCGCATCCATTCGTGGCCGTCGGGGTTGACGAGGAGGGTCCCGCCCATCCTGCGTATCCTGCGGGCGAAGCGTCCGACGAAGGGGCCTATCCTGCAGGCGAGCACGTAGAAGACAGGCCGCTCGGCGCCGGTGCGCTCGGCGTGGCGGATCGCCCACCAAAGCGCGTCGAGGTCGTAGGCGATCGCCCGCGCGGCCCCTATCGGGCGCCAGCGGATGCAGAAGCAGTGGGCGCCGTTGTGCTCGTACTCGGGCTCATGCGGCATCTCGTCGACGGCGCAGGCAACGTGATACCTGATGCGGTCGGAGACGCGGTTCTCGGTGAGCTTCTCCACGAACGTCTCGAAGCCCCCGTAACGGGCCGGGATGCCCTTGCATCCGACGATGTATACGTGCTTGATCCCGTCGCCCATCTAGCACGCCCCCTTGCCGTCGAACATCGTGATTACCGTCTTCGCGATCACCCGCAGGTCGGTCGAAAACGAGCGCTCCTCTATGTAGGCGAGGTCCATGTCCACCATGTCGTCGAAGGTCGTGTCGCTCCTGCCCCTCACCTGCCAGTAGCCGGTGAGACCGGGCTTGACGGAGAGGCGGCGCATGGCGCGCTCGTCGTACTGGGCGACCTCGGAGGGCAGCGGCGGGCGCGGGCCCACGCAGGAGAGCTGGCCCATGAGGCAGTTCAGGAACTGGGGCAGCTCGTCTAGCACTTCACATTAGGAAGGTGTTACAGAGGTTGCAGCACAATGTAAACCCAACGAACACCCGATTTGAACTGGCTAAATAGGAACACATAAGGCACGCGGAGTCCTGTCCGAGGCACATGGAAAGTGTCTCAAAAGGGTGCGTGCGAGATGAGTCACTTCTTCACAACTCCTGCGTTCGCAGGAGATCCAAGGTGCAACGGAGCACCTCCCCTCCCCCATCGAAAACGAAATATCGCAGAGCGCCGAAGCGGACCAGATCCTCCGCTCCTTTTCGCATGCCCAGATTCTTCCCGACTATTTTTTAGGTTTCCTCGAAATTACCGCGTTCTCCCGACCGCATACATAGAGGGAATCCCCCACGAGATAGGAGCAATGATGCTGGACCCACGCAGCAGCCGCGCCTCCATCCATATCAGGATAGACGGCGGGATCAAGGAGCGAGCAGTGAAGGTGCTCACCGCGAACGGCATGACCATGTCGGGCGCCGTCACGGCGATGGCGAGAACCGGAATCGAGGAGATGAGGCTCCCCTTCGAGATCAGCAGGGAGCCCGAGATCGCAGGATGCGGGATGTCCGACGAGGAGGCGGCGGAGCTGGAAATCAAGAAGGACGGCACCGACGGCCGAAACGGCACCCCCGACAGGGCCATGATCAGGATGAGCCCCGAGGAGAAGCGGGACATGCGCAGGTGGTGCAAGGCCATGGCGATCACCCCGAACGCGGCGGTTCTCGCCTACATGGCGCAGGTCGCCTTCGAGCTTCGCGAACCCGTCGGGTTCTAGGAGGCTGCGAGATGAAAACCTCCACCTTCGACTTCACCATCGACAAGGGCGTCCGGGAAAGGGCGAACGCGGTCCTTGCGGCCAAGGGGATGACGATGGCAAGGGCACTGCGGGCGATGATGGCGATCGGCATGAGGGAGCGCCGCCTCCCATTCGGCATCTCCAGGGCGCACGCGCTGGCCGGCGTCGGCATGAGCCGCGAGGCGGCCAGGAAGCTCGGGGTCCCAAAGGACGGCACCGATGGGAGCACCGGGATCACCTGCGGCATGACGCTCAAGGTCGCGCCGGAGGAAAGGGAGCGGATCCTGGAATGGTGCGATTCGCTCTGCATCACCCCCAACGCCCTGGTGCGCGCCTACACGGCGCAGATCTCGTACGAGCTGCGAATCCCCCTCAACAACTGAACGGCAAGCCCGAATCGAGAAAGGGGAAAGGCGCTACTCGAAATGATTGAGCTTTCCCGACCCCATACATAGAGGAAGAGCCTTTGAGAGATAGGAGCAAAAATGAGCAGCAGAGAGACCCAACTCGCCTTGCAGATTGACACGGGAGTCAAGGAAATGGCGAAGGTGATCTTAAAGGCGAGCGGCCTGACAGTAAGAGACGCAGGCAACGACCTCCTCACCCGTGTCATCTCAAGCGACGATATTCCCTTTGTCGTGAGCAGGGATCCCGAACTCAGAGCGATCGGCATAACCGAGACGATGCGGCGCCATTTCGGACTCGACGGGAAGGAATGGCCGATTGCATCCGGCGAGACGAAGCCGATGTGCATCCACTTGGACAAAGGTCTGTTCGAAGCGGCCCAGAAGAAGCTCGACGACTACGGCGTCCCTCCCGCCACCCTCTTCCGCGCCTTCCTGAGCCAGTGCGCCTACGAAATGCGTCTCCCTTATTAGCACGCAGATACGCAACGACGATGAAATCCAACGTTGATGCCGGGAAAGCGAAAAACGCGGCGGCTTCCCGACCCAGTATGCAGACCAGGAAACCGCAGCATTGCAAAGGACGGATTGGAATGAAGATGCCCTCAGTCGAACAGTTCCGTATGGCTCCCCAATCTTGTTGCCGTCAGCGTCAGCCTGTCGCCCTCGATACGGTATATCAGAAGCCAATCGGGGGCGAGGTGGCATTCCCTATGCCCCTTGTAGTTGCCAACGAGCTCGTGATCGTGAAGCTGCTCGGGAAGCTCCTCTTCTCGTTGGAGGGTTTCGAGCACATTCTCGAGCACCCGCATGTTATGGCCCTGCTTCTTCGCCCGTTTATAGTCTTTTTTGAACTTAGCCGTGAACTCGAGCTTCAGCATGGGTTAGTCCTCGTCGAGGGCAGCGATCATGTCGGATACCGTATCGTACGGCCCGCTCACGCGGCCCGCCGCAGCGTCATCCATGGCGGCGAGGGTCTCGGCATTGAACCCGTAGGGGTTGGAGGGGTCGAAGGGAAAGCCGCCGCGCCTGTTGAACGCGGAGACGAACATGCGCAGGGCGTTGCTCGGGGAAGTGCCGATGCTCTCGCACGTTTCGAGGAACGCCCGCTTCTCCTCGGGACGCAGCTTCGTAGACACCGGTTCCATCGTCTGAGTGGCCATTTTTCCTCCTTGGTTTACTTGGTATTTCAGAGTTTACCATATTTTATGATTCCCTGCGTGCCTATGTCCTATACGAAACCTCAATTTCCGTTGAGGTAACCTCAACGGAAATTGAGAAAACTCAGCAAGCACTTCAGTGTCGTGACGTTCATTACACTTGTATGAGTAAAGTATGAAAAGTTTTATCGACGCTGAACTGCGAAAATAGGAGCAGATCAGGCACTCGGAGTCCTAGCTGAGACACATTGAAAGCGTCTCAAAAGGATGGTGCCGCAATGAGACACTTCTTCATAGCGCAAATTCTTGCCTATAGTCAAAGAAGCATCCCTTCCATACACAAGTGCCTCTCCCACGGCAACGCGATTCTCGATTCAAGCGTTTCCTCACCTGGAGCCTTAGTTGTCGGTAAACGCTATCCGATTCGCCCAAGTCCATTTTCAATTCCCCACTTTCTCGAAACCACCCACTCTCAATGAACCATATAGGTAAGAGAGAACCTCCGATGAATCGATAGCAAAGGAGTGATGAAAATGGCACGATACGAAACCGTTCTCGGCGTCGAAGTCGACGAGGAGATCAAAAAGCGAGCCCATGCAGTAATGAAGGCTAACGGGATGACAATAGGCGGGGCGGTACGCCGCATGGTGAACCTCGGCATTATGGAGCACCGTATCCCCTTCGAAGTAACAAGGGGCCCGGCGTTTAAGGATGTCGGCATGAGCGACCAAGTGGCAGAGTTCTACGGCATCTCTAAGGGAGATTTCCATTTCAGCGGCATCCGAGTGGGAGTCAACATCCGCATGGACACGGCGTTTAAAGCAGAGATGCGGGCATTTTGCAGAACGATGTGCACCAACCCCAACAACCTAGTCAGCATGTTTCTGGGGCAGGTCGCGTTCGAACTGCGCATGCCCTTCGTCGATTAAGCCGACATATCAATAGCTAACGAGAAAACCGTGGACGGAATTTCCGACGAACCCCTACGAGAATCAAGCGTCTGTCCGTATCAAAACGGGACAGTGAACCCTAGCTAGCTTTGGGCAGCCAACGACAGGGAATACAAACCCAGGAGATACAAAAACCGTGCGCAAGCGATGATAGTCGCACCTCATTTCGCACTTACGCCGAACGCAAGAATGAGGTTTTCCACAACCTGCTAAACTCTAAATTAAGATTTCTTTTCTTTCAGCCACGACGAAATTGCACCCCTCCCGACAGAGGCAAAGGATTTTCGAGAATGAACAAAGATGAGCAAGATTACAAGTGGATCCTGGAGCGGACCACCGAAGCGGTCAGAAACATAGACAGCAAAAATGGAATTGTCACGGCAATCCTAGCGGTAATCGCCGCCATTCTCTTCTCAAACGAAGCCTTCATAGACTGCGCTTACTCCGCGTTCGTTGACAAGAAAACCGTAAGCATAGTCGCAATAGGAATCGCTGCAACTTCAACGGTGGTGGTTGTATTTTCATTGTTCGCTTCAATCTTCCCTCGAACGAAATGCGAGGATGAATCGCTAATCTATGCAGGAGGCATTGCGGCCTGCAAAAACATTGACAAGTTCAAAGAGCGACTTTCAGATAACCACTACAGTCTAGAAGACGATCTCGTTTCCCAAATATACGTGAATGCAAAGATCTACAAAACAAAAGCCAAATGGAACAGAATAGCAACAGGAGCTCTTTATGTGCTCATTACCTCGATCGTCGTCTTCTCGATTCTCGCTACGATGGGAGTATAGCCATGAATTACGACTACAAAGCCGGCAAGAAAAGAGTGGAAGAAATTTTAGACAGCAGCCTAGAAGTAATCGAGTCGCCAAAGCTGCCGGCTGGCGACGAATTCACCTTCACCAACGCCTACGAGTCATGGGTTATGGCTGTATTCGTTGACCTCAGAGATTCAACAACCCTTATGTCCGGATCCGACCAAGCGTACGTAGCAAAAGTAGTGAGATCATTTACCTCTGAAATCATCGAGATTCTCAGAGGCGACAACAGGGAGCGCGAGCTAGGCATCCGAGGAGATTGCGTTTACGCGATATATACCACCCCACTGCAAACCGACACATATGACGTTTTCGAAAAGGCGGTTTGGATAAATACTTACCTCAAGATGCTCAACGCCATATTGAAGAACAAAGGATTCGACACCATCAAGGCGGGCATAGGCGTCGCGCTAGGAAAAGACCATGTGATAAAAGCGGGACGAAAAGGCGTTGGCATAAACGCAACGGTATGGATGGGCAATGCGGTCTCAAAAGCGGCAAAACTCTCAGGATACGGCCAAAAAGAAGTGCCCAGCTCGATAGTCCTCTCTAATCTTGTATACGACAACATAATTGATCAATACAAGAAGAACATCCACAATGAAAATCCAGAAGATTGGTTCAAAACATCTCGTAATCTTCCACCTAGATCTAAGTACTGCAACATCATAAAAATCGATATGAACGAATGGATCAAAGAAGGCATGCCCGACTAGCTTACTCCAATAGCTACCAACCCTAACCTGCCCAAACACCCGAGCCGGGAACAAGGAACAAACCGCAAGAATGAAAAAATTCGTGCCAGCGCCCTCAAAAATAGGCACTGGCACGAATCAATAGGGATAAGGCTCGACTAACCGATAAGGCAATGTCCTAAACCTTCGGAGGGTCTATATCTAGTACCCGAACTCCTTCAAACGCTCGCGCATCAGCGGCAAAAGCTTGGACATCAAATAAGTCATGGAGCTACACGCCTTGTTCAAATCCCTCGCGATGTCTTTATAATCCCTGTCTTCAAAAAAGTGTTCACGGAACACGTACGCCTGATCCTCAGGCACGCCCGACAGAATGCTCTCAATGGCATCAACGAGTTCCACGAATGCGAAGCCCGCATCAACAGAGGCGTCAATCGGCAGTTTCACCCCATCCTTAACGGCTTTTTTGTAGGGAGACCGTTCGACCCCAATATCGGCAACGATAGTCCCGAGGTCGGATTCTCCGTCGCAGATCACACGCTTTTCGGAATTGCGCTTTTCGTTGAGGCGTTCGCCGAGAAACAACTCCCACCAAGCTAACCGCCAGTAAAAGGAGCCCTTTCCGGATTCGTCAGCAGGAACAACTCCCCCCACGAATTCACCGTCCGCATCAGCGATTGATTCCGATTGCGCCTTCCGAAGGATATCGCGCTTCACTTCACTCAAAGCACCAGTCACTTCAACCGGAAGAAGAGAAGACAACCCACGAAACCCGCGATCGGCGAACTCGACAACAATGGGGTAATCGAGAATGTCGAGAGGGACAAGAGTACGATATCCACCCATGCAGTGAAGCGCATATGTCTCATGGATATAGGTCACGCTGCCGTCCGGATAATCGACAATCTCGCGGATCGGCTCTGCCGCCCTCTGGGAGCGAGCCTTTGCAGAATTATTGGCACCTTTGAGCGAATCGCTATAGGAGTAGCGTCCATCCTTTGCCGTCATGAAAATCACCTGAGCTTTCGAAATTGCCCAGGCGGATCGGCTCCGTAAGGATTGACGAGGGTAGGCGAGCGCAGCCAAGTAACCCGAAATCCGCCTGATAGGAATGAATGCAACGGCGGAATCGCCGACGGGGCCTCCAACAAGAAGGCTGCACACGCCTACCAGCCAGGTCTCGAGCTCTCGAGCGCTTAAGCCTAGCCTTATGTGAATCTGACTACTATGGGCCCATGAGCCCCCCTCACCGAATCGCCTACGCTGAGTCCCCGACAAGGAAGGGAGTCATCTCAGCAGCATATTTCTCCATTGTTAGAATCGAAGAGGTAGCATCTAGCTTGGAATCGACGGAACACCTCGATCCCAAACCATCCAATTCCCTAATCGATTGATTAAATCTTAGCTGCGGCAATTCATCGACGCAGTTCCATAGCCGTACCCAAGGGGGACAAAACCCAGTACCAAATCGGTTCCAAACGACAAGGAGGATTCTTATGGACAAGGAGACGAAGGAGCTAAACGACACCGCCAGAGTCTTAAACGACCTCCTGAAGGCATGCTTTGGAACAACTATGATCGAGCCGGGAAAATGGCAGGTCGTGAGCACGGCTCTCCCCTCCAGAAGGTTTTTTCGAAACTTCATCTTGTCGGGAAGCCCAGCATTTTGCGACAGCACCATCGAGGTGCTGAAGGTGCTGCTTAACGCTGCGTTTCGGATCGGAGAAGACTCTTCTTCGTACGACGGGGATCGTGTCGCCCGATCGCTGGCGGAGCATTTGAAGGACAAGGGCTGGGGTGATTTTGGGAAACTCGGCGAGAAATCCGGAACCCCAGATCTCGACAAGGAGAACAGGAAAATCCTCATTGAGCTGGTCTCCGAAATAGCCGTCCAGCTTTTCGGCAAAACCGACGTCTCGGAAGAGGACAGGAACAGAATCCGGAATAGACTTTGCTCCCTAGAACGAACCATGTCTGAGAAGGTCCAGAAGAAAACAGCTCCCGCCATCGACCTTAGACAGGCGGAAACCATCTCCGCTTCCGTTGACCTCCTGATGAAAGGCCTGGATCTCCCCGACGAAAAAGGCTTCTTGAAACCAGAGGACGAGCAGAACGCATGGAAGGCCCTATCCAACACCTACTGCGGCGGGATAAAAATCGACACCATCATCCAATCAGGGCTCGACCTAGGGCTGTTCGACCGCTACGGGGCGCAAATCGAGGTGATGATGCGGCATTTCGCATCAAAGTTCAATCTCAAACGCGGCAAGGTGGAGAAGAGCAACAACGATTTGGGACGCTTGACCAGAGCCCTTGAAAGCAATCGGTCCAAGATTGACGGCACATGCATTTTGAGAATGTCCGCGCTGGCGGAGATAAGGAAGCTGACAAACAACGCCGTGCCATCGGCCGAGCACGTGAGTCGTTTCGAATTCGCCCTGGGATCCCTGAAGGACCTCCGCTATTGCTCGGACGGTTACAAGGCATACGAAACGGCATCGGCCATAGGGGCGGAAGTCACCAACGCCTTGGCTAAGGGGCCGGCAAGCAACGGCCCCGCGATTGCTGGCCTCGAGAAACTGACGGTCGAGCACAGCGAGATGATCGAGCAGTTTCCTGAGCAATTGGGCAACCAACAAGTCGTCGCCATCTCCCTCCGATGGTTTATGGAACTGTCCAAACTCGCCGGCAAACCCGCCTCGGATAGAAACACACGGGTGCTTTTCGGAATCGCCGTCGATGGGCTGCAGGAAGCTCGCATAAGGAAGAATTCCCTCTTCCATATTCAGTGCGTCATGGTCATCTCGATTTGCGCCATGTGCGAGGGGCACGAAGACTTGTTCTTCTCGCTAGGTTTCATCGTCGCCAAGCTGAAAAACGCCTTCGGCATAAAGGAAACGCAGGAGGGGGTATGGCAGCTTATCTCCATCATGAATTACATGAAGAGGGGATCATCCAAAAAGCTGCTAGCCGACCCCAATCAGCAGATGAATCGCATGAAGGATAGGCGTTCGCCCCTCATCGGCTGGACCATGAGCCTTGACAGCATGTACCGCAACCAGGTAGAAGACCGCAAGCAGGTATATAAGGTCGATATCGAAAACGAGATCCTGAAACTCGAAGCCTTTCCTTCTTAGCCCACGGCAAAAGTTCGCCCGTACGTAAAAAATGGATCGAATCGGAATTTCTTTCGAAACGGACACCCTTCTTTCGACCTCATTAGTGAAGCCGCGAGGATACGCGGAAGAACCCGGCGGGAAACCCGCCACGACAAAGGAGGTCATCATGGAACCTGAGCGCGACGAACTTGGACGTGTCTGTGGGAGCGATGGAGGGGTCATCCCCGAGGACTATCGCATCGAAGAGCGCGACGACGATGGCGACGAGGACGACGATTAGCTTAGACTCGAACTAAGACTGGCGTCCATCTGGGGAAGGGGCGGCGATGCCGTCCCTTCCCCTTTTTTGCGTCAAAGAACCTACTTCAACTTGACGGGGCGCTCTATCTTCATCCGCCTCGAGCATATCGGGCAATATCCCGGCTTCGCCCTCGCTTTCTTCCTTATCGAAAGCATGAAATGATGCCCGCAAGGAGCTATCCACCATGCCTTTTTCGAACTGCTGGGAAGAATCTCTCGTGGATCCATCCTCCGGTTCTGAATCTTGTTCCATTCCTTCATGAGCTCGGGGTACGTCGTCGCAAGGTCGTTGAATCCAGGCAGCGCTTTCCTGCCCTTGCAGTACGGACAGCCCGGATCGCGTTCTCCCGCCCGCCTGAAGATCTCCATGGCAAACGAATGCCCCTCGCCGCACCTCCACCAGACCTTCTTGTGCGAACGCGCGGTCACGTCCCTTGCCTTGAGGCTGCCGTTCCTTTCTTCATCCCACTGCTTCGCCAGCTTCCTGTGCGTGGTCTGCAGGTCGTTCACCCCGGAAACGCACTTCTTATTGCTGCAGACGGGGCATCCGCTGCTGTTGCGATGGCGGTTGTTCACGCTATCCGCCCACTCGTGGCCATGCTCGCAAATCCACCAAATTCTGAGCCTGCTGCTGCCCGGCATAACATCGTCGGGACCGAGGTCGCCGTTCTTCGTCGGGTGCCACTGCGCCGCCAAGGCCGGATCCGCGGTCTGCAGGTCGTTGAATCCTTTGAGCAGGCGCTTGCCCGAGCAGTAAGGGCACCTCCCCTCCGAGGCCACCGCGCTCGAAACCTTCATCTTCCACGAATGCCCGCACCCCTCGCTTCTCCACCAAGCAGCCTCCCCCGAGTTGAAGCGGACGGTATCCGGGGTCGCTCCCCCGTTGAGGTCTGCATCCCACAGGGCGGCGACATCCGGCCTCACGGTCGCCAAGTCGTTGAACCCCTTGAGTAGCTTCCTGTTGCCGCAGTAGGGACACGGCTCGCCCTTGATCGCGGATACCCGATCGATCCTCGCCTTCCACACGTGGCCGCACTTCCCCCTCCACCAGAACGGTTTCTTCGCCTTGGTGAAGCACTTGTCGAGGGTCATCCTCCCGTTGAGATCTCCGGCCCACAGCTCGGAGAGCCTCTCCTTGTCCGAGGCCCGGTTCCTCCCCGCAACCAGATAGCCCGATCTTTCTCTGTTGCAAGACGGGCAGGTCCTCGAATGCGAATTGGTCTTGCGCAGGCCTTCCTGCCACTCGTAGCCGCAGACGGGGCATTGCCGCCAGAACCTGCGATGGTCGCGATCGCTCACATCTGCGGGAGTGAGATCGCCGTTCTTCGTCAGATGCCACAGCTTCAACGTCGCGGGAGCCAGGGATGCCGCACTGCTGTACCCCGGAAGGATGCGCGCCCTGCTGCAATACACGCACCCGTTGTCGTCGTACACCCTGTCGCGCACCGAAGCGCGCCACTCGTGCCCGCACGAGCCCTTCCACCAGACCTTCTCCTGGCTGCTGTACGGCACGTCGCGGGGAAGCAGTCCACCGTTGCGGTCGCCGTCCCATTCTTTGAGGAGGTCCTCGTGATTGAAGGCGAGGCACCAATCCTGCAGGCTCATGCCCCGCAGGCCCGTTCCGGTGATGAACCGCGCCCATTTCACGGTGGACTTCCCTTTGCCCAACCTCTGCATAGAACTCATCTCACAGGAGGAATCGATCGCCTTGGCCTCTCTGCAGACGGCTTCGAACGGCTCTATCCTGTCAGCCATACCATGGCGCACCATCCACGACCTCGGGGTTTCTCTCCAGATACGCGTCAGAGGGCCATCCCACAGATAGACCGCATGCGGCGCCAGGATGCTCATATCCTCCGGCCTCAGCCCCCTGTTCTTCGCCGGGTGCCAATGCGCCGCAAGCTCAGGGCACACGGTCGCCACGTCGTTGAAGCCCTTCAATGCCTTCCTGCCCGAGCAATACGGGCACAGCCGTCCCACCGCGCTTCCCACGCGCTTTGCAATCGGAGCGCACCACTCGTGTCCGCATTTGCCCAGCCACCAGACGCGCTGCCGGTAGTCGGAGAAGACCTCAGAAGGCGACAGCGGGTTCTTGTCCGGATGCCACTCCTCCGCGATCTCGGGGAACAACGTCGCCAGGTCGTTCTTGCCCGCAACGAGCTCGACCCCGCAGCAGGCGAGGCAATCGTCGAAGCCGCGCTGGGTGCGTCTCGCCACGGCCTCCTCCCATTCGAAACCGCAGTCGGGGCATTTCCACCACACCTTCTTGTGCGACTTGCAAACGATGTCCCCAGGGGTAAGATCGCCGTTCTTCTGGAAATCCCACTGGTCGAGCAGCAGGGTCCTGCCGTTGCCCGTGCACCAATCGGCAAGCGGTCGGAACCTGTCGGGGCAAACGCCGGGCAACCCGTCGAAGGTCTCCGATCCGTCCTCGCGTCGGGGGTACTCGGCAAGGAGCTGTCTGCCGTCTCCGGTGAAGATCGAGATGTCGTGCACTCCGATCCTCACCCTCGCCTTCGAGCCCGCATGCCCCTCGGGAACGCCGTAGTAGTTCCCGCGGACGGCGACGACGTCGTCTTTCGCCACGCGGCAGCTCCGCCAGCTGCACGGCGAATACGGCTCTTCCGGCAGCCGCTGAAGGCAGGGCAGCTCGTCCACGACGAACAGCTCGTGCCTACTCATGCCGCCCAAGGCAGGGCTCGGCTTGGAGTTGTACAGCGCGAGCAGTTCGGATACCGCCCGGTTGAGCTGGTTGATGGAGCTGAAGCTCAGCCCTTCGAGCGTCTTCATCGCCCTGTTTGCCATGATCCTGACATGGCCCTCCACCGCGCCCTTGTCGGTTGGCGTCGCCACCCTCGTCGGCTCGACCATGATCCCGTAGTGGTCCGCCAGGTCCTGGTACTTGCGGTTGACGACCTTCCCGCCGCCTTTTTTGAAGTAGACGGCCTGCGCCAGGTTGTCCGGCGCGAGCCAGATGGGAACCCCGCCGAAGAACTCGAACATGCTGCAATGATGCTCGAGCCAGGTCTGCATGCCCATGTCCAGCGATGCGCGGATGAAGGTGTACCCGCTGTACGGCATGGTGGCGACGAACAGGAACGCGGGCGCCGTTCTCCCATCCGCGCCGACGATGTCCAGCGTCCTCCCCGCCCAATCCACTTGCACTTCCTCGCCGGCCGCCCAGTTGATCCTCATGGAGACGCCTTCGCCCGAAGGCCCAAGCCAATTGAGCAGGGCGCGCTTGAACGTTGCCTTCACGTAGGGTTTCGTGGAGGCGAGCTCCGCCTCGGCGACGTAGGCGTCGTAGGCGGCATCGAGGTCCTCCTCTTTCAGGTGGCCGCCGAGGATCTCGCGTATCACCGGGAAATTCGGCTGGTGCCTGCGCCAAGGATTGAGCGGATCGACCAACTGCTCCAGCTCGTCGTCGCTGAGCTCTGCGGGCACGGGCCATCCTATGCCGAGCCTTCGTGCGGAGCCGATCACTTCGCTGACCTTCTTCACGCCGCACCCGCACAGGCTTGCGACCTTCCTCTCGGACAGCCCGACGGACCTCATCTCGATTATTTCCCTGTAAGGCAAACGGGGCATCAGGCTCTCACCGCCATCTCCTGGCGTACCGCTTCGACGGAGAAGGGGTCGCCGGACCCTATGGCCTTCCTGCACGCCTCGTCGAGCGTTGTATGCGAGGACTCTTTCGATAAATCGATGAGCTCCTTGCATCTCTTGAAGCCACGCCCCTCGGATCGGCACTGGCGCAGCGCGACCTTCATCGCTTTGACGACCCAAGGTCCCAGTTCGGACGCCAACGCAAGGAACCTTCTCTCCACCCTCTTGGCGAACCACCTATGGCCGGGAGGCCTGTGGGTTTCATCGGTTACCGTCCTCGCGGTCGTTCCTTTCCCCGGCATGACGTGTCGGGCTACGAGCTCTCCCATGTGGTACGCCTCGATCGCTCCATCAGCGACGCGGACCCTCACCTCCTCGAAGGCGTAGCGGAACGGCACGGAATAGCGAACGCCTCCGTAGAGGAAATGATGGTCCCGTTGAACCGTGCGCCTCGCCCATCGGTCGAACCCGTACTCCCCTTCGGGAAGCAGGAGGAGCAGCTCGGCCTCGGTCTCTTCGAAAAGGGTGCGGCGCGACGGCTCGCCGCCGAACGACGTGGAGTTGTAGAGGTCCGCTCTGTCGACGATCAGGGCGTTGGCTTCGTCCTCCGACAGGAAGGCCACGTGGGCGAAGTCGGCGCGCACATGGGAGGCGACGAATGAGGAGCCCTTCTCATCGAGGAGCCCTCCCCTCCTGACCGCCGTCTTCATCGATTTTGGTCGGGCTCCGTAGAGGACGGTCCTGAAATGCGCGGCAAAGGCCTCGAGCGTGGCCGCCCCGTCGCGCGACAGATTGGGATAGGGGCAGCAGGTGACGTAGGGAACGCCGCCGAAGTATTCGTACGCCGCGGCGCAGCAGCGCATCCAGTCACGGTAGCTACGGCCCTTCGAGGCAAGGCAGAACGTCATATCGCTTGATGAAAGCTGGGCGACGAACAGGTCGAGCCGCCCCTCCCTCTCCCCGATGGTGGACCAGTAGGTGGTCGCCCTCTCAGCGGGGTACCACTCCCCCGTTTGCTCCGCCCTCACCTGCTTGCGCCATGCGAGAAGCTCACGGCAGAAGGAGTTGAACGAATACGCGCGGAACCCCTCCCTCTTGCAGGCCTGCTCGTACTCCGCGTAAAGGTATCGTCTCCAATAATGCCTCTGGGAATCCATCTTCCTGCTGAAATACTCGAAGTTCGGCAGCGCGCAACGCCTCCCCGTCCCATAGGGCGAGAACACGAGCTGGACCCCGTTTGTGGAATCGGCGCTATGCGGGAGCGGGCCTTCGGGAGCCTTGGCGCCCCCTGCTCTCTATGTATCGCCGGCGCCGGCCTTGCCCAAATGACGGTAGAGGGTCGCTTTGCTGACACCCGTCGCCTTGACGATCTCCCGGACGGTGAACTCGCCGCTTTTCTTCATGCTCATCGCCTCTTCGAGTGCGGACGAGTCCGCCGCCGGCCTCCCCACGCTCCCTCCTTTGGCGCGCGCCTTTCCCATGCCGTTCCGTATGGTTCGGGATCGGGCGCGGGAAGCCACCTTCGACAACGCGCCCATATGGGAGAAGAACGGGTCGCCGGGAGCTGCCTCTATCCCTTCGTCGAGCGCCATGAAAGTCGCCCCCGCGCACTCGATCCTAGCCAGCGCGTCGAGGACTCCGCACACATCGGGCGCGAGCAGCGACAGGCTGGGGACGACGACGGTATCCGCATCGGAAGCGCCTGCGACGACCTCATCGAAGAATACCCGGGAGCCCGCATCCGCCGACACGGCGTCGCAGCCATGCTCCTCGAGAGCCCTCACGGCGGCATCCCTTTCGGCATCGTCGCTGCTCCTGGCATATCCGTAGATCATCGCATGCCCCCTTTCGCGTTCCAATTATTTTACGACGCGAGGAACGAGCTATCGAAACGACGCCCTCTTTCTCGACCACGTAGTCAGGAAGGCAGGCAAGAGAGAGGCGGATGACGATGGCGAAGAGCAGCTGGAAAAGCGCAGATGCCGCAGCGAAGCGAGAAGAGGAGCTGCAGCAGACCCTCCAGAGATTGGAAGAGGGCGTCGAGGAGATCTTCACCTCGGGGAAGTACATGGAATACCTCACCGTGATGTCCCACTTCCACAACTACAGCTTCAACAACTGTATGCTCATCGCATGGCAGAGGCCGGACGCCACCCTGGTTGCGGGATACCGCGCTTGGCAGGACAAGTTCGGAAGGCACGTCAAAAAGGGAGAGCGAGGCATCCGGATCCTCAGCCCCATCGTCGTGAAGGGCAAGCTGCCCGAAGACGAACAGCATGACACCGGCGATCCGGATGCCGAGAAAGCCGAAGCGAAGCGCCTCGTGGGTTTCCGTCTCGCCACCGTGTTCGACGTGAGCCAGACCGAAGGCAGGGATCTTCCGTCCATGGGCGTCGATGAGCTGCAGGGCGATGTCGGGGAATTCGAAACCGTGATGGACGCGATCGGGAAGATCAGCAAATACCCGATCTCTTTCGAGGAGATCAGCGGCGGCGCGAAGGGCTTTTTCTCCCACGCCGACCCCAAGAGGATCGTGATCCAGGAAGGGATGCCTCAGGCGCAGACACTCAAAACCGCCGTCCACGAGCTCGCCCACAGCGTCATGCACGACTTCGAGCCCGAAGACAAGAGCCGCCCGCTGCCCGACCGGAACACTCGCGAGGTCCAAGCGGAGAGCGTCGCCTTCGTCGTCTCCAACTGGCTCGGGCTCGACACGAGCGACTACAGCTTCGGCTACATCGCCTCATGGAGCAGCGGCAAGGAGATCTCCGAGTTGCGCGCGTCGCTCGACGATGTTCGCCTGGCATCGCACGGCATCATCGACGGCATCGAGGAGCAGATACTTGGGACACGAAAGCCGGGAGAACGGGAACGCGGAGAGATGGAGAGGACGCCAGGGCGCGATGCGAGGCGCCTAACCGAGCGCGCCGGAGCAGCCCGCACCGCATCCGCCGAGAACCGAACCGCCGAGAGAGCCGTCGATGCAAGCCGGTAGAACGCGCAAACTAAGAGACATCGTCCGATTTGTCAGTTCACCGTAGCCGCTTCGTCTATCTTCTCGAAAAGAGCGTACAGCTAATCAGAAACGAGGTAAGGACTTTCCTGAACCCGCAGGATAGCCTCCTATCTGGGAATTGCCCTTCTGTACGATACTGTCAAAAGGCATACAGAAGTGTTAGTATTTTGGCATGGCTCATTTCGACGACATATACGAGATCGCGGCCGACGGGCACGGCATCGTGACCGCTTCGCAGGCGCGGGAGTCGGGCGTGACGACCGGGGAGATGACTCGCTGGTGCAACGACGGCAGGCTCATCCGCAAAGGGCACGGCGTCTACAAGCTCGCGCGCTGGGTGCCGACCCCCTACGACCCGTTCGCCGAGGCCGTCGCCCTTGCGGGCGACGGGGCGTACCTGTGGGGCGACGCCGTGCTCTCCATGCACGGCCTGGCGCTGGTGGACCCCGCCGCCGTGACCGTCGCCACGCCGAGGCGCGTTCGCAGGAGGCTGCCCGCATGGGTTCGTCTGACTCCGGCGCCGAAAGGCTGTTCCCCCACGCTCTACGAGGGGATCCCCTCCCAGAGCGTGGCGGACGCCCTGCGCGCATGCAACGGCTCCGTCATGCCCGAACGCCTGCTCGAAGCGGCGGACGAGGCGAGGGACAGGGGCCTCGTCACCGAAAAGGAATACAGGGCCCTGAAGGAGGAGCTGGCTTGACCGAACCGAAGACAAAGGCGCCCAACAGCAGGCGCAACCTCGACATCGCCATAGACAGGCTCTGCGCCCGCATGGGCGACGACCCCAACCGAATCAAGCGACTCATCGCCTCGGTCATCGTCGGGCAGATGCTCCCCGACGGAGCGGCCAAGGGCGGCAACGCGCTCAAGATCCGCTTCGGCAAGGACGAGACGCGGTTCTCCCGCGACTTCGACACCGCACGAGCCTCCTCGCTGGAGGATTACATCGGAAGGCTCGAGGAGTCGCTCGCCGCGGGGTGGGCGGGCTTCACCGGCGTAGTGGTGCCCAAGAAGCCCCACGCGCCCGAAAGCGTCCCTCCCGCCTACGTCATGCGCCCCTACGAGCTGAAGCTGTCCTACAACGGCAAGTCGTGGATGACCCTGCCTCTCGAAGTCGGGCACAACGAGATCGGCGATGCCGACGATCCCGACCTGGTCGAGTCCTCCGAGGCGGCAGCGGTCCTGGAGGAGCTTGGCTTCCCCGAACCGGGCCCCGTGCCCTGCATGAAGCTCGAGCACCAGATCGCCCAGAAGCTGCACGCCGTGAGCGGTGCGGGCAGCGAACGCGCCCACGACCTCATCGACCTGCAGATCATCGTCAACAACGGCGACGTCGACTACGGGCTGGCATGCAGGACATGCGAGAGGCTTTTCGCCTACAGAAAAGAACAGGCGTGGCCGCCGACCATAGCCAAGGGCGAGGGCTGGGATGCCCTCTACGCTGCGCAAGCGGAAGGGCTCGACGTGCTGGAGACGGCAGGCGAGGCGGTGGCGTGGGCAAACGCCCTCGTAACGAGAATCTCGTCCGCAGCACAGGACGACGCATAGGATCAACTCGCAATCATTCCCAAAGGTAATCGCAAGTGACTTGCAGCCGCCTGCGTGCCAGGATTCATCTCCGAGGTTTTTCGTTTCCTATCGAAGCGTGACTTGGCAAGCCTCACATGAACCAGCGGAACACGGCCTTGAAGAGCCATCGGAAGAATCCGAACACGCATCTGAACATGGCTATACCTCCTCGTCTTCCTCGGGTTGGGCGCTCTCCGCCTTCCTCGCCTCCACGAACGCCTCCACCGGATACCCGAACAGCGCGCAGATCGCCTCGGGGTCGCCGCGAAGGTCGGGGCGGGCCGCTTCGAGATAGTCGTAGATGCTGCAGGCCTTGTAGTTGTCCCCCGCGTTGGGGGAGTCCGAATACCAGAGCCGCTGCGCCCGCTCGAAGCGGACCCCGTCGACGAAACGCCCCGCCTGCCTCCAGGTGACGACCCGGTCGTCGACGATGACGCTCTCGATGCCGTCGAGCTCGCAGGGTTCCGCCAAGCAGACCCGATATCCCCTGCATCGGTCCGCGAACGGAACGTCGGCGTCGTCGGCTTCCGCCGCGATGTCGTGATGATGGATGTCGAGGCAGATTCCCTCGCGATCCGCCATGTCGAAACGCATGACGAGCTCTGCCGTTATGCAGGCTCTCCCGAACGGCTGGCCGGCGACCAGATTCGCGGTGTCGAAGACGCCGATCCTCCCGTCGCCGTAAACGATCTCCACCCTCATCTTCACCTTCCCCTTTCGTCCCTGTTCCTACCGCCTTGCGATGGGGGATGCTGTCGCGGCGCGCCTCCGCGAGGACCCCTCTTCGTCATCGCATGCTCGTCGTCCGGGGCCACCCTCCTGCGCTTCCTGGCGGAATGTTGCGGCAGGATGCCCTTCTCCTCGGCGTAGTCTCGGTATTCCGCGAGACGCTCCATCGACTCGTAGTCCCCGCCGGCCTCCATAGCCGCGATGCGCGCTTCGCAGTCGGCGATGCTCCTGATCCCCTCCCGCGAAAACGCGTCGAGCGCGTCGGCGAGGGCGTTCAGGTCCTGCAGACTTCCTACTTTCACGGCGTTTCGGGCGATCTCCCTCACCACGTCCGCCTTACGGGGCGCCGAGCGCAGCGCAAGCTCCTGCCGCACGGCGCGCTGGCCGAAGGAGGTTCCCAGGTTCTCGCCCCTGATCCGCCTGGCCCCCTCGCCGGAAAGCCCGTATACCCAGTCGGCGGCTCCGTTGCGGACGGCGGCATCGGACACCTCGATCCCGATCTCGTCGAGGATGCCGAGAAAGTCCGCTTCGTCCCGGGCGGCTCGCCTGGCGATGAGGACCCTGTTCCTGATGTCGGCGACCCACGAGTACCCGCCCTTCTCGAGGAGCTCTTTCTCCGCCCTGCGGAAATGCACGCTCTCCCCCGGGCGCCCCCTCCTCGAGGGGAACCTCGACGGGGAACCCGCCTGCCGATCTTCGGAGAAGAAGCTGAGGCCCCGTTCCTCGGCAAGCCGCTGGATCGATCGCATGAGCTCCTTCGGGGCCGGGTCCTGAAGACGGGAGCCGGTGTCGAGGTTGGTGTTGTTCACCACCACATGGGCGTGCATGACCCCGTTCTCGTTGTCGTCGTGGTAGACGATGGCGACCTGGAAGCCGGGGAAGTTCTCGCCCACCCAGGCCTGCGTCAGTTCGCGCAGGGATTCCAGCGAGATCTCGTCGGTGGGATCCGGGCTCACAATGTAGTGCTTGTAGGTGCGGGCGGGCCTGCCCTTCCAAGGGGTGTGGTTTCCGAACGCGATGCGCGTGAAGTCCATCTCGTCGGCCCACCCCCGGAACCCGCAGGGGTGCTCGGGGGACCAATCGAGGTTCACCAGGTCAACCGCGAGCGCGCGGCCGCCCTTGGTGAGGTAGCGCTCGATCCCTGCGCATCCCGTATGCCCGCTGATCGGTTTGACGATGGGCATCGCTAATCCCGCCTCACGGTGATGGATTCGGCGATCTCGCACAGGGCGTACTCGAGGTCGCGCCTCCCGCCCTCGACCTCCTCGAGCAGCATGCCCACATGCCCCAGCCTCGCGTCGAGCTCGGCGGGGTTCGACGGCCTCCCCTTCCTCATGTACAAGGCGATGGTGTTGAGGGCGTGGACCGCCTGGTTGTAATGGCGGCCCCAGCGGATCAGCTCGGTCGCCAGCTTCCCCATCGTCTTGCCGTCCACGGCGTAGACGGTCGTCTGCGACCTCGCCTCCGCCGGGATGCGCAGAAGCGATCGGAGGTACTCGGATTGGGACATGCCGGAGCGTGAGACCGCCTCGCCGAGCACGTCCCTGTCGTAGTCGTTCAGCCTGCAGCTGATCATGTTCTGGTAGGGCATGGGCTCGTTCCTTTCTGGGGCGCGGGGCCACCCCCGCATCGGCCTTCAGGAGCGGCACGCGGCGCTGCCGGGATGGCGCTTCTGAAGGCGCACTGCCTATGGCGCGGGCCATGGGCAGTGCGCGCTGCTGTCGTGGCGCAGGGCTCCGGAGGGCCCTGTGATACGCAACAGGCTGCTTGCTAAAACTGCCCCGGAACGGGGTTCCAGGGCAGCCGGCCGCTACATCGACGACCGGACGGCGGCCAGCTCGCGCTCGGCCTCGGCCACCGACTCCGGGCTTACCGCGGCGCCCGCGGCCATCGCCGAACGGGCCTGCCGGAGGAGCTCGGCGGCCTGCGAGACGAGCGCGGAAGGGTTACTGCGCAAATTTTGCGCAGTTGCATCTGACCTGCGCTTATCGCGCTTTTTCGAGGCGTTTTTCGAAGCCCGCTCCGCTTCCTTGATGAGCTCGGACACCGGCTTGCCCGAGGGGGCGGAGGCGGCGAGCTCCGCCTGTTCGGCGCGGCCCATCCTCGCCAGCCTCTGTATATCGGAGTCGCTCAGCTCGCCGCCCTCGGCCCTCTGCCTCCATTGGGGCTCGAGCTTCGTCTCGACCGCGCGGGCGATCCGCTCGTGGTGCTCGATGGTCCTCGGGGCGATGTCGCGCCCGGTCTGGGCCTTGATGATCGCGGCCTTGATGTCGGCGCCGCGAACCCCCTTGAGGCCGGGGTCCGCCTCCCGCATCCGCTTCACCTCGATGCCCAGCGCCTGGGTGGCGCGAGCCCTCTCCATGACGGTGAGCTCGCGCGTGAAGTAGTTTGCGGTGTGCAGGAGGGTCCGCGACTCCTCGTCGCTGATCCCTTCGATGATCCTGCAGGGGATCTTCGAGAAGGCGTCGTCCTCTGCCGCCAGCAAGGCGAACGCCGCCTTGCGGCGGTGCCCGCTTATCATCTGGAACGAGCCGTCCTCCATCCTGCGCACGAGCGGGATGTCGGTGAGGCCGTCCCTCCTGATGGAGTCCGCGAGGGAGCGGATCGCGTCCCCGTCCATGCTGTAGGCCCCGTTGTCCGGATGGTCGGCGATGGACGCCACGTCCAGCTCGACGATCGGGTACTTCTCCCGCGCCCGGGCGTTCTCGTCGAGCACGCCCGCGAGACTGAACCGCCTCGCTATGTCGTCTACTCGTCCCACAGTCCCATCTCCTTTCCAAGCGCCGCGTAGTCCTGCGCCGCGCGGTTGCCGGGCATGAACGAGACGATGGGCTTCCACTCCCAGCTCCCCTCCATGACCTTCGCGGAATGGTGGATGACCGTGTCGTACTGGCGGTCGGGGAAGAACCGGTCGAGGACCGCCGCCCCCGTGGATTCGGCGATGGTCGCCCGCCCGGGAACGCAGGTCCGCAGGATCCTCCAATCGGGCACCGGCATGCGCAGCTTCGTCGCCACGCCCTGCACCGCGGCGACCGCGGAGGCAGTGCCCCGCATGACCGTCGAGTCGAGCTTCACCGGGATCACCACGGTCCCGCGTCCGCTCGTCGCGATGTAGGCGCACATCGCGAGCTGCTTGGCGCTCGGCGCGCAGTCGAGGATGGCGACGTCGAAGTCGCCTTCGGCGTCGTCGAGGGCGAACCTCAATCGCTGCTCACGCAGCATGAGCTCGTTCTGGTCGATGAGGTCGAGCGTCGTCGGGACGCATCTCAGATGCTCGACCCGGGTCCCGTGGGCCGCCTCCGAGATCGGCATCTCCTCGTAGAGGAGGGACACCGAGTTGCGTCGCGATTCATCCGCGGCGTCGTAGAGCCCGAAATAGTCGCTCGCCGACGCCTGGGGGTCCAAGTCGACGAGGAGGGTCTCCAACCCGTGCGATGCGCACAGCACCGCGAGGTTAACGGCGGTGGTCGTTTTGCCGACCCCTCCCTTGAAGTTGCTGGCGGTGATTACCTTCATGCTGTCTTCCTTCCTTTCCGGACGGGGCGATGAGGCCCCTTGCCTATAAGGTCGTGATACGGTTCCGATTTCGACTTTCACGCGGCGCTCCCCGCGGAAGCGCCAGCCGCCTCCGGCAGCGGGAGGGGCGCGTCGTCGATCCCGAGGATCCGGGCGACGGCTCCTTCGATGGGTATCTGGCCGGCGAAGCTCAGCCTCACCTCCACCCCATGAGTCGTGAAGTGGTACGGGTCGCCGATCTGATCGGCGAACGAGCGGACCCTCTCCTCCACAGGAAGGCTCGCATCCACCGTCACGTCTTCGAGATCCCTCAGCTCTTCCACCTGATCCTCCAATCGGTCGCGTTCGGGCCCGCCGGATGCAGGCCCCGCCCTGCATCCCTTGGATGCCGCCCGGCGCGCGGTCGCCTGGACGGAGGCTCCTGCACGAAGCGGGGGCGCCATCCCCATCCAATGCGCGAAGCGGATTTGTGGCGATGTCGTGCGGGAGCCGGAGCAGAGGCGTTCGCGCGCCACAGCCCAGGCGGCGCATGAGCCGGAGACGTGCCCGACCGGCATGGAGGTCGAAGCGGGGTTCCCCAAGGGCGCCGGCGCCCTTGGGCGCCCGTGCGGGGGGGCGCTCCCCCGCGCCGCCGCGCTCGCGGCGGCATCGGACGCGGAAGGCGAGTCCCGGTCGCCCGGGGCCCGCCTTGGGACGCGGAGGGGCTCTATGCCACCGCGTCCGCCGTGCCGAACCTGTTGACGTGATGGCGGAGGAAGGCCCGGCTGTCGTCGATGACCATCATCGAAATGGCGTCGAATCTGACGGAGATGTCGACAGGCTCGTCGTCGTGCTCCGCGAGCCACTGCGCCGCCGCGGATTCGAGCCTCTCGCGGGAGGCCTCCGTGTCGATCGGGAAGCCCTTGTCGGCTCCGACCCGCGCCTTGACATCGACCACCACGATGACGCCGTCCTCGTCGCGGGCGACGATGTCGATCGCGCTGCCGCCGTTGCTCCAGTTGCGGTCGAGGATCTCGTAGCCCCTGCGCTCCAGGAACGTAGCCGATGCTTTGATCGCGCGCTCGAGCAGATCCTTCATGATGTGTACCTCCTTGACCTTTCGGCCCGCCCCTTTGGCGAGCCTCGTGGCGCGCATGGCGCCGGCGGCGAGGAGAGCGCAAGGGAGAAAAGTCAAAGGCTGCCCCGGCAGCCGTTTGTTTTCCCATTTGTTTTCGCCGCGCGACGCGCGTGGGGCGGAAAGAAATCGGAAAAGAATCGACGCCCTTGCGCACGACGCGGACGTCGGCGACTATCCGCGTCCGAGGTGCGGCGGCGGGCCTGCCGAGAAGGAGCGTCCCCATGGAGCTCAGCCCAGCCGCTCGAACACGTCGGCGTACTTGAGCGTGATGCGGACCTCGTCGTCGCCCAGAAGCTCGATGCGGTCGACGAGCGCCTCGAGCGTCTCACGGCAGAGTTCCTGCCCCTCGAGTCGCAGCGCGATCTCGAACGCGCGCTCCGCATCGATGAACGCGGAGGCCTTCCTCTCGGCGGCGGCCTCCATGCGCTCGATCTCATGCCGGACCGACTTCCCTTCCGTGTCCATGGCGGCCTTCAGCGCGGCGAACTCCTCGGGGCTCCTCTCCCCCATCCGGTACTCCTCGTAGGCCCGCATCTTCCGAGCCGACAGCCGCCTCAGCGACGAGCGCAGCCCCGCGATCCTCTCGGGCGACGCCTCCGCCGCCTCGATCGCGTCGGAGAGCCCGAAGAGCAGTTCGACATGGGTTCGCACGACCGACGCGACGGCCTCCTCGAGGTCGTGCAGGGCGATGGAGGGGGCTTCCCGGAAGCACCCGCAGTACGCCGTGTAGCAGGCGAGCCCCGGCCTCCTTCCGGCCCTGAACGAAACCGCCTTCCCGCAATGGGGGCAGAACACGAACCCCGCGAAAAGGTGCCCGAGGGGCTCTACCGTCCCCCCGCGATCGAAATCGACCATCGAACCTTGCGCGCGGGCCCAGTCCGCCGCTCCCACGATGGCCTCGTGGGCGTTCTCGAACACGAACCTCTCCCTCGGGGCCGTCTTGCGCGCCGCGCAGAGGCCGATCTCGTTCCTCCTCGTCTTGCCGAGGACGAGCGTCCCCTTGTAGTGGGGGTTCCTCACTATCCTCTTCACCATCGTGCCGGTCCAGCGCTGGTTCGGCTTCGCCTCCCATCGGCACCCTTTGCCCCGCAGCACCTTGAGGTTGTGGGGGGTGATGGCCCCTTCCTCGTTGAGTTTCGAGGCGATCTCCGTCTGATTGAGGCCGTCTAGTGCCAGATCGAAGATCCTCCGGACAACCGGGGCGCCCCTCTCGTCCACCGTGCAGGTGTACTCGCCTTCCCCTTTCCGGTAGCCGAACGGAACCGTGTGGAGGTTCATGCCCCGAGCATGCTCGCTCCTGATGCTCTGTGTGACCTTGCGCGAGAGGTCCTTCGAGTACCAGGAGTTCATGATCGCCTTGAATCCCAGCTGCATTCCCGCCGAAGCGTTCTTGCCGTCCCGCCTGGAGTCGTAGTTGTCCACCACCGCGATGACGCGCACGCCCAGCGAGGGCAGCTCGTCCTCGACCATGCCGACGCAGAAGAGGTTGTCGCGGCTGAGCCTGGACAGGTCCTTGACGACGACCGTGCTGACGCGACCCTCGCGGCAGCAGCGCAGCATCTCCTGCAGGGCCGGCCTGTTCTCGGCATGCGTGCCGCTGATCCCATCGTCGACGAAGAAGCGGTGTTCCTCGCCTTTGAGGTCGTCGCGGGACGCGACGAAGTCGGCGAGGATCAACCGCTGGTTCGCGATGGAATCCGATTCTCCCCCGTCGCCGTCGGCGACCGAGAGCCTGCAATAGAGTGCGATCATGACAGCGCCTCCTCGATCTGCTTCATCCTGCTGTAGGCGTCCGTGAATCTGAGCCGGACCGACACCCTGTCGTCCCCCTCGAAGGTAACCGACTCGATCGCCATGTCGGCTAGCTCCGCGCTGAAGCTGTCCATGAGGGACGCCCCTGCCCCTTCGGCGAACAGTCCCGCCCCGTTCTCGGCGATCGAGTCGAGGAGGTCGCGGCGCGCCACCAGGTCGTTGCGGCGCTTCTTAGCCTCCTCGAGCTGCGACCATAGCGTGCGCTCTATGCGCTTGTAGTCGCGCGAGGATATCCCGCTGCCCATGTGCTCCCCCTTGAGCTTCAGCGCCCTGTCCTCGATGTCCTCCATTTCCCTCTCGATCGCGGCGATGCCCTTCGTCGCCTCCGCAAGACGCCTCGAGAGCGTTCCGTCTGCCATCTTGGAATCCACGAGCCGTTCGATGGACACGCGCTGCTCTATCTGGCTGCGGATGACGTCCATGCAGATCGTCTCGACCAAGGGGACGGCGATGCGATGCCGCCCGCCGCCTTCCCCGGCGTCTTTCCTGTTGCACATATACTCGGCCCCCCAGAAAACGCCGTCCTCTATCCAGCGGCAGATCGACATGCGCGCGCCGCAGATGCCGCAGCGCATCTTCCCCGGGAGCCTGTCGGGGTGCTTTTGCCTGATGCGGTCGGTGGCGGCGCGCTTCTCCCTCTTCTTGGCGACCTTCTCGTCATGGGCGCGCCTTAGCTCGTCGAAGCGCTCGGGCTGCACCAGCGGCTCGTGGGCGTTTTCCACGACGAGCCATTCCCTCTCGTCGTTCTTCTCGTGGGGGATGCCCAGGTAGCGCTTCTGGGTCCACTTGTTCATGACCACCCTGCCTGCATAAACGGGGTTCTCGAGCATACGGCTGACGTTGCGCGCATGCCATCGCCTGGAATCCCTGCTGGTCGCTTCCATGCCCGCGCGAGCGTACTTAACCTCTCCGGCGGTGGGTGCCCCGACCTCTTCCAGCCAACGTGCGATAGCGGCGTTCGCCTTGCCCGCGATCTTCATGCGGAACATCTCGCGGACGATGGGAGCGGTCGCCGGATCGGGAACCAGATGGTGGGTATCGTTCGGATCGCGCAGGTACCCGTAGGGGATGTTGCCCAGGATGAGGGGGCCGCGGCGACGCGAGGATTCGAAGGTCGCGTGGATCTTCCTGCTGAGGTCCCTGCTGTACAGGTCGTTGAGGAGGCTCCTCATGTCGATGGCGAAATCGTCGAGGGTGGCGTTGTCCTTGCTGTCGACCCTGTCCGACACGAGTATGAGGCGAGCGCCCAACGAGGGCAGCATGTCCCTGATGAACGACTGGCATTCCACGTAGTCGCGGCCGAGCCTGCTGGCGTCCTTCGCCGCTATGCCGTCGATCCTCCCCGCTCTCAGATCCTCGATCATCCTCTGGAACGCATCGCGGTCCTGGTTGGTCCCGGTGAAGCCGTCGTCGACGTAGTAGGCCGCCACCACCCCGTCGGGAAGCCTGTCCACATGGTCGGCGACTATGCGCTGCTGGTTTGCTATGCTGCAGCCGTCGTCGTCGTAGCTTTTGCTGGTCCGTGCGTAGACTCCCATCCTGCACACCCTGCCCTTTGACTCCGGCTTCGCGTCGACGGCATCGCTTCTCCTGCTCCTACGAGCCATTCCCATCCCTCCTTTTCCTGGCGTTCTTCTCCATCCTCGCCATCGAGGTCAGGTGGAACGCGTACTTTCTTCCGCCCATGATCCCGGTGTCCCATCCCTCGCCGATGTCTATGACCCGCATCCCGGCGGGCACCATGAACCGCCCGATATGGAAGAACGCCGCGCGCTCCGTGGGGCCGAAATGGTTCCCGCCGCAGATGACGAGGCAGTCGTACCGCCGGTTGATCGCGTCCTCTATGAGGCGCTCGTAATCGCCCGCTTCGCCGTTCTCGTATCGGTTGCGGTAGGTGCCCACCCTCTTGAGGTAGGGACGGGCTTCGATGGCCTCCCTGCACCGCGCCGATTGCTCGGCTATGGGGATGTCGCGCCGGGTGAGCGGGGCCCAGTTAGAGGCACTCGCATATATCGCCGCGCGCAGCGTCCTATTCCCCTCCATCACGCCACCTCCCCTTCCGAGAGCCGGATTCCGGCGCGCTCTACCACGTCCTGGATGCGGAAGCGCACGTCGACCGATTTGTCTTCGTGCACGTCGATCCTCTCGACGAGCTCGACGACCTTCCTGCGGTCGAGCTCCCCAATGCTGCCGTTTCTCGCGAAGCGCCGCAGGGCGGTCTCGGCGTCCGTCACCAGCTGCGCCACTTGCTCGCGTTCGCGCTCGAGCTCGAGCACCGCGGCGCGCGCCTCGCTGATGCGCGAGGCGTAGGCGGATGCGAACAGGTTGTATTCGTCTTTGCTGATGACGCCCGCCTCGAGGTCCTCTATGAGGCCGTGGCGGAAATGCAGCGCTCGCTCCTGGCGCCTGCGGGCCTCGTCGATGCGCTCGTCCACGTCCGCCGTGCGCTCACGGACGAGCTCCTCTCGGCGATCCGCGGCGAACCGGGCGGAGTCGACGCTCATGGCAACCAGCGCCTCGGCGGCCTCGGAGACGATCCCCTTCAGGCGCTCCTCGTTGAACAGGTGCGAGCTGCAGCTACCTTTGTCGCGCTTGTTGGTCGAGCAGGTGAGGTAGCGGTTCCCGTTGCGCCCCGTGCGGATCAGCATCTGCTGGCCGCATTCCGCGCAGTAGACGAGGCCGCTGAAGAGGGCGACCCTCTTCGATCCGGGGGCGGTCCTGGTGTCCCTCAGCATGAGGTCCTGGACCACCTCGAATTCATGGCGGCTCACGAGGGCCCTGTGGGTTCCCTCCTTGCGGAACCACTCCTCCCGGGCGCGGGGAAGCGTCTTCCTGCTGCGAAAGCTCGGCGTGTAGGTCCTGCCCTGGACCATCGTGCCCGTGTATATCTCGTTGGACAGGATTCGCATGACCGTGTTGGGGCCCCATTTCGGCCTGCCTCCCCCGGCGAAGGGCATGGTGAACCGGATGCCGTTCTCCAGCTTGTACAGGCCGGGGCAGGGCTCGCCCAGGCGGTTGAGCTCGTCGGCGATGGACTGGGGCGACATTCCCTCGAGCTTCATGCGGAAGATCTTCTTGACGTTGGCGGCGGCTTGCCCGTCGGCGACGAGGTGCCCTCTCTTCTCGGGATCGTTCTTGTATCCGTACGGGGCGAAGGAGCATGCGCGCTCCCCGCGCTGCATCTTGGCGTGCAGCCCCGCGCGCGTCTTCACCGACGTGTCTCGGCTGACGTTCTCGTTGAGCATGCCGCGGAACGCGAGCATGATGCTCGACATGTAGGGGTCGCTCGACGCGGAGTCGTACCCCTCCGATATCATGATGACGCGGACCCCCCGCCCGCCGTTCATCTTGGGGAATTCCTTTTCCAGGAGAAGTCCGCTCTCGATCGAGTTGCGCCCGAATCGGCTCGAGTCCTTGACGACGAAGCCTTCGATGACGCCCGATTCCAGATCGGACATGAGCGCCTTCCAGCCCTCGCGGTCGTACGTCGTGCCCGACACGCCGTCGTCGGCGTACTCGCGCACGATCCTCAGGTCCTCCGGGCTTCTCTCGCAGTATTGGCGGATGATCTGCTGCTGGTTGACGATGCTGCCGGACACCCCGTCCAAGTCGTCGCAGCGCGACAACCTGGCGTAGCTTCCCAAGCGCACCGCCCTGTTCTTTGCTCTGGGCATAAAAAATCGACTCTCCTTCGTTGGGTGCGTGCGACCAAGCACGCGCCCGGAGAGTCGACCAAAAACGTCGCCGTTCAGCTGTTTTTCCTCAGCGACGATTCTAGCACGCTCCGGGCGCGCGCCGATAGGGCATTACTCGGATTCCAGGCCCAGCATCCGCGCGACCGCGTCCTCGATGGGCACCTGGCCCGCGAAGCTGATGCGCACCCTCACTCCATGGCTGGTGAACTCGTAGGGGTTGCCCACCTGCTCGACGAAGCTCGCGATGCGCTCCTCGACGGGGACCCCCGCGGGGATGGCGACGTCCGTCAAGTCCCTGATCTCGCTTCTCTCTTCCACGCGCGCTCCTTTCGACGGATCCTGCGGGCCCGGGCGGGACCCCCTTCGCCTATGGGGTCGAAAGGAGGGGCCGCGTTTCGAAGAATTGGGGAAATTCAATCGGGAATCTCGGGAAGCGTCGAAATGCCGGGGCATGTCCCGACCCCATAGACGTACGAGGATGGTCCCCGCACGTCGAAAGGAGGCCGGCATGCAACACAACGACAAGAGGCCGGGGCCAAGGGTCCCGCCCGAGAGCTTCTACTGCATCTTCGAGTTCATGAGCTGCAAGGAGGGCCTTTCCCTCAAAGGGGTCGAGCTCGCCGTGTACGCCCTCATCTATTCCTACAGCCAGGGGAAAGGCGGCTGCTACTACGGCAGCAACGCGATGACGGCCCATCGCGCGGGCTGCTCCGAGCGCCACGCGATCGATGTGGTGCACGGGCTGGAGGCGCGCGGGTTGATCGTCAACGTCGGGGAGCGCAAATGGGGCGGCAGGGTGACGAACATGTACGCCGCGACCCTCGAACCGGTCGCCCAGGCGATTTCGAGATGCGGCGGAGGAGGCACCCCTGAAGCCACTTCACCCGTAGACGGCGGGACGGATGAAGCCATCTCACCCCTACCCCTGATCTGGGATCAGGGGTCACCTGAGGGGAGGCCACCCAATAAGAAAGGAATAGAAAAGCCTACTAAAGATGATGGGGGGCGCGGCCTTTCGGAGCCGCGGCGGGAAGGGTCTTCCGGCGGCGATTTCGAAGCCGCCTTCGCCGAGATCTCGCGAAGCTACCCCTATATGAAAAGCGAGAAGACCGCACGTAGGCTCTACGAACCCCTGCACGGCAAGGGCGTGATGCCCTGCCATATCGCGAAGATGCTGAAGGAATGGGAGAAGCTCAACCCGCCGAAGGAGGGCAGGCGCCCGTTCTACCCGGAGCTCGGCAAGTTCCTCGACCCCAACAACCCGGAAGGCTACTGCGCCTTGGCCGAGAAGGCGAACGCGAAGGCGAAAAGAAGGCACGCGAACGAGATCAGGAACCGCACCCTCAGCTGCCCGACCGACTTGATGTACGAGCTCTACTCGCTCGACGGATGCGATCCGAAGGCGAAGGAGCTCTACGAGGCGATGCAGGCCGACGGGGCATGCCGCGGCGAGAGCTGGGACCGCTGGTACCTGTACATGGCGCGCAAGCACGACATCGACGCCCGCGAGCACTGGCTCGAGGCCCAAAAGCCCGAGGAGGGATAGCCGATGAAGACGGCATCCGCGCCAGCGCACGCGCCCCCCGACGAAACCCTCGGGCATGAATGACAACGAAGAAAAAGACCAGATGGGAGTGATCAGGATGGCAGACGATTTCGGCGACGACGCCGGCGACAAGCTCCTCGATTGGAGCATCCGAATCATGGTGGAGCGCGGGCGCCACCATGCCTACGCAAGCTCGTCGAAGCTGGCGGGCGCGCTGCGCAACGCCCAAGGACGGGTCATGGAAAGCAGCGGGGCCCCGATGCCCGAAGCGGTGGAACGCGAGGGCTGGGCGAAGCTCGACCTCCACGAGTTCACGGGCATCGACGGATGGAACGACCTCAAGGAGATCATGGACAAGGATCTCGTGGCCCGCGGCATAGTCCACGAATGGTTCGAGGACGCTTCCGACGGAAGGCGGTACCTGCTCTTCCGCACGGCCGAGGCGAAGGATCTCTCCGATGCGTTCGGGAACCTCGCCGACCGCGTGGAGAAGGCCTATGAGCAGGCGGTGAGGGCGATGGAGCGGGCAAGGGAGATCGGCAGGGACGACCCGGAGCCCGAACAGCGCGGCGAAGGCGCGGGCAAGGCCGACCCCCGCAAGGAGAAGAGGCTGCAGGAACGGGTCAGGACGGTGCGCAGGTACGCCGAGGAGGCAAGGGCGCCCGAACGGGAGACGCGCGAAACGGGGCGCGTCGAGAAACGGGAGAGGGAACGCGTCTGATGGGCAGGGTATCGACGGCGGGGATCATCGCCGCGGCAGCGGGCTCCGTCGCTGCGTTCGTCGCGGGGAACTCCTACGTCGCATGCCTTTCGGCGCTCGACGGCGCATGGACGGCCAACCTGCCGGCAGCCGCTGCCGCGCTGCCGTCCTACGTCATAGAGAACGGGCCCGTAACGCTCGAGCAGATGCCGCTCCTTGCGGGCGCGATATGCGCGATAGCGGTCTGGATCGCCTGGAGCCAGATAACGCTCGCGTCGGGCAACTTCCGGCATGGCGAAGAGCACGGCAGCGCCCGATGGCTGGCGCCGGCGGATGCGGCGAAGAGGTTCTCCGACCGCAAGCACCCCGACAACAACATCATCCTCACCCGCCACGTCGGGCTCGCTGTCGACCAATCGTGCTTGAAACGCGCCTACCGCAGGGCGAAGAACATCCTCGTCGTGGGCGGGACGGGAAGCGGGAAGACCCATATGTACGTCATGCCGAACGCGCTCCAGGCGAACCAGGACTTCTTCTTCACCGACACCAAGGGGACCCTGTCGAAGAACCTGGGGCAGATGTTCGCCGACCACGGCTACGACGTGGTGGTCTTCTCGACCAAGGACCCCGCGGCATCCGCCCACTACAACACCCTCGCCTACCTCGAAAACCCCATCGACATCATCGAATGGGTGAGGGCGTTTACATCCATCACCAACGGAGAGGAGGCGAAATCGGAGGAGGCGTTCTGGACGAACACGACGGTGCTTCTGCTCCTCACCCAGGTGAGCTACCTCGTATCCTACTGCCCGGACGAGGACCGCAACCTCAACGGGCTCATCACGCTGCTGAGCCTCGCGCAGGCGAGCGAGGAGGACGAGTCGTTCGTCAGCCCCTACGAGCTGCTCATGCGCGAGATCGCGGAAGGCACCATGCTCGTCGAGAGGCGCTCCGAACAGGCCGAGCCGCGGAAGGGCCGCCGCGATTTCAAGCGGGCGTCCTCGAGCTCGTTCGAATGGCGGCAGGTGGCGGACCCGAAGGCCCCGGAGGAGGACTTCACACTGCTGTGCTGGACGCTCCTGAAGGCCGCCGCGGGCAAGACCCTGAAATCGGTGATCATCTCCACCAACTCCCGCCTGCAGTCGATGATGGTGCCGGAGATGCGCGAGCTCACGATGTTCGACGAGATGGGCCTCGACCGCTTCGGCGAGGCGGACCGCAAGCGCGTCGTCTTCGCGGAGACGAGCGACACCACCGACGCCTTCAGCTTCCTGATGGCGATGATGGTCTGGCAGACGATCCACGTCTGCACCGAAAAGGCGGACAGGGACCACGGCGGGGAGCTGCCCCGCCCCCTGCACCTGATGTGCGACGAGTTCTACAACCTGGGGCGCCTCAGCCAGATGGACCACGTCATCACCACCGTCCGCTCGCGCAACATATCCATGTCGATCATGCTCCAGTCCGTCGCCCAGCTCGAGGCCCGCTACGGGGAGCACGAGGCGCAGATCATCATCGACAACTGCGACGTGCTCCTGTTCCTCGGCGGCAAGTCGACGAAGACCAACAAGATGCTGAGCGAGATGGTCGGCAAGGAGACGGTCGACTCCGAGACCTGGAACGTCACCCGCGGTACCACCGGGTCGACCACCAGGAACCGCAACAAGCTGGAGAGGGACCTCATCCAGGCGAGCGAAGCCGGGAAGCTGCCCCGCGACAAGGCCATCGTCATCTTCAGCGGTTCGGATCCGGTCATCGACGGCAAGTACCCCGCAGACGCCCATCCCCGATGGAGGGAGGCCGCCGGCCATGAGGGCTCGATGCACCCCGAGCCGTTCAGCTACCCGAGGCACAAAGAGGGCCTGGGCATGGAAAAAATCGAAGCGCCTTCGAAATAAGCGGGCCCTGCCGACCTCATTGATAGAGGGGAGCCGTCGCCAGAAGGGCGACGGGCCCCGCGATCACGGAGGAGGCATCACATGCTTGCGAACATCATCAACCTCGTCAGCGGGTGCGTGGCGTTCCTGGGCGGCTTCATCGTCGTCTGGGGCGCGGTCAGCCTGGGCATCGCCATCCGCTCGGAGACGGGCGCGGGCGGCGCGCAGCTGGCGAGCGCCATCGCGACCATCGCCGGCGGGGCGATCATCATCGCCGCGGCGGTCTACTTCGGGCAGCTCGACACGAGCTGGATGCCCAGCTAAGGAGCCGTCATGCAGCACACCTACGTTCACAAGGACATCGGGGAATACGAGGAGAAGATCGTCGGGAAGCTCTCGGCGCGCATGCTCGCCTGCATCGCCGCGGGCATAGCGGCGTCGGTCGCGTCCGCGGCGATATGCCATTTCGGGCTCGGGGTCCCCGTCGCGGATGCGAGCCTGCCGATCATGGCGTCGTCCATGCCGTTCTGGCTGCTCGGTTTCTGGAAACCCAAGGGGATGCGCCCCGAGCGGTTCGTGCCCCTCGCGCTGCGCCATCACACCTCGGCCGGGACCCTCGTCTACGAATCGTCGCTCTGCCTGGCGGAACAACCGTAGGAGGAGCCCGTCAAGCCGGCGATCACCCCGCGAAAGTTCAAGAAGCTCATGAGGAAGGTCGGTGAGAACTATGAGCCCACGTTTCGTCAAGAAGAAGCCCAAAGCAGCCGATGAGCAGGGCAGCAAGGGAAGGCGGAAGCGCGCCGGCAACGTCGCGGAATCCATTTCCTACAAAGCGCTGTTCCGCGACGGCGTCGCGATGAACGACTTCGGAACCTACAGCCGCACCTACCGTTTCGGCGACATCAGCTACCAGTCGGCGAGCAACGAGGCGCAGGCTGCGATATGCAAGCGCATGCGGATGCTCTACAACGGCCTCACGCCGGACGTCCGCATGCAGATGACCCTCGTCAACCGGCCCATCCACGACTCGGAGATCGGCAACCGCACCTTCTTCGAGGTGCGCGACGACACCACCGGCCCGCTCGCCGCGGAGTACAACGACATCCTGAACGCGAAGATGCTCGAGGGGGTGTCGAACCTGGTACGCGAGCGCTACATCACCTTCGCGGTGGAGGCCCAGGATGCCGAACGCGCCGTCCCCATGCTCGCGCGCATGCGGTCGATGGCCTCGAGCGTGCTGACCGGCATCCGCAGCGACGTCGTCCCGCTGGACGGCTCCGAGCGCACGAGGCTCATCCATTCGATCCTGCGTCCGGGCGAGCCGCCCCTCAGCTTCGACTGGTCGGAGCTCTCCGCGCACAGGGGCACGACGACCAAGGACCTCGTCTCGCCGAACCTCATGGACCTCAAGCCCGACGGCTGCAACGACAGGTTCACCGTCGACGGCGTGTGGTGCCAGGTGATGTCGTTCCGCCGCTTCGAGAGCAACCTTTCGGACAGGTGCTTGGCCGACATGGTTGACCTGCCCATCCCCCTCATCATCTCGACCCACATCAGGGCCCTCGAGCAGAACAAGGCGCTCTCCTTCGTGAAGCAGCGCCTCAACTGGATCGACAAGGAGGTGGTTGAGGACCAGATGAGCGCCGTCAAAAAGGGCTATGACTACACGCTGCTCCCCGCGGAGCTGCGCTACACGCGCGACGAGGCGCAGGACATGTTCGACCGCCTGAAGGACGACAGCCAGCACCTGTTCCGCTACAGCGGCCTGGCGATGACCTACGCGTCGAGCCGCGAGGAGCTCGAGGACCAGGTCATGCGCCTGGTGTCCACCGCCCAGGCGAACGGCATCGAGCTCGCCCCCTTATGCTATCGGCAGCTGGAGGGGCTGAACTCCGTCCTCCCCCTGGGGGCGAACCAGATCGACATCGAGCGCTACATGCTCACCGACGAGATCGCCATCCAGAGCCCCTTCGCCACCCTCGAGCTCAACCAGGAAGGCGGCGGCTACTACGGCCAGAACCGCCATTCCCTGAACCTCGTCATCGCCAACCGCAAGAAGCTCGCAAGCCCCATGGGATTCGTGGGAGGCAAGCCCGGAAGCGGCAAGAGCTTCCAGACCAAGCGCGAGATCACCAACACGCGCCTCGCCTACCCCGACGACGAGATCATCATCCTCGATCCCGCCCAGGAGTTCGGCCCCACCACCGTGGCCTGCGGGGGAAGGCACGTCCGGCTCTCCCCCGACTCCGGGAACTTCCTCAACCCGATGGGCATCGCCGACGTGACCCACCAGTCGGAGCAGCTCCAGATCGCATCGAAGACCGAGGCGCTCATCGCGCTGTGCGGCGCGTCGATGGCCGACGGCGACGAGCGCCAGACCGACGCCGAGCGCTCCATCGTGAGCCGCTGCTTCAAGCAGGCCCTCGCGAAAGCGCAGGAGGAGGGGCGCGAGATGCTCATCGGGGACGTTCACGAGGAGCTGAAGCACCAGCACGATCCCGAGGCGCGCTTCATCGCGCTTCGCCTGGAGCGATATGTGGACGGCGCGCTGTCCATCTTCAACCACCCCAGCAACGTGAAGTTCGACAACCCCATGATGTGCTTCAGCTTCCGAGACCTCCCGGACAGCATGCGCGCGTTCGGCATGGTCGCCGCCCTCGAGTTCATCCGCAACCGCATGTACCGGAACTTCGACCGGGGCGTGACGACATGGCTCTACGTCGACGAGGTACAGGGGCTCTTCGGGCATCCCGCGACCATCAGCTACCTGTCCAGGCTGTGGGCGGAAGGCAGGAAGTTCGGCCTCATCGCCACCGGCATCACCCAGAACGCCACCTACCTGCTGGACAACCCGCAGGGACGGACCCTCATCTTGAACAGCGACTTCCTCATGCTGTTCAAGCAGTCGCTCACCGACGGCGAGAAATGGCGCGAGCTCCTCAACCTCTCGGAGCAGGAGCTCGGATACATCGACGACAGCGTGAAGCCCGGCGAGGGCCTTCTCATCGCGGGAGCGGCGCGCGTCCCCATCGTCGACGACTGGCCCCACGGCCGCCTCTACGACCTGTGGAACACCAAGGCAGACGAGATCGCCGCGCTCAAACGCGCAGGAGCCAGCGATGGAAGCTAGCGGGACGGACCGGCGCAAGGCGGGATTCAGCTCGACCGAGCAGTTCGACGAAGGGCGGGATATGTTCCGGTCGTTGTCCGACGGCGAGTTCGGGCAGAGGCGTCCCCGGAAAAGGGAGGCATCCCCCAGCAGCGCACGGATCAAAGCTCAGGAGGCGGGGCTTGCCGCGATGAACGCGGCAATCGAGGAACTCGACGAATCGGACGAGCTGGAAGGCATCGCGGACCCCTACCGCGCCGCCCGCGCCGCAGCCGATGCCCGCGAGCGCCTATCCGGCGGGAAGGACGCCGCGGGAGCGGATGGAGGCGCCCTCGCCGAAGACGAAGCAGAGCCTCGCCGGCCCCGCGACCCATCCCTGCCTGGAGGGAAAAGCGAGGCCGCTGGGGCGCGAAGGCGCCCAGCGGCCGATGCGGACCCGCCCAAAACCCCCGGGCGCGAGGGAGCGAGAAGCGGGAAGAAGCCCGACATCATGCGCGAGCTGCAGAAACGCCGCAACTACGCGGCGTCCCGGGCGGCGGCGGAATCGAAGACGGGGGAAGCGGCGGTCCAGGGGGCGGCCAAGAGGAAGGCAGGCGCGGTAGCCTCCGCGATCTCCTCCATCGCCGCCCCCTTGGGAGGCATCCTGGCCGGAACCCTCGCCGCGGTGCTCGCCGTCGTCATGCTCTCGAGCCTCGTCGGCGCGCTCTTCGGCTTCTGGCAGAACGAGGCCTCCAAGGCCTCCCTCGAAGGGCTTCCTCCCTACATCACCGTCGAGATGGTCGAGGCGGCGCTCGAATGCCAGGAGGAGTACGGGCACCCCGCCGGATGCACCATCGCGCAGATCATCTGCGAATCGGGGGCGGGCGACCGCCTCTCGGGGCTGGCGACCAGGGACAACAACCTCTTCGGCATCAAATGGTCGTCGAGCTTCGCCCAATGCCCCGAGGTGGCGGGCAAGTCCAGCTGGCAGACCGGGGAGGAGTACGGCGGGCAGCACGTCACCGTCATGGCCGACTTCACGAGCTTCAAGTCCGTGCGCGACTGCATCGTCTTCCGCAGCAAGGTGCTGCTCCAGAGCCCGCGGTACAAGGACAACCCCCTTATCAGGGAGGCGATGGAGAAGAAGGATTCGGACCTGATGGCGGAGGGGCTCAAAGATGCAGGATACGCCACCGACTCAAGCTACGTGGAGACCCTCAAGACCATCATGGAGGCCTACGGCCTGTACCGCTTCGACGGGATGAGCCTGGAGGATTGGAAAAGCGGCGCGGCGACGGGAAGCGTCATCGTACAGGCCGCCTACAGCCAGCTCGGCGTCCCCTACGTCTGGGGAGGCTCGACCCCCGAGGTCGGCTTGGACTGCAGCGGGCTCACCCAATACTGCTACCGCCAAGCCGGCATACGGATCAGCCACTACACCGAGGACCAGCGCCGCGAGCTCGCCGCGTTCCCCCTGTCGCAAGCGCAGCCGGGGGACATCCTCTACCGGCCGGGCCACGTCGCCATCTACATAGGAGACAACCGATACATCCACGAACCCCACTCGGGCGAGGTCTGCAAGATCTCGACCGGAATAGAAAGCTTCACCTGCGCCCTCAGGCACGTGAGCTAGGAAGGAGACCGACATGAAACCGAAGGACAGCAAAACGAAGGGCAGGGTCATCGCGATCGCGGCGGCAGGAGCGCTGGCGATCCTGCTGGCATCGACGTTGGTGCGCTGCACCGTGGCCGGCATGGACGGCGGCGGGGACGGAAGCCAGAACGCGCCCGCGATCGAGCAGCAGCAACGTCCCGAAGAAAGCCCGGAAGAACCGGGAAGCGCCACCGCGCAGGAATCGGAGACAACGTTGGAGAAGGCGTCTTCCGCGAGCTGGGTATCCGATGACGGCAGCGGCGCCACCCTCCAGATCACGGACGCCTCCTTGATCGAGAAGGGCGCGGACGGCGCCATCCACACCATCGCCTACTCTTCGGCCGACGAGTCGGCGACGAACGGGCAGACGCTCGTGACGCTGACGCTCGAGGACGGGACGCCCGCCACTCTCATCATCGCGCTCGACGAGGGCGAACCTGCCGCGATCGTGTCCGACGTCCTCTCATCGGCGGAGCGCTACGTCGCCAAGTCGAACGGCGGCGCCGGGGAATCCTTCACGGTGACGGGGCTCGACGAGCAGTACCTCGCCATGATCGGCGGCAATGAAGAGGGGCTGACCCGGGCGATCGCCGAGTACGCGTCGCAGAAAGCGCCCCAGGCGAGCAGCGCCTCCTTCGACGACGAGGTGTACCTCGACCTCGAAGAGGGCATGGTTTCGGCGACCTTCCACCTGGACGACAACGCCTCGACCGTCGCAACCGTCCTGTTCAAAGACGGCGCATTCGAGATCCTGTAGGGAGGTGAGGGGAAATGGAGAGAACGAAAGGGGTCGCCCTGGCGCGACCACGCAACCCCGACGCACGCAGGCGCTTCCTGCTTGCCGCGATCGGCTCGTTCGCCCTCGTGCTGTCGCTCGTGCTCATGCCGCAGCCTGCGTTCGCCGACATCGCGGGCGACATCAACGCATGGCTTTGCGAGCAGCTGAAGGGCATCTGCAACTGGATCTTCGACGGCCAGGTCCAGGTGCTGGCGTCGATCGGATACGACGGGATCCTCTCCGAGGGCTTCGACCAGATGCTGGGAAACGCCGGGGGCATCACCATGTACGACATCGCCTACGGCGCATGGGAGAACGCCATCCTGCCGATTGGATGCGGCATCCTGTCCTTCGTCTTCACCGTGCAGCTCATAAAGATCAGCCAGCGCATGGACGGCAGCCAGTCGATGCCAGCGGTGAAGGAAGTGGTCTTCCTGCTCGTCTTATTCGCGGTGTTCCTGTCCCTGCTTCAGCACAGCTTCGAGCTATGCCAGGCGGTCTACGAGGTGACGCGCTTCGCCATCGAGAAGATCGTCGCGCTCTTCGGGTCGGGCAACCAGCTCAACCTCGATGCCGTGAGCCTCGTCACCGAAGAGGACGACGTCCCCTCCCTCATCGCCATGATGCTCGTCGCGGTGATCAGCTGGCTCGTCGTGATCGTGGCCTACGTCGTCGCGCTCGTCGTGAGCTGGGCCCGCTGCATCCAGCTCTACATCTACGCGTGCTTCGCGCCGATCCCCCTGAGCCTGCTGGCGCTCGATGACACGAGGCAGCTCGGGGTCGGCTTCCTGAGGAACTTCGCGAGCGTCTGCATCGCGGGAATCGTCATCCTCGTCATACTGGTGAGTTTCCCCATCGTGCTCTCGGGCCTCAACGCGGTCTCGGCCGGCACCCAGACCCCCATCGACTCGGTGGTGGGAGGCCTATCCTATGCGCTTCAGTACCTCGCCATGTGCATCCTGCTCATCCTGAGCCTCATCAAGAGCGGCACCTGGGCGCGCGACATCATGGGAGGCTGATGACCTCCTGGCCCAGAGCCGGAAAAGTCGGACGAAATTCGAAATGGGAGGACCCGTCCCCACCTCATAGGTGAAGGCGGGTCCTCTTCCTTTTCCGGAAGGCGTCTTTGGCCCGCCCATCTGTTCACGCGAAATCGAGGAGGCGGCGATGGGACCTTAGAGGAGAACCGGCATCCGAAACAACCAGGCAAACACTTGAAGAGACAGGAGAAACACCGATGAGCGATAGCGCCGAGAAGGTATACCTCTCCTTCCACAAGAGCTTCGTGAAGGAGAACATCCCCTACATCGACCGCAGCACCGGAGAGGACAGGACGTTCAACTCCGTGACCTTGCCCTCCGACACGGTGATCGACGGGAGGAACGTGGGCGGCTTCCAGTTCAGCCCCCTCTACGTCGACCCGAGCAAATACGACGAGAACCAGCGCGTCGTCCCCCTCCTCGCCAACCGCGAGGTGTGGCTCACGAAAACCGCACGCGATGCGGACGGCAACGTGCTGCTCGACCAGGACGGAAACCCCGAGAAGGAGACGCTGAAGGTCATGCCGGCAGCAATCAAGGAAGCTTTGGCGGAAGCGCGCAGGGCGTGGAGCCAGCAGCACTCCCAGGAGCGCAGCCTCCAGGAACGAGCCGGCACCGCGCGCAACGGCGCTGGAGCCATGCACCGCGAGGGCGACCGGCTCTCGGACCGAGACATCCCCTTTTAGATTGGAGGAACAGATGAATGAGAAGACACGAAAAGTCGCGTCTGAGAAGCTCCTGCGCTGCGCGCTTGCGCTCCTTCTGGCAACCACGGCGATGCTCTCAAGCGCGATCCCGGCGTTCGCGAAATCGAACGACGTCCAGGTGACCATCGGGGACAGCATCCCCTACGCGGGGTATTTCACCACCCATATGGCGACGGATGGCAACATCGCCTACTGCGCGGATCCCACCTCCGCCCCCCCCGCCCCGGGAACGTACTCCAAATCGCCCGTGACCGAAGCCGACCTCACCGCCGCCATGTGGTACAGCTACGGCGCCCCCGGATTCGATCCGGCCATGTTCCCGAGCAGCTGGTACGACGGCTCGGACTGGAACGAGGACAAGTACATCGCCGCAAGCCATGTGCTCCTGGCGTACGTGTATCAGGGGTCCAAGTCCGATGCGACGTACGGCACCGACCCGGCGTTCGACGCATGGGCGGACTCCGAGCTGCTGGGCACCACCTGGCAGAAGATGAGGGAATCCGCCGGCAGGGTGTCCGCGGGCTTCGAGGCCTTCCTCATCCCGACCGGCTCCAGCACCCAGGTTCTCGTGAGCTTCACGTGGGAAACCGGGGGCTTGAAGATCGCCAAGGTCGACGATGAGGCAGGCAACGGCCCCCAGGGCGACGGCAGCCTCGCCAGTGCCGTGTTCGACGTGGTCAACAGCACTGGAAAGCACGTTTACGTCGACGGGAAGTACTTCGCCCAGGGCGAGACCGTGAAGAGCATCGAGACCAAATGGGACTCCGCCGCCGGCAAGTACACCGCGCAAGCGAGCGGACTCCCCTGCGGAAACTACACCGTAGTCGAATCCGCCGCCCCCAAGGGGTACACCGCAACCGAGAGCCACAAGCAAGTCACCATCGCCGAGAACGGCCAGATGGTCGACCTGACGGGCGAGCCCGTCGAGAACGCGGTCATCCGAGGCGGCGTTCAGGTCGTCAAGTCCGACAAGGAGCTGGAAGCGTCCGAGGCAATCGGCGGCAAAGACCACGGTTCGGCCACCGGCCCCAACCTCAACGGCATCGAGTTCACGATCACCAACATGAGCGCGAACAGCATCAGCGTTGACGGCGAATGGCACGAGCCCGGCTCCATCGTCATGACCATCTCCACCGCATGGAGCGAAGAGGCGGGCGCCTACACCGCCCAAACGAAGCCGGACGCGCTCCCCTACGGCACCTACTCCATCCAGGAGACGGCGACCAACGACAGCTACCTGCTCAGCGACGGCACCCCCAGGACGTTCCAGATCCGCGAGGCGGGCAAGGTCGTGACCGCCTCCTCCGACGGGGGCTCCCTCGAGTTCTACGACCAGGTAGTGCGCAACGACCTCGAGATCCACAAGAAGGCGGAGGAGACAAACGCTTCCCTGCAGGTCCCCTTCCTCATCACCAACGTCACCACGGGCGAGCAGCACGTGATCGTCACCGACAGGAACGGCGATGCGTCCACCGCGAGCAGCTGGAACAAGCACTCCGACAACACGAACGCAAACGACGCCCTCATCGGCATGGAGGGTATTACCGCCGAGGACATGGACACCGAGGCGGGAATCTGGTTCTCGATCGGCGAGAACGGCTCCGCTGCCCCGGTCGACGACGGCCTTTCCGCGCTGCCCTACGGCGAGTACACCCTGACCGAGCTTCCCTGCGAGGCCAACGAGGGCTTCGTCCTGATCGAGAAAACGTTCTGGATCGAGCGCGATTCCACCGCGGCGAAGGCGGTCTGGATGAACCTGGACAACCAGGACGGCCCGCGTATCGGGACCACCGCAACCGCAGAGGACGGGAGCAAGCAGATTGTTCCCGGCACTGAGGTGACCATCGTGGACGAGGTGGCATACGAGAACCTCGACACGTCGAAGACCTACGAGCTCGTCGGGACGCTCATGGACAAGTCGACCGGCAAAGCAGTGCTCGACGCCGCGGGCAACGCCGTGACGAGCGCGGTGGAATTCACGCCGTCCCTCAGCACGGGCACCCAGAAGGTCGAGTTCACCTTCGACGCATCCATGCTCGGGAAGACTCAGATCGTGGCGTTCGAATCGTTGCGCTGCGAGGGCGTCGAGGTGGCGGCCCATGCCGACATCGAAGACGAGAACCAGACGGTCGATCTGGTGCCTGAGATCGGCACGAAGGCGTTCGACAAGACAGATGGCGATCAAACGATCATGGCGGGCGATGTCGAGGTCGTGGACGTCGTATCCTACGCAGGGCTCATCCCGGGAGAGGCCTATTCCATGCAGGGAACCATCATCGATAAATCGACCGGGGAACCGTTGGCGGGAGCCGATGGAAGCGAAATCACCTCTTCGGCCGAATTCGTTCCCGAAGCCGCAAGCGGCGAGATCGAAGTGACGTTCTCCTTTAACACCGGCGACCTCGCCGAGGGGGCGGAGCTCGTCGTGTTCGAGAAGTGCCTCGACTCCGAGGGCAACGTGATCGCGACCCATGAGAACATCGAGTCCGCCGACCAGACCGTTACGGTCAAGGTCCCCGAAACGCCCGAAGAGCCCCAGGAACCCGCAGAGCCGGAGAATCCCGCAGAACCCGAGGAGCCGTATGCGAAGACGGGTGCCCACACCCCTGACCCCGTGTTCGGAGCCGCGATGATCGCGGCAACGGCGGCCGTCGCAATCGGAGGCACCGCGCTGGCGATTCACACATACAGGAAAGATCAAGAAGACGAGAAGGAAAGCGAAGAGGTCGAAGGCAGGTAGTCTTCAGCCTCCAGCACGAGGACCCCGAGCCTTCGGGGTCCTCTTTCTAAGGAGGGAAGGTATGAGGAAATCATTCGCAGCCTCGCTGGCGATCGCCGCAGCCGCCGCAACGTTGACTGCGTTCATGATCATCGCGAACATCGCCACGACTGAGAGCATCCCGTACAAGGTGGCGGAGGTTCCTCGCGAGGCAGCCGAGAGCACGGTGCCCGAACAGGCGATCGCCCCCGGTGAGGAAAGCCGAATCCCCGATCCGGCAGTCGCCTGGATCACGATCCCCGGCACCACCGTCGACTACCCCGTCGTCCAGGCAAGCGGCGACCCCCCGGATTTCTATCTGACGCACGACGCGAGCGGAGAGCGCTCGGCCTGGGGCGCGCCTTTCATCCACAGCGGATGCAGGGAAGGCGTGAACAGCCCTTTGGTTATCGTTCTCGGCCACAACATGAGCGACGGGACCATGTTCGCCCCGCTCGCCAACTACTCCAGAAGGTCTTTCGCCCAAGAGCACAAGACCATCCTCGTTCGCACGGAAGAAGACACTCGCAAGCTGGAGGTGTTCGCAGCGGACGTGCTCGACGCCGATAGCGAAGGGATCGTTGCGGGATTCGACGGTAACGACGGCCTCCAGTCTTTCATCGACGACAAGCTTCGATCTTGCGAAGTGGTGCTGAACGAACCGAAAGACCTCGAGCAGGTATGGTGCTTCGTCACCTGCAGCTATCAAACCGACAACTCACGCACCGCGGTATACGCCATGGAGGTGGAATGAATGATGCACGCGATACTCTTTGCAATCGGCATGTTTATGGGAGCATGCACGGTCACCGCATTCGCCTGCTGCAAGGTAGGTGCCGACGCGGAAAGGGGATCGAACGGCCAAGCTTAAGGCAAGCCGACATTCCGAGCCCCGCTTGCCCGCACCATCTCGGCAAGCGTCTCGTTTTCGAATCGAGCTCCCTCGAAGTCGGATCCGATAAGCACGACGCCGGAAATCGGCTCTACGCATTCAATGCTTTCCAGCGTTTCGATATCCCTCGATTCGAGCCAGCCTTTTGCGGAGCTGATGAAGAACCTGCCCGTCTCGGAAATGGCGCAAAGCCCCATCAGCTCATCCCCGCCATCCTCGACCGAAACGCCGAGCACCTCGCGAGAGTCGATATCCAGCCTTACGATAACCTGGAATACACCGCCGCTATCGAAGCTCACCGCCTCGAAAGCGAGCAAGGCCAACCTCGACCCGTCGAACTCGCAGCAACCAATGCGGGCGTACTCCGGCGAAACGATGTTGGGCTCTTCATCCTCGACGCAAAATTCCCTCGCGATTTCTAGAATCGATTCGCAGTCGGAGGAGGAAAGCAGACTCCAGACGGAAACCCTCCATCGTTCGGTGAGGTCGGGAATGCCCCAGCAGATGACATAGCCCTCCGCCGTCAAGCCAAGGGCCAGGCTATCGGGTGCCGCGGAAACGGCGACCAGCTCGCAATCCATCGGGATTTGGACGATGCTGTGCAAGTCCCCGATCGACAGACAATGAAGCGAAGGGCCGTTGTCGAGAGCCAAGACATATAGGGTATCTTCCGAAATCTGAACCGAGTGGAACCTGTTCCTGAACTCCCTCTCAAACGATCGAGAAGGAGAAAGCACCTTTATCTTGTTGCCGTAAGTCAAAACCCACGTTGGGCCGCTGCACACATCCCAGTAATCGGGAGGAACCAGCCCCGCGTGAATCACGTCACCGATGCTCATGCTCTCCACATCCCAAGCGACAAAATTGCCGGTGCCCATCGCTGAAATTAGCGACCCGGAAGAAAGCTTTGCGACATAGCCGATGGCGTTCTTCTTGTTGTCGATGGAGAGCACTGGGCGCTCATCGGGGGAAAACGACGGCCTCGTATCCCAGACAGTAACAGCATTGTTCTCATGGATGCACATCACCTTATCGCCGCTTGGCGAAAACCCGAGCGCCAGCGCTTCATTGGGAGCTTCAGCAAGAAGAGGTACCATGATGAAATCCTTGAGAAGGGAGCCGTCGGCGATGGAGTAGATCCTCATAATGTTCTCGTCCGCGATGGCAATCATCCCATGCTGGTACGAAAACCCGACGGCATCTCCTGTCCCCAGGTTAATGGACTTATCCTCCCACTCCTCTAGCTTATCGGAATCGGACTCATAAAGCTCATCATCAAGCGTAAGGACCATCATCCTCTCGCCATCCTCGCTGAGCTGCAGGTCGGCAATCCCGTCGAACAACGAGGACGCCGACCTGAAGCGTGGATTGTGAAGGGGATCGACAGGGTCCAAAGTCCAACAGGCCACTCCTCCGCTGTCGTACATTACCGCCAGAACGTCTCCCGTTCGCGAATAATGCAAGCGGCATATAATTTGCCAACGGTAGCTATCGGAAATCTCTTCGGGCAGATCCAAGGTTCTTTTCCTGAGGTTCTCCAAGTCGAGAAGGGTCAATCCCTCCTCGTCGTCAGCGTACGCAAGAAACCTGCTCCCGCCCAAGAAAGCCATAGCGCCCACGCGGGACATGGAGGACGATGGCAAGGCCGTCCTCTCCTCCGAACCTATTGCGAAGATATCAAGTCCGTAACCCTTTGCCGACATCGCCAGAAGCGCCCCATCGGGACTTACCGCCATAGCGTCATAGGGAATCATCTTCTCGTTAACAAGCTCATGGATCGGGGCGCCCGACCTCCTATCCCAGACCACTGCGGTCCGTCCGAAAGTAACCATGAGATCGCCATCGGCGCCAATGCCGTCCGGAATCCATTCGACGGAAGAGACCGGCTCCGTATGCCCGATGGGGATGAAGGTCTTGTTCGAGATCCTTGCCGATTGAAAATCGCACCTCTCGCATGATATCTCTCGATTCTGCAGCATGGTGTAGCGCAAATCGACGCCCCTGAACCCCAAAGTCGTGATGTCTAGCTCGTTTCTGCTGGCAATCTCGAGGAGATGGAACACCGTGGCGCTGTCCTTGCGGACCTCCATCCCTCGCATCGAATCCCACAGGGACTCGAAAAGATTCTCGTCCACCAGAACTGCGAGCATATCGAGCACCTCGCCCGAAACCGCCTTCTCTGCCCAAACGTCGCTCTCCTCCGGAACAAGCAGCTGTCCGAACGGACGAAGCTCATCACGCATGTACAAGGCTGCGTAGAAGTCGCGGAATTTCTGATGCAGGAAGCCCACGACGTTGCGGTTTTCCGCTCCATCATGACGATCGCCAAGCGCTGCGTCTCCCTCATTGCCGAACATGAGGCCGACGCCGATCAACAAAGCGTCCTCGATGTCCTCGACACTCCATTCGGCGTGCCTCGATTGAGTTTCTTGCCTGGCAATGCTCACGTAGTCGCTCCCACGCCACGCGCTTTCGAAATGTCGTCCCGCCTCTTTGATAAGCTCCAGAAGATGGTCTCTGCTTATCCTGAAGACTCCGGCACTTTCCATCTCCCAGCCGATATAAGCAGCTGCATAGTTGATGGCGAGGATATCGGGGAAAGCCGCTCCGCGCTGCTTGTTCACCAGCATCGCCTTGTTTATCTGGCATTGAAGGAAGTTCCAGATAATCGCGGATTGCGAACGCGAGCGATCTCCGCCGATAAAGTTGCAGCAATGATTTCCAGAGCAGTTCTCATACTGCGTTTCACAGCATGAGAACAGGGTGAGCATAAGGGGATTGGAAATCACGTCCCAGATGGGATCATCTTGCTCTGGTATCTCTACCTTGTTCGAATTCAAATAGTCCAAAATTCTATTTCTATTAAGGCGTTGAACCTTCGAATACGCCCAAGGGCGATACCACGAAACGTTCGAGTCCATTCGTGCACGACCGGCGATAACCACCTGAATCCTCGAACGAGATTCGACAGCAGTCTCAATCTCCTCTTTCAGGATGTCCGAAAGCCAACCCGCAGCTGTTCTCTTCTCGCTGATTTCGTTCCAGCCATCCAGAAGAAGCACGAGCCTAGGGGCATTGTTCACGCATTGCTCGCTAATGAGAGCCTCAAGATCCAACCGAAGGTTACTGTTCCCGCAAAGAACGGCCCCCTCGATATAAGTTCTTATAAAACTACCTGGGGAATTGTAAAAAGGAAGCATGTGGAGAGGGACGTAAATTGCCACAGTGTCTTTTTCCGATAACGCTTTTGCCGCATTGAGCATGGCAACCGTCTTTCCGATGCCGCCTTCGCCTACTAGCATGAGATTCTTCCACCCAGGAGCTCGCCAGGTACTTCTAACGAGCTGAACCAGCGGGGAAATCTGCCCATCAAGCTCAAACAGAGAGCAATGCTCTTCTTCTACTATCCCCGGAAACAGATCCTGAACGATTTCCTCAAGTCTGTAGGTGCCGCTTGATTTTTCAGCCCTTTCGTTATGTTGCCGGATCGCCTCCCTCAGCTGGACAAAGGCTTTTCGCGAACCAGCAATGGGAAAAGAATCGATCCTTTTTGACAGCGCGTGCTCGAGTGACTTATTGACCGAGTCAACATTTGCCCCACTGCCTTCGTGCGGCAAACAAGAGAGCATTATCTCGAGGAGCCCACACAGCTCCTTTGCCTTAGCGGATAAAACCCCTTCGTCTTCCTCTTTCCCCATTACAAGCAGGGATAAATCAAGGGCATTCGAAAAAGCAGAAAATTCCTCCAGCAGTTCAACGAGCGCAAGAGAGATCTCCTCTCGACTTCGTATGAAAGTCTTTCCTTCGTGAATTAGATAGCATCCGCTACTTAACAGAAATCGATAGATGCTCAGCAATTTCAGATCAAACTGTCTGGCTCCGAGATATCTATGATGGGCAACGCAACCCCAAAAATACGTAGACCCAACCGTCACATCTCCCTCATACCCCTCTAGAGAAGAACCAGCCAGGTAGATTGTTCCTACCATTTCTGTCGTAAGCCGGTGGATCAACTTTTCATAGTCAAGTCGACCATCAGCAATCAAACCGTCGCCAACAGACGCCATAAAGAACACCTCCAAGCAAATTGAGATAGGAAACTTAATTTGAGATAGCTCCCTCTCCTGCTCAATTGGTGAGTAATACACGCTCCTTCACAATTTTACTAACGGGAAAACCTGGAGGCTTGCCACCAGCGGCAACGCCCAGGAATTCTCGGTAGCTGATCGTTGAGCTGGCTATAGACGGCTTAGATCAGCCGATCCAATCAATAGCTCAGCGGCGGCCTGCCCCAGGTCCTGACGACGCATGCCCATGCGCCGGCCTAGCCATCGATTGGGATCGGCGGGTCGGGTATGCCGTCGCTGAGCAGCCATTCCTATCGCAGGAGCCCACTGGTCCTCGAAAAGAGGACAGAGCAGTGGATAAGAACAGCCTCGAGTATCAGTATTCCCTGAAAGGCGCAAAACGCTCCGCAGAGTTGCGCCGCAAATACGCCAACGAAAAGACGAAAGAGGTCATCCGCGACGCAATTACCGGCCGCCGAATCGTTATCAAAGAAACCGTCGCGTTTCGCTACAACGGTCGCCGCCATACGCTCATTCCCCTTGACCTCGTGGACGAGTACCCCATCACCTTCGTTTTCGACAACCGCGCAAGCGATTCAATGGGCGATATCTTTGTAAGCAAGGCGCAAACCGAACGAATCAAGAAAATCGAAGTGAAGGGATCGATGGCGGAATTCAAGCGCCACGCGCTCGCAATGGCCGCATCGGGCACGATGGTTGACGAAAACGGAATTGCCGAGAAGCTGGTTCTCTGGCCGGAAGACTTTGGCATTGGGAAAGAGGCTTGGTACATGCGCTTGGAAATTTGGGCTGATCTCCTAACCAAGGAAATCGATCGTCGTCGCGATTCGTTGTATCTCTCCGCACCCTCGGTCAATCATGATGAAGACCCCTTTCTCGGCGCATACAACATCATCGATTGCTTGCCGGACGCAGAATCGGACTTCTTTGAGAACCTCGCATTCTCCAGCATAGTTGAAGACCTGATCTCCCACCTGGATGAACAGGATAAGAAGATTTTCAGCATGCGCGTACTGGATGACAAGATGATCAAGGATGTCGCAGAAGAGCTGGATTGCGCCATCTCGACAATCAACTACCGTATGGAAAAGAAAATCATTCCTACTATCCGCAAGCTGGCGACCAAGGAAGGACTTTTCTCCCAAGGATAGGAACGGAATGTTGTTTTTGATGTCATATTTTGCCAGGTGACTAACTTTGCTGTCAGCTAACGTGTCTACAGAGAAATCAGTGGCAAAATGAACGTCACTCTGGTTGGGCCAAATGCTTTCATCAACAACAAGTGCTACATGATAACTGGTGGGTATCTTGAGCATCTGTTTCACATTTTGACGGTACCCCTCGTCATCGCCATCTCCATCCATAGGAAAGCCCGTCTTCCTTGTCCAGCGAGCAAAGAAAAAGCCTGCACCCATCAAATGGGTGCAGGCAATGAAACGGTCACAGTATTGGATTTAAACTATATTTATGAAATTAAACGTGCGCGCACTTCGAGCAATTTCTTTCGGATTTTTCTCGGCACAAGGTACGCATGATTATTGAAATACAGATTTGCACGATGCTTGAAACCTCTCTTTATCGGAGCCAAATATGTATTCCTTACAGCCTCGATTCCACCTTTCTCGTAATCATGCCAGAACTCGCTTCGCTTTATATTTGCCTCTATCCTACGCCTAAGAGGGACATTACCCCTGATCGCTTCTTCCAATGGCTTCTCAACTACTACCAATTCATCAGACGCTTCAGAGAACCATTGCTTCCCAATGGCTGTGTTGGGCATCACCAAGCTGATTCCGTGCTCATCGTTCCTCGTCGCCCTGCCCTCGGAAACATAGCCCCAGAAATCGGCGAGGGTTATGTCGCCAGAACGCCTTATCCCCACATACCGACAGGAGTGGCAGCACTCGCGCGAGATGTAGTCTCCGAGAAAGGCCCTCAAGTAGAGGTCCTCGACTGTACACCATGCTTGGGAACGGTGTTCAGTCTCGAATGTCAGTTCGAGACTGAACACCGTCCATGAAGGGGTCTTCTTACGAAAGCGGGCACCAACCACAGTGTCTCCAACTTGCTCCTCCCGATAATCAAGGTAGTCGCGCCAAAATCTAGGGGACGGCGCCCCATGGCACAGCACGTCAAGCGTGAACAGCTTTCCGGCATATTGCTCTCCAGCAAGTTCCCTAATCGCAGCCACCTGGCAGGGAGTCCCAGAGAAGAGGACGCCCCCGCCGTTCCGAAATACCTCCAGACAGTCTTTCATGGCGTCACGGACATCGCTTTGGACGTATTTCGACCCCCGCATCGCCTTGATCGTCTCAATATCGCGCGTGAGAACATGGTGAACGGAGAGGTTCTCTCCGAGCACCGCTCCGCAAACCCAGAAGCCTTTATCCACAGCGAGGTCGGCGAGACGCATGAACATTCCGCCCGAAGTCGCCGCCTCCCGCCGTGCGAAATCCCTGTCCCAGCAGGCGAAGACCGTCGACGGGGCGTCGTGGAGGCCCACAGGCCTCATCTCCGGGCACGACCTCTCGCAAGCGCCGCATCCCACACACTTATCCTTATCGACATAAGGCCTAAGAAACCCCTCCGAATCCGGACGCATTTCAAGGGCCCTGAAGCCGCAGGCGGCGTAGCACGCAGCGCAGCCCGTGCAAGCCTTGCTTCCCGCAAGCCTCGGTATCGCACTCTCATTCATGCAAATCAAGCCTTTCTGCCTAACATAGATATCACTTTTGCAACTATCGAGCGATTTCTCACCACTGAGAAAACCAAGAGGAACGCAAAGCAGAGCATCGCGAAAGGGGTGGCGAGGGGGAGGTTCGCGGCGAGCGCAACGGCCTCGATGGCGAGCACGGCGATTCCGATGCCCTGATACCGTAGGTCGCACCGAAAGCTCACGAACTTCTTAGTGTCAATCGCCCTCGTTAGCGAGATTGTTGAGTACGCGACGACCGAGCCGATAACAGGCCCCCATACGCCTACAGAGAAACTGAGCACGATTCCCATTACGATGTTCAGCGTTGCGCCCAAAATCGTCGTCACGAAAATCATGCCGTTTCGCTTCGCGGCATTGTAGAGCGTGCCGAAGTACGTCGAGTACCCGTTAATCACCGCGCCGAGCATGAGGGGCGGGACGAGGACCCACGCTTCGTAAAACTCCCCACTCAGCATCAAACGAGAAAGCGGCTCCGAAATAGCGATGACCAGGGAGCCCGAGCAGAGCAGGCACGCGGTGTAGACTCGGAAGACCATCGCGAACGATTCGGACCGGTCGTTTGAGGAGAACTCCCGAGCCGAGAAGATCTGCCAAGCCTGCTGAAAGATCGTCACGAGCATCACCATGATGGACGGGAGCTTGGACGCTGCAGTATAGAGACCGGCGGCAGCCGCTCCTTGCGAAAGAAGGACGATATAGCGTCCGGATAGGTTCACGAACCACCACGCGAGCGCGTTGGGAATCATCGGGAGGCTATACCCGACCAGCTTGCCTGTCATCTCCCGCGATATTGAAGCGAACGAGAAATACCTCCAAATCCTGGAGCCGCACGCCGTGATCAGAAGCTGCACAAATTGGGCAAGTATGAGCGCGAGCAGATATCCGACTACCCCCATGCCCCAAACCCCGAGAAGAAGGAAGCCAGCTCCACACAGTATCAGAGCCCCAGCTATGCCGGAGGCCGCATACAATATTGTTTTACCGATGCCTTTCGCGAACTGAAGACATAACATCTTGAGGGACGAGGCGAGGCAGAGCACAACTAGATACCAAGTGTAATCGAAACCTGTAAATGAGAACCCGAATACACCAGCAGCAATGACGACAGGAATCAAGCTAAGAGCTATCAGTGCGCCGGTGGAGAAAACTTCCTTTCTATCAGCATCCCTGTCAAGCGAAAATCGAAACACCCCTTCATATATTCCGATACAACAAAGCGGGTACAACAACTCGGACAGGTTGTTGACGAGTTCTCCGATACCGTACTGCTCTGCAGAAAGCAGCGCTGTGTACATCGGAAGAAGGAAGAATTGAATCGCCTTCGTCAACATATTGCCGACCGCGAACACAGCGGTATCGCTAACCAGGTTCTTGTACGATTGTCTCATTTGACACTTCCGAGCTTTTTCGTCTGAAATAAGTAATCAGACAGGTTCTTAACAATAGCTTTTTGGAACAGATATTGGAAAACCCCTCTTTTCAAGCAGGGCTGGAAGTTCGCTATAAAACCTCTGACGAAACTTGTCGGTCGGATGATCGGAACGAATACCCGACAGGTATTTGGCTATGAGAGCCTCTGCCGTCTCGGGCGAGTCGGCCCTTACTATTTCAAACGATGGGTCCCCGATAAACCAATCAGCTCCAGTTGTAACCTTATGGTCGTTCGTCGCGAGAACGACAACCGGCGTCCTCGCGATGAGCGAGAAGATCATTCCATGGAAACGGTCGGTAACAGTGACCTTGTATTTTGCAAATTCATCAATCTGGTCAATGACCACTTTCATAAGGTCTTCGTCAGACGCTTCTGGGTTAAGGTTTGCTTTAGTCGTGTCAGTAACCGAAACTGGTATCCTGCCCTCATAGTTTTTAATAAGCCGCGACAGTTCGGAAGGTGAGTAGAGCTTTTCCGAATCATTGCGCAAACAGAAAAGCACTCCTTCTCTAGAATCACAATCCCCGTAGTTCCGTGATCCGATTAGTGTTGTAACGATATCTGGGTAAAGAGCGGAAAACGTGTCAGGGAAATGTTCGCAGGCGGTCCGATATGAAACGGAATCTCGAGCAAGAAGAACCAGCTTGTCACTAGAGGCGAACGCATCGGCAGTCTTTTGTAAGTTAATATCAGTTTTGTACCTTATCGTCTGCGGCATGACAAGCACAGAATGCTCGGGAAACGTCTGGGGGATTAACCTGTGAAACGACTCGTCGCCATGTTTGTCGGACATGGTATAACCGCTCTGGAATACAAAAAGGTCACTCTCGGATAAACGGGATTCTATATACGATATTGCTTCTTTTCCGGCGTATTCGAAACAGATACCTGGAATGCGCACAATCTCATGAGAGGGGAAAAAGGTCTTTGCCCAATCAAGGATACAAAGTTTCTGGGCAATATCACCCAGATTAGCATGCCGCGGATCCCCGCAATACCAGAGAGTCTTCTCCGTCTGCGCATTCACGCCTTCTAAGAGCTCAAGTGCCTGCTTTCTTCTCCTCGAATAAACCGCAGCGCGATAAAACGGCCTTATCGCATTCTCAGCAAAAGAAGACTGTTTCAGTTTATTTATCAAGTAGCTCATTAGTACTCCTATCAACGGGATAAGATTTGCCCACTATCGCACCGAGTATCAACGCATAAAAGGGTCCGTAAAAATTAAAAAAGGAAGCATCCGATGTGCTTAAGATGAGAAGGTAGAGAGGAATTGCACCATATGCCGCAAACCAACACCCAGCATTTCGCGCATCTTGCGATAAAGACCGATATGTCTGAGCAAGAAGAGCAATCAGTACGATTAAGCCGATAGCTCCAAACTGAGCGATAACGGCAGGCCAGAACGTATCTGATGCGAAGGAGGGGTTTGTTGGCGTGAGACCCCATACGACATTGAGCCCATACTCGTAATACAAGGGCGAGTAGTACTCCCCCGACATGTAGGTTCCGAAGGTGGCGAACCCGGACCCGAAGGGGAACAACTGCTCGGCGATGGCGAGACCGTCCTGCATCAGGAGCGATCGGGCTGCCGTGGAGTTCAGGAAGTACTCCTGGATCTGATCCATTCCCAGAAACACTGCGCCTGCACCAAGAAATAGGAAAACGAGCTTCGAGGGTTTACCGCCGTCTCGCTTCGCCGCTCCGTAGAAGAGGAAGAACAGAATGACGAATGCCATCGCGACCGCTTTCGCCCTTTGAGTGGAGATGAGAATCAGACACGACAGCACCAACCAGCCGATCTTCGGCTTTTTTCCAGCGAACATAAGCGCGGAAAACCCGACACAGTATGCTGCTAGGTTCGTGGGATGGCTGAATATGAACTGGTAGCATGGGATCCCGAATGTTACCCTGCCTGACCCGAGCTGGACGACGCCCGCCACGTGGAGCAGTAGCCCGCAGGCAGCCGCAACGAGAAAGATCTTGCCGATGGTTTGAAATGCTCTCAGGCAGCGACCCTTTCCGCGTAGCACGATGCGAGCGGCGAAGTACGCGACGAAGATCTTTATGCAGGTGAAAAGGTCGACGGCTATGGCGAAGGCGCTACCTTGGTAGCCGAAGACCAGATTGCCTACGAGTCCGAGAATGCACAGCAGCCCAACCGCTACAAGTCCTCTGCGCTCATGAACACCGACCTTCTCCTCGCATCGGGCAAGAAGCGCCCAGAGGACGAGAAGTATGGTTATTACCTCGTCCGCATAAGAGAAGATCCCCCCGTACGCCGCATCGAGCATGGGGGCGCAGAGAAGGACGATGAACAGCAGCGTTATGGCGATCTCGGAGAGGAGGGGGGTTCTGTCAGCGGCACGCATCAATGGCTCGCCCCCAACAACTCATCGTATATTTTTTTGAGTTGTTTGCTGTATGCGGAAAACGAACGCGTCTCGGCGCTCTTCTTCGCTTCTGAACTCATCGCAGAGCACTTCTTGGGATTGCCCAAGAGAGCAATCAGCGCCTTTGAAATCGATTTTACATCCCCCGGCTCGCAAATGTAGCCGTTCTTCTTGTTAGCAACGAGTTGTGGAATGCCGCCCACATTGGTCGCAACGACTGGAAGTCCCAACCCCATCGCCTCTAGCACGCACATGGGCATTCCCTCACCGTAGGAAGGGAGGAGGAAAACGGATCCCTGCTTTAGTATTTCTATTTTACGATCGACTCCGATCCAGCCTAGAAGCTTAACCCTGTCATCGAGCTTGCGCTTCCTCAGCTCGACCCGAAGAGAATCGCCCATCGAGCCCTCTCCGCAGATGAAAAACTTTGCGTCTGGGACTCGCGAAAGAACCTCATCGCATATTTCGGGAAGTATGTCGCAACCCTTGATTCTCTCCAAACGACTCATAAATATGACGGTTTTGCTATCCCAATCGGGAATGAAGCCCTCATCATATACAGGAGAAAAGTTCTCGAGAACTACGATTTTGTCATCAGAAACGACGGTCGATAGGGTACCTGCCCATTCTTGAGACAGGGCTATGATTCTGTCGCAGCTGGAGTAAACCTCTGCAATCCTACGCTTCTTATCGTCCGTTGCCTCTTCATAAAATGGTCCCCAATCGTCTGCGTGGATATGATTGACCAGAGGAAGCCCTCGCTTTGAAGCCATGCGAATGAATGGAATCGACCTGGTGAAACTTGCTCCGAATGCCGAATGGATGTGGACGAGATCGTATGCACCCGGTCTCATCCATAGTGCGCACTTGGCAAGCGCAGCACCGGCTATGGCGATTTTTCCCGTAGGCCCACGATCCGCATGGGTAACGATATGGTCGAAGGAATAACCCTCCAAGCGGATGTCTTCAACGAATCCACGAACCACTGTGCCGATTCCGCCCTTTGATTCAGGGCTTGTCCCGAGCATGCAAACGTGTCTCATGCTATACACCTTTGCTCCAGACCCACTTGTTCACGTAGCCCGTGTATCCCTGGATGAGCTTGACGACCTTGGACGAGACGCTGCCGTCCCCATAGTCGGGCACAGGAGACTCACGACCATTAAGCTCGACCTCAACCGCCACGGCCTGTAGCAACCCCTCCGCTGCGATGGAGCCGAGCGTGAAAACGCCGCGATCGACGACCTCCGGACGCTCGGTAGAGGTGCGCAGGCTCACTGCGGGGAACCCGAGGATCGCCGACTCCTCGGCGAGCGTGCCGGAGTCGGAAACGACGCAGAGGGCATTCTTCTGCAGGGCGATGTAATCATGGAACCCGAACGGCTTGTGAGCGCGGACGAGCGGGTGGAACGAGGCGCCCCGCGCCTCGATGAACTTCCTCGCGCGCGGGTGCATGCTGTAGAGAACGGGCCTGCCGTACTCCTTCGCCAGCGCGTTCACGGCATCAACAAGCTGAGCGAAGTTCCGCTCGTCGTCAATGTTCTCCTCGCGGTGGGCGGAGAGCAGAATGTAACCGCCGGGAACCAGCCCCTCGCGAGCGAGCACGTCCGAGACCTTGATTCCCTCACGGTTGGCCCCCAGCACCTCGCGCATGGGCGAACCCACCACAAAGGTGCGCGCCGGGTCGCAACCCATAGCGACGAGGTTGCGACGCGCGTGCTCCGAGTAGCAGAGGTTCACTTCGGAGACCGTGTCCACGATGCGGCGGTTGACCTCCTCGGGGAGGTTCTCGTCGAAGCAGCGGTTGCCCGCCTCCATGTGGAAGATTGGGACCTTGAGGCGCTTTGCCGATATGGCGCACAGGCACGAGTTGGTGTCACCGAGGATGAGCAGCGCGTCCGGGCGGATCTCCTCCATGAGCCCGTAGCTCTTCGAGAGGACGTTGCCCATCGTCTCGCCGAGGTCGGCGCCCGCGACCCCGAGATAGTGGTCGGGCTCACGCAGCCCCATGTCCTCGAAGAACACCTGGTTGAGCTCGTAGTCGTAGTTCTGCCCGGTGTGCACGAGCACGTGGTCGAAGACCTTGTCGCAAAGCTTGATCGTCTCGGACAGCTTGATGATCTCCGGTCGCGTCCCCACGACTGTCATGAGTTTCAGTCTCTTCATTCCCTAGCCTATCTCGTAATGAGGGTACAACCCCCGGTGTGCTCGGACCCACCCGGCCATCTCGGCGACCTGCTCGGCATAGCCGGCGGGACGGAAGGACGAGTCGAAGTTCGTCCGCACGAGGGTCTTGTCCAGCTGAATAGAATTGTCTGGAACAATCTCAACGGAGCCGCCGCGCAGCTCTTGGTTGAAGAGCAGCAGCAGGTCGAGCTTGCTGATGCTCGCGGGCGGCACCATGTTCACGAGGCCGTGCACACCCTCGGAGGCCGCGCGCTCCATGGCCTTCGCGAGTTCCAGGGTCGTGAGCCCCGTCCATATCGCGCCCGAATAGCCCTTGATCGGGCCCTTCTGGGCCATGAACCAGTTGAGCAGGCCGATCCCATCGGGGTCCGTGTCCGGTCCCACGATGGAGCAGCGGAAGGTGAGGTTCTTGGAGTCCCGAAGCTCGCCAGCGGCTTTTGTACGGTCGTAGACCGTCTGACCGTCCGGCACCGAGTCCTCTGTATAGGGGCCGGTGTTGCCGGCGAACACGCAGTCGGTGCTCATGTGGAAGACGCGGGCGCGCGCCCCTTCGGTGAGTCGCACCAGGACGTGCGGCAGCTCGCTGTTGAGGAAGGTCGCCCCCTCTGGGTCGCGCTCGGCGAAGTCGTTGAGGACGCCTACGCAGTTGACCACCGCGTCGAAATCCCCCTCGGAGAGAGTCTCCGAGAGCAGCGCCTCGTCGCGAGCGTCGCCTGTCACCTGCTCGTCCAGGAAGGGGACGCCCCTGCGGCTGAAACCAACCACGCGGTGGCCGCGCTCCTTCAGGTATATCGAGATTGTGTGCCCCGCCATACCGGAGCAGCCCAGCACCAGGAAGCGCATCACTGCACCGCCTCGGACTCGCGGCCCTCGAGCGCAAGCTGCACGTACTCGGCAGTCTTGATCTTCTCGACCGTCCCCGCCACGTCTAGTCTGCGCGTGTTGTGGGACGTGTAAGACTCGTCCGCTTGCGTGCGCACCTCGCCGTCCACGAAGAACTTGTCGTAGTTCAGATCGCGCGAGTCAGAGTGCACGCGGAAGTAGCCACCCATGTCCTCAGCGCGCAGCATCTCCTCGCGTGTCATGAGGGTCTCGAAGAGCTTCTCCCCGTGGCGCGTGCCGATGACGCGGGTGCCGGTCCTGCCGAAGAGCACCTGCACCGCCTCGGCCAAGTCGCCGATGGTCGATGCCGGCGCCTTCTGGATGAACAGGTCGCCGGGGTTCGCGTGTTCGAAGGCGAATTGAACGAGGTCGACCGCCTCGTCGAGATTCATGAGGAAGCGGGTCATGGAAGGATCTGTGACCGTGATCGGCTCGCCTGCCTTGATCTGCTTGATGAAAAGGGGGATAACCGAGCCGCGGCTGCACATGACATTGCCGTAGCGGGTGCAGCAGATGGTGGTGCGGCCCGCACCGTTCCTCGCATTGGCGTAGATAATCGACTCCATCATAGCCTTGGACTTGCCCATGGCGTTGATGGGGTAGGCCGCCTTGTCCGTGGAGAGACACACCACGCGATCCACACCCTCGGATATCGCAGCGTGCAGCACGTTGTCGGTGCCGATGACGTTTGTCCTCACGGCCTCCATGGGGAAAAACTCGCAGGAGGGCACCTGCTTCAATGCCGCCGCATGGAACACGTAGTCCACCCCGTGCATGGCGTCGCGCACACTCTGGAGGTTGCGGACGTCGCCGATGAAGAAGCGCACCTTCCTAGCCAGCTCGACGGATCGCTCCTGCAGACGGTGGCGCATGTCGTCCTGCTTCTTCTCATCCCGACTGAAGATGCGGATTTCCGCAATGTCGCTCTCCAGGAAGTGCTTGAGCACGGTGTTGCCGAAGCTGCCGGTGCCCCCGGTTATCATCAATGTCTTGCCGCTGAACGCGTCGGTTCCCATCTATCTTCCTTTCGCCGTCTCCGCGAGCAGAGACTCCATCTCGTCCATGTACCTGCCCCGCGTGAAATTCTCCCGGAAGTACGCGCGGCCGCGTTCGCCGCACGCCGTGTACCTCCCCCTGTTGTCAATGAAGTCGGCCATGAGAGCCGCCAGCCCCGTGCTGTCGGTCGCGGGCACCGCGACGCCGCACCCCGACTCCGCGATGACCTCCGCCGCCGACCCGTCCACCGCCGCCAGCACGGGCTTTCCCGCCGCCATGTAACCCTGAAGCCTGCTCGGCAGCGTCGAGCTGATCCAGGGGGCGCCGGGCACGTGCAGCGTGAGCACGCAGGCGTCCGCCATCCGGTAGAAAGAGGGCATCTCCTCGACCGGGTGGCGGCCGTGAAACACGACGAGGCCCTCCAACCCGTGTCCCGCGACGAACGACTCAAGCTCGCCGATCGCGGAGCCGGTGCCCACGACATGGAGCTCAAAGTCCCCGCGGCCCTTAAGCATGTCGACCGCCTCCATGAGAACCCGCAGGTACTGGAGCTTACCGATATTGCCCATGACCATAAACCGCGCCTTGTCCGACGACCCGGCGGACAGGTCCATGTCCAGGTAGGAGTCGTCCGCGTACTGCGGAACGTAGCGGCAGCGCGAGCGCTCGACCCCGTGGACCCGCTCGAAGCAGTCGATGTAGGCGCGTGAGTTGGTGGCTATCGCGTCCGCGCCCCGATATATCCAGGTGCTGACGGCGCTAACGGCGGGTGCGAGGAAGGAGAGCCTGTCGGGCAGCATCGCCCTCACGGCGTCGGGCCAGATGTCGGCGCAGTACAAGAGCACGGGTGCGCCGAAGAGGCGCTTGGCACGCATCGCGGGCTCAACCATTAGGACCGGAGAGAGCTGATAGGCGAGGATGACGTCGTAGCGGCCCTCCAGGTCGCGGAGCCTCCTGTCCGCCCCGCGCATGTAGCTCCAGTAGTTCCGCGCGAGGCCGATCACGCCGGGTTTCCTCGGCACCTCCTCGGCCCGCACGATACGGACGCCGTTGCGCTCCTGCTCGCGACTCCTCCCGTCGAGGTACTCGTCGGGCACGACGCCGGTCGGGTAGTTGGGGATACCCACGAGCGCGGTCACCTCATGCCCACGGCGAACGAGCTCCTCGCATATGTCAGTAATTTGGAATTGCTCCGGCCAGTAGTGCTGGCACACCATGAGAATTCGCAGACTCATCTCCCCGACCTCCTTCGGCCGAACATCACGCCGAAGGTGCCGAGAATGCAACGCATGTCCTCGGCAAGACCGCGATTGCGGACGTACCCGAGTTCAATGCGCTGACGCTCTTTGGACTCGAACGTCGCTTCGTTGCGTGGCCCGGACTGCCATGCTCCTGTGATACCTGGGCAAACGGAAAGAAGGATGGCGCGCTCCGCCTCGGTGAAGTGGCTGTACAGCTCTTCTTCGGTTATCGGCCTCGGCCCGACGACGGACATCTGGCCGAGCAGCACGTTGAGGAACTGTACGGTCTCGTCAATGCTGGTGGCCCTAAGGACGCATCCGAGTCTCGTAATCCGAGGGTCGTTATCGACCTTTCGCTCCCTCTTCCACACTTCAAGCTGCTCGGGAGTGAAGTACTTCTCCACGTTGTCGCTGTCAGCGACCATGGTCCTAAACTTGTAAATTCGGAAGGGCTCGCCCCACTTGCCCACACGAACCTGCGAATAGATCGGTGAGCCCTTAGTGTCTATGACAATGGCTATAGAGAGGAACAAACTGGGAATGAGACCCACGACGACGACACATAGGCTGAACACTACGTCGAAGAAGCGTTTCAGAAACCGATAGCCTAACGAGCGGTGGCCTAACTTTCTGCACCTGGCGGCGAACTCCGGCGTACCCAGCTTTAGCTCCTCGTGAGCCTCCTCCGGTTCTTCAGCCTTAAGCTCCTGGAGCGGGTCGTCGAAATCAATGGTAGTTACGACATGCCCCATGTGCTCGCTACGCAACTCTGCGGCAGCATTCGCCTCCGTCATTGCATCTCACCGCCTTCGAAATGGAGAGGAAAGAAGAACACCCCTCTGCGTAGCCCCGTAATGGAGCGGAGGGAACAAGTGATGAAATGCGAGTGAACGTACGGTTGAAAACACCTCGAGCATCCCGAAAAACAACTACAGACAAGAATTGAAATCGCTTATACTGGGTTCTAGCGAAACAGCAGAGTCCCGGGCGACGCTCGCATAATTGCAGGTCAAGTGAGGAATTTGCTGAACGCGATAAGGATTTGGTCGACTCCCCGTCGCCCGGTGTCCCTATTATTACCGAAGCCCGAGTGCTTGCGGATGAACTTCCCGATGCGCGTGACGCGAGGGTCGTCCTTGATCTTGAAGAGCGGGCCGTCGGCCTCGTTCAGGTCGGCGAGCTCCGCCAGGCGCTCGTCGGCGTCCTTGTGCATGGAGCGGAACTTGTACATGTCGAAGGTGCGGATCTGGCCGTCCCGGCCGATGCGGCCGACGCGCTTCTGCGAGTACAGGGGGTTGCCCGGACTCTCGAGGCGGATGGCGGCGCACAGGACGATCGAGGGGATCAGGAGGACGGCGATCGCGACGAGCGAGAAGGCGATGTCGAAGGCGCGCTTCACGAAGCGGTAGCCCCAGCGCCCGTCGGCGCGGGCCGGCGCCCGGACCGGGCCCTCGGCCTCGCTCGTGAGCTCCGGCGCTAGAAAAGCGAGGTCGGAAGCCTCGAGTTCGCTCGACTTTACATAACCGCGCTTATCAGACATTGGGGGCGTGGAAATCTCCTCTTGCTCCCCCGCTGTTGCGAAGTCGTCTACCAGCGCGACGGCTCCGTCGGCGGTTACGTCTATTGATTTGTCAGGGTTTCTTTCGAACAATCTCTAATCCGACTTTGACGGTTTTCACACGACCAAGAATCTCTATCTCCAGATACGCCAGGCGCTTGTGGCGATCGAGCTTCTTGATGAGACCCGTCTGGTTCATCAGCGGGCCGTTGAGGATCACGATCTCGTCCCCTTCCATCACGCCGCTCGAGAACTCGACCACGCGGTGGTCAGGCTTGGTGAACGCGTTGATGAAGGCGACTTCTTGATCGTCGAGAGGAGTGAACACATCGTTGTTGCCGAGGAGCCTAGTGAACTTGGGGACGCTTCGCAACGCCTCACGCAGCTTTCCAGGCTGGTCTGTTATTACGAAAATATAACCAGGTAGCAGCACTTCTGAACGCATTTTCCATACGCCCTGGATGCGCTTTTTGACTTCGTACTGGGGGATGAAGGATTCTTGGATCAGCTCTTCGTCGACAAGCTTGTTGATCAGGTCAAGCACGTGCTTTTCCTGGCCGCCGACCGTTTGCACGACGTACCACAATGCCATCACCTCCCTGGCAAGACGAAATAAAGATACGGCTTCGCCCTAGCCATTCAGGCCAAAACGCAACAACGATATGCATCCTCTTGATCGATCCGGAACGCGTACCCAGCGACGATCCCGCTTTCCTCAAGATATGTATGCTGCCGTGTTTTTCACACATCGCCCTGTCGTATCCAGAGCTTGCAGCGGTGCAGTTTCCTGCCGTTAGATCACAGGTCGAACCTGTGGCCTAACGGCAGGAAGCCGTCAAACCGAACCTACAGACGCGCATGCGCTCCTCGCGTTCGGTACGTCCGCTTCGCTTCGGCGAAGTAGCCGTAGTGCTCCACCCGATGCGCATCGCTTGCGATGTACGCGTACAGGTTCTCGTCGAACAGGCGCTTGGCGGGCTTGCGCTCGGCTCCCATGCGACCGCCGGCAATGAAATCGGCCGACGCTTGCAGCTTGCAACCCATCTTCACCAGACCGCGCGCCACCTCGACATCCTCCTGGATGGCGCGATAGCGCTCGGGATGAGCGATGATCACTTGGTAGCCCATCCCCTGCAGTTCGAAGATGGTCCGTTCGTATATCTCGAAGTCGGGCTTGCCCGCCCTCGTAGACAGCTCCAATAAAAACTCGTTCGTGCCGTCGAAGTGCAGATGCTCGGCCCATTCCATGCCCAATTGCATAAGCTTGGAATGGTTCACCTCGAAGCCCATCGTCAGCGGGAACCCGTCAGCGTGCGCCACGAGCAACTCGTAAGCATCCCACATCGCGTCGTAGTCGAAGTAGGGATCGCGCACATGCGGGGTACACACGATAGACGTGATTCCCGCAGCCTTGGCGGCCTCCAGCATGGCCAGAGACTCGTCCAGGTTGCGCGCACCGTCGTCGACGCCGGGAAGGATATGGCAATGCAAATCCCTCATCAGGCCCTACGCCCTCTTCCTGCCACGGGATCCTTAGCGAATCCGCCGCGACCGCCTGCAGGAACGGGGCTGCCCTGCGCACCGCGGGGCGCACGGCGCCCGGCCGTGGGAACCGGCGTGCGCGTCTCGGCCTGCAGCGCGGAAACGTCGCCGTCATCCTTCACGCGGCTGCCGTCCTTGGTGTAGTACGCGTAATAGTATTCGGAACCGGTGCCTTCGCAGAACGTGGCGCAGATGCCGAGGATGTTGGCATCGGCCTTCTTCAGCTGCTCGCACGCGTCCACCAGCTCGGAACGCTTCGTCGAGCCGGGCTTGACCACCAACACCGTGCCGTCCACCAACGTGGACAGGATGGCGGCATCGACGAAGGTGCCGACCGGCGGCATGTCGTAAATCACATAATCGTAGCTGTCCTCCAGCGTGGCAACCAGCTTCTGGTACCGCTTGGACGAGATGATGTCGGCCGGGTTGGGTATGTTCGGCTCGACGTCGAGGAAGAACAGGTTGGGAGTCTGCGTCGGCGTGACGGCCGTCTTGAGCGGTGCCGCATCGGTGAGGACGGCGTACACGCCCGCCGCAGGACGCACGTTCAGCAGGCTGGCAAGCGTGCGACGGCGCATATCGGCCTCCACGAGCAGCACCGTCTTGCCCGACGTGGCGATAGCGCGAGCCAGCTCCACGGAGCACGTGGACTTGCCCTCGTTCGGCACCGAACTCGTCATGACGATGGAGCGGATGGGGTTGTCGGGCGACATGAAGCGGATGTTCGCAAAAAGCGTCTTCGCCGCGTTCTGCACCTCGAGCATGTTGGACGCCTGCTTCTTTTTCTTAGCCATGGCCTATACCCTCCTAACCCTTGATCGTGGGGATACGGCCGATGACCGGAATGCCCAGCAGTTCTTCAGCTTCTTCAGGGTTGCGCACCCGCGTGTTCAACATATCCAGCACCACCACGATGGCCACTGCCAGGAAGATGCCCGCGAGGAACGCGACCGCCGTGTACATGGCGCGCGGCGGGCCCGACGGATCCGTGGGAACCTCGGCCGCGTCGACCACGTTGACGCTCTCGACGCCCATGACGCTTTGCGCGGTGGTGGACAGAACGGTGGATATCTCATTGGCGACGATGGCAGCCGCATCGGGCTTGCCCGCCGTCACCGAGATGCTGATGACGCGCGTGGTGGTGCCCGCTTCGACGGAAATCTTGTATCCGCTGAGCGAAGACATGCCAAGAGCCTCGGCCGTGCGCTTCTGCACGGTCTCCGACTTCGCCAAAGTCGCTATGTCGTTCGCCATGAGCTGGCTGGCGGTGAGGTCGTTGTACGCGGTGGTGCTCGAAGAGCTCGCGTCGTCCTTCGCAGTCAGCACGTACACGGACACCGTGGCCGTGTACTGGTTCTGCATGAGGCCCCAGCTGAAGCCTGCCGTCGCGATCGCGAGCACGACGGGCAGCACCACCACCAGGGCCAGGTGCTTGCGCAGCAGTTTGAATAGTTCGAGCAGTGTCATTCGTTCGTCTTTCTCTTCAGCGTCGTACGTACGCTGCTTGCTTACTTGCCGTTAACGGTGGTCTCGGCAGCTTCGGGATTCTCGCCGGCGTCGACCGCCTTCATCAGTGTAGCCCAACCCTCGGGATCCTCGTAGCACAGCCACAGGCCGCCGTATTCCTCCATGAAGTCGCCCTTGTACGGACCGGTGCACGTGTAGATGGTGGGGTTGCCCGCCTGTGCGAAATCGGTCGCAAGCGAGATCATCGTCTGCAAGTCGATGCTCGTAGACACGCACTGGGAGAGGTTTTGGATCAGGCCGGGGATCTCGACCGGAGGAGCTTGCAGCACGTTCTTCATGAGCGCCATGGCCATCGCGCGCACGTTCGACTGGCGGATGGCCTCCTGGTCGTCGCCATAGGCGGTGCGCATGCGGGCAAGCGCCACGCACTGCTCGCCGTTGAGCAGCTGGTTGCCGGCCTCGATATGGACGGGCGCCTGATCCTGCGTGTACACCTGGTAGTCGATGGTGTAGGGCACGTCCACGTAGATGCCGCCGATCGAATCCACGAACTCGGCCAACCCGGCGAACTCGATTTCCACGTAGTCGGAGATCTTCACACCGGTGAGGTCCTGCACCGCTGTAACGGCGCCAGCCGCCCCGTTCACGGCGAACATCTGGTTGATCTTCTCGACCTTGCCGTTGTACTCGTACGGCGTGTCGCGCGGAACCGACACCATGGTGATGACGTGGCCCACCGGATCGATGCGCACGAGCACGAGGGCGTCGGAGCGCTCCCCGTACGTCTCCCAGTTGTCCGAGCCCACCAGCAGCACGTAGAACGGCTCCATCTGGGAATCGGAGGGGGCGAGAACGCTGCTCAACTCGCTTTGCTCCTGAGCGTCGAGCGCCATGTTGCTGGCGAGGCTGCTCGTGTACCAAGCGCCGTACGCGGCGACGCCGCCCACGAGCACCACGACGACGGCGAGCGCGATAAGCGCCGCCCGCTTCAGCTTGGTGTGCTTCTTGCGCTTCTTGCGCACGCGCACGATCTCGTCAGCTTGCGAAGCGTAGCCGTAGTTCGCCGGTCGCTGGTTTGGATACGGCGTCTGCCCCGTCGGGCGCGAAGCGTACCCACCGCCCTGCGGATAAGGCCGGCTGCCATGGGGAGCCTGACCGAAACCGTCCGCGGGAGGTTGCCCATAGGCGTGAGAACCTCCGCGCGAAGCGGAGGCACCATGGCGACCCGAAGCCGTCTGTCTGTTGTTGTCGTCGAATCCCATAGGGAAAATGCGTTTCCTAACCGTCCGTCTCGCTCGTCGCGAATCTCTTCAACACTCAATTGAGCCGGAGCGCTCGTCTGTTCCGTCCTCATGATAATAGCACGGTTTCAGTTTAGCAACAGAAAAATCGGTCTTCGGTGAGGGGGGGGGGGGGGGGGGGGGGGGGGGGGGGGGGGGGGGGGGGGGGGGGGGGGGGG